>CACZXF010000009.1:0-74278 GCA_902785105.1 uncultured Eubacteriales bacterium | reverse complement strand
TCCAGTGGACTGTTTTCAGTGAGATGGGGCCGGTAGGCCCTTGTCAAGTGCCCGTGAGGGCGGATGAGGTGGCTTCGAACTTACATCCCGACAAATCCCCATTTACCTATGAAAGAAAACGCAATGATTGACACGATACATCACGCCAAATTCACCATCCCCGTCCTCTATGAGGACAACCACCTCCTCGTGGTGGTGAAGCCACCGAACCTGCCGACCCAGTCGGACAGCTCCGGCGACGACGACTTGCTGAGCATATTGAAGGCTTATATTGGCAATAAATATCAGAAGCCGGGGGCGGTTTACCTCGGCCTGGTGCATCGGCTGGACCGGCCGGTGGGCGGGGCGATGGTGTTTGCCCGCACGTCCAAGGCGGCGGCGCGGCTTTCCAAGGCCTTCGCGGAGCACGCGCAGGACAAGCGCTATCTCGCTGTGCTGCAAGGTACGCTGGACGGCCCGAGGGACCTTGAGGACTGGCTGAAGAAGCTCCCCGATGGCATGGTACGTGTCATGCCGCCCAAGTCGGACGGCGCGAAGCTGGCGCGGCTGACGACTGTGCCGCTTTGTACGCGGGACAATCTGACCCTCGCCGAGGTCCGGCTCTACACGGGCCGGGCCCATCAGATTCGCGTCCAGCACGCCCATGCCGGCCTGCCGCTGTGGGGCGACGCCCGCTATGGCGGCGGCAAACCCGGCCAGCAGATCGCGCTGTGGGCGGCCTCACTGGCCTTTGAGCACCCCGTGCGGCATGAGCTCATGCGCTTTCTCTCCGCGCCGCCCGCCATCGGCGTCTGGCCGAAATTTTCAGATATTATCGAGGACTGGCTTCATGAAAAAGGATGACGATAAAAAGCGAGGCTCCCCCTGGCTGCTGATTTTCCTCTGCTGCACGCTGGCCGTGCCCATGGTGGGGGAGCTGATGGGCTTCTACCCCGACGGCCTGGACTTCAACGCCCTGCGTCCCGCCTTCTTGACCGGGGCGCTGCTGGGCGTGGCCCACCTCATACTGCGCCCCGTCCTGCGGCTGATCTTCGCGCCGCTGGGCTGTCTGACGCTGGGCCTGTTCGGCCTGGTCATCGACCTGGGGCTCATCTATCTCAGCGATTACTTCGTGGAGGGCTTTGCCGTGCCCAATTTCCTCTACGCTCTCCTCACCGCCCTGCTCATCAACACCATCTGCGCCATCGCCGCGGGCCGTCGATAGACTGTATAAAACCATTAAATGCACGTAAATGAAATACTTCTGTAATATTTAGAAATAGCTCCGCAATATATATGACCGTAAAGTGACATAAATGCCTGAAACCAAAGGGTTTTCAGGCGTTTCTTATTTGTGAATATGACTGGAATATGACTTTATGAAAACAATTCAGACACATTGAAAAGCTGATTTTGAAGGAAATCAGACATGAACAGACCGAAGTCTGTGGAAAATAATTATACATATTTTGTCGGGCTGTGCATAACTCGAATAATTCCCCGAAAATCAAGGTTTTTACCCACAAAAGCTGTGGATAACCATGTGGAAAATGTGGATTTCTACGTGTATGACCGGGTGAATATACACACTTTGTATACATTTTTCGCCATTGCTCCGGCACACATCGGAACAGTTGAAACAATTGAAATAATTGGGTTCTGTGCCTCGTCTGTTTACCGTTTCCCGCCCCGTAAATTTGCATAAATCCCTTGTAGACGGCGCAATAATTTGGTATACTATAATTCAGAGTCATTATGTGTATTTGCGGATGAATCAAATCGCGAGGAGTGTGTGAAAATCTATGAAGGCATTGAATCTGTTGGGATTTGATTTCGGCGCGTCCAGCGGGCGGGCCATGCTGGGTGTATTGGAAAACGGCGTGCTGCGGCTGGAGGAGATTCACCGCTTCTCCAACGATCCGGTGCAGCTCTGCGGTCGCTTCGTGTGGGACCTGCCCCGGCTGTTTTACGAGATGAAGCAGGCCCTTTTGAAGATCGCCCGGATGGGCGTAGAGCTGGACGCCATCGGCATCGACACCTGGGGCGTGGACTACGGTCTGCTGGACGCCAACGGCCGTCTGCTGAGCCTGCCGGTCCACTACCGCGACCTGCGCACCACGGGGATGCGGGAGAAGGTCCGCGAGACCATCCCCGACGAGGAGCTCTTCGCCCGCACGGGCACGGCCTACAACACCTTCAACACCATCTATCAGCTCTGCGCCATGAAGGCTGAAAACGACCCGGTGCTGGATCAGGCCACGGACCTGCTGTTCATGCCGGACCTGCTGGCCTACCTGCTGACGGGGGAGAAGGGCACCGAGTACACCGTCGCCTCCACCAGCGAATTATTGAACCCCTACACCCGCGACTGGGACAGGGAACTCATGGAAAAGCTGGGCCTGCCCACCCGCCTGCTGGGCGAGGTGAAGCTGCCCGGCACCGTCCGCGGCAAACTGCTGCCGGAGATCGCCACGGAGTGCGGCATCGGCCAGATCCCCGTCATCGCCGTGGGCGGCCACGACACCGCCAGCGCCGCCTTGGCCGTGCCCGCGAAGGAGAAGGATTACGCCTTCCTGTCCTCCGGCACCTGGTCGCTGCTGGGCGTCGAGATTCCCCAGCCCCTGTGCTCCAGGGAGGTCATGGAGGCCAACTACACCAACGAGGGCTGCGTGGACGGCTCCATCCGCCTCTTGAAAAACATCATGGGTCTGTGGATCATCCAGGAGTGCAAGCGCGAGTGGGACCGCCGCGCCGACGCCGTGGACTTCGCCGAACTGGTGGAGATGGCCATGGGCGCGCCGGCCTTCAAGGCCATCATCGACGTGGACGACCCCTGCTTCATGGCCCCCGGCGACATGCCCAACCGCATCCAGGGCTATTGCGCACTGACCGGCCAGCCCGTCCCCCAGGGCCGCGGTGAGATCTCCCGCGTGGTCTACGAGAGCCTGGCGCTGAAATACCGCTGGGCCGTGGAGCGCCTGGAGCAGGACCTGCTGAAGAAGCCCGTGAAGGTGCTGCACATCGTCGGCGGCGGCTCCAAGAATGGCCTGCTGAACAAGTTCACCGCCGAGGCCATCAAGCGCCCCGTGGTGGCCGGCCCCGGCGAGGGCACCGTCATCGGCAACCTGCTGATGCAGGCCAAGGCCCTTGGCGCCATCGACACCATCCCCGAGCTGCGCGGTGTCGTCGAGGCGTCCTTCCCCACGCGGACCTTCATGCCCGAGACCGACGGCAGGGCATGGGACGAAGCCTATCAGAAGTATTTGAAGATGTTTGGCTGACAGAATGATATTTGAATTTGAACACGGCACACTCCCCGGCTCGCTGGAGCTGGCCTACATCGGGGACGCGCTGTATGATCTCTACGTGCGGGAGCACCTGATCGCCCACGGCGGGCGGGTGAGGAACCTGCACCGCCACGCCATATCCCTGGTCTGCGCCCATGCCCAGGCCGAGGCGCTCAACCGGGTGGAAGGGATGCTCACCGAGGCTGAGGCCGGCGTCGCCCGCCGCGCCCGCAACGCGAAGCAGTCCCCGCCCCGCAACGCCGACCCCGCCGAGTACCACCGCGCCACCGCGCTGGAGGCCGTCATCGGCTATCTCTACGTCACCGGCCAGCGGGAGCGCATGAACCAGATCCTCGCCGCCGCCCTGCCTGATACGGCTTTTGAGTGATTGAGGGTGTCTTCTCTCCCCGATTTTATATACCAATCTTTTGGAGGCCTTGATGGTTGAACTCAGACCAATCACAGAGGGAAATTTCATTGACGCCTTTAACCTCAGGCTTGCGCCGGGACAGGAGCGCTTTGTATCCCATCCGATCCGGAGCCTTGCCCAGGCCTATGTCTACAGGAACCAGTGCCACCCCTTCGGCATTTATGCCGGGGAAAAGATGGTCGGCTACGTCATGGTGATCTATGATTATGATGTCCCCGAGTATGACATCTGGCACATGATGATCGACGCAGGCGAGCAGGGGAGGGGCTATGGACGCGAGGTCCTCGACCGGGTGCTCGAATACATCCGGACGAAGCCCTTCGGCGATTCGGACAGAGTGGCCCTGACCTGCAACCGGGACAATCCCATCGCAAGAAAGCTCTATGAGCGCAAGGGCTTTTCCGCCACCGGCAATGAGGATGAAGACGAGATAGAGCTTGCCATGAATTTACGATAGACAGAAACAGGAATAGAGGAACGATCCATGAGAGATGATAACCGCCGCGGCAACCGCGACAACCGAAATGACAACAGCTATCGCGGCAACAGGGACAACCGCGACAATCGCGGTCGCAAACCCTATGGCGAGAACCGCTTCGACGGCCCGGGCCGCCGCACCTATGGCGATGACCGCCGCACGCGCGGGGACAACCCGCCGAGGGTGGGTCGCATCACCGAGAACGTCCCCCAGGCCCGCCGGGTGACCGGGGATTATCACGCCCCCCGGCGTGAGGACGTGGTGGACCGTGACTTCTCCCGCAGGCCGAAGCACGGCGGGGCCTACCGCTCCGAATCCGGCCCGAGGGAGTACCGCCGCCCCGCTGAGAATTATGACTACGAGGCCCCGGAGATCCCTGAGGAACTGGCCGCGGAGTTCACCGACGCGCCTATGGACGACGAGCACATGCTGGTGGGCCGCAATCCCATCCGGGAGGCGCTGAAGGCGGGCCGTCCCATGGAGAAGCTGCTGGTGGCCGACGGCGACCTGTCCGGCGCGGGCCGGGAGATCATCAAACTGGCAAAGAACGCCGGCGTGGTGGTGCAGGTCGTGGACCGCAGCAGGTTGGACCAAATCTATCCTGCTCACCAGGGCATGCTGGCCTATGTCGCCGCCGTGCCCTATACGCCCCTGGAGGACATGCTGGCCGCGGCGAAGGACAGGGGAGAGGAGCCCTTCATCGTCGTGCTGGACGGCATCACCGATCCCCACAACCTGGGCGCCATCATCCGCTCCGCCGAGTGCGCCGGTGCCCACGGCGTGGTCATCCCCGAGCGCCGTGCGGCGGGCCTGTCCCCGGCGGCGGCCAAGGCGGCGGCGGGCGCGCTGAACCACATGCCCGTGGCCCGCGTCAAGAACCTGAACCGCGCATTGGAGGAATTGAAGGAAGCCGGCCTGTGGGTCACCGGCGCGGCCATGGACGGCGAAAACGCCTGGTCCGCCGATCTGACCGGCCCCATCGCCCTGGTCATCGGCTCCGAGGGCGATGGCATCTCCCGGCTGACGCTGGAAAAGTGCGACCGCGTGGTGTCCGTGCCCATCAAGGGCCACATTGATTCGCTGAACGCCTCGGTGGCGGCGGGCGTGCTGATGTACGAAATTCTCCGCCAGCGCGGCCTGTGAGCGCCCCAGGACGCCCGCCGAAGCGGGTGCTGATCGTGGACGGCTACAACATCATCAACGCCGGCGGCGACTTTTCCGGCGCGTCCCTGGCCGACGCGAGGGAAAAGCTGCTCAGCGCCCTGATGGACTATGCCGGCTATTCCGGGCAGCGGGTCATACTGGTGTTCGACGCCTGGATGTCCGACCGCCAGACGCGCACCGAGGAAAACCACGGCGCGGTGACGGTGGTCTATACCCAGAAGGGCGAGATCGCAGACCGCTACATTGAGCGCCTCTGTGACGACTTCGCCCACGACATCGAGGTCCGCCGCGTCGAGGTGCGCGTGGCCTCCTCCGACGCGCTGGAGCAGACCATCGTGCTGGGCCGGGGCGCGACCCGCATGTCCGCCCGGGAGCTGATGTATGAAATGCGGGCCATGCGCGACGACGGCATCCGCCACGCCGCCCCCCTGCGCCCCTCCGCCCGCCGCACCTCCATCGGCGAACGCCTGCCCGAGGACGTGAAGCGGCGGTTGGACGAGCTGAAAAAGGGGAAATAATAATGGGGAATTGGAAATGGGGAATGGGGAATGAAGGTTCAAATCCCTCCGGGATTTGTTTGAATAAATGAGGAACGATTCGTTTGAAAACATGACACCGCCTGTAGGGGCGGCGTTTCGCCGCCCGCCCTGCGCGTATCGCATCGCTGTACACAGCGGATGGCGGAATACCTCGGCCACAAAGCTGTTTTCATTCCCCATTTCCCATTCCCAATTCCACATTCTCCCACGGAGGTAACATGTACACCCAGGATTACAATGCCATGACGGACGAACAGGTGGTCAGGCTGGCCCAGGATACGGATTCCCAGGCGCTGGAATACCTGCTGAACAAGTACAAGAACTTCGTGCGCACCAAGGCGCGCAGCTATTTCCTGATCGGCGCGGACCATGAGGACATCGTCCAGGAGGGCATGATCGGCCTCTACAAGGCCATCCGCGATTATAAGGAGGAAAAGCTGTCGTCATTCCGGGCCTTCGCGGAGCTGTGCATCACCCGGCAGATCATCACCGCCATCAAGACCGCCACCCGGCAGAAGCACATCCCTCTAAACAGCTATATCTCCTTAAACCGCCCCATCTACGAGGAGGACTCCGACCGCACCCTGCTGGACGTCATCACCGAGGAGGGCCTCTCCAACCCCGAGGACATGATGATCGACCGGGAGGACCTCTCCTTCATCGAGGGCCGTATCGGCCAGATGATGTCCCCCCTGGAGAAGCAGGTGCTGGTGCTGTACATGGAGGGCAAGAGCTACGTCGAGATCGCCGAGGCCATGGGCCGCCATGTCAAGTCCGTGGACAACGCCCTCCAGCGCATCAAGCGCAAGCTTTTGAAGTACCTGGAGGAAAAGTAGAAGGTTAATTTTTGGGGTTTATTCCGTCAAAAAGTGTTCCAATCAGGTGAATTTACAGCGAATTACACATTTGGTTGTTGACAAACGGCGGGTTCTAAAGTAAAATAAAAGTCGTATCCGAGCGGGACGTGCGGGTGTAGCTCAATGGCAGAGCTCCAGCTTCCCAAGCTGGCCACGTGGGTTCGATTCCCATCACCCGCTCCATACTGCAATACAACCCATCACTTTTTAGGGAGGAATTTCCAATGGCAAAGGCAAAATTTGAGCGCAATAAGCCGCATGTAAACATCGGCACGATCGGTCACGTTGACCACGGCAAGACCACCCTGACCGCCGCCATCACCATGGCTCTGGCTCAGGTCGGCGGCGCGGAAGCCATGCGCTATGACCAGATCGACAAGGCGCCCGAAGAGAAGGCCCGTGGCATCACGATCAACACCGCTCACGTCGAGTATCAGACCGAGAAGCGTCACTATGCTCACGTGGACTGCCCCGGCCATGCTGACTACGTCAAGAACATGATCACCGGTGCTGCCCAGATGGACGGCGCGATTCTGGTTGTCTCCTCGGCCGACGGCCCGATGCCCCAGACCCGTGAGCACATCCTGCTGGCCCGTCAGGTTGGCGTGCCCTACATCATCGTGTTCATGAACAAGGTTGACCAGGTTGACGATCCCGAGCTGCTGGAGCTGGTCGAGATGGAGATCCGCGAGCTGCTCAACGAGTACGATTTCCCGGGCGACGACATCCCGATCATCAAGGGTTCCGCCCTGCAGGCCCTCGAGGCTCTTACTGCCGGCAAGGATGCCAAGACCACTCCCGAGTGCCAGTGCATCTTCGAGCTGATGGACGCTGTTGACAGCTACATCCCCGATCCCGAGCGCGACACCGACAAGCCCTTCCTGATGCCTGTTGAGGACGTGTTCTCCATCACCGGCCGCGGCACCGTGGCTACCGGCCGTGTCGAGCGCGGCATCGTCAAGATGTCCGACCAGGTCGAAATCGTCGGCCTGACTGAGGAGAAGCGCACCACCGTCGTCACCGGCGTCGAGATGTTCCGCAAGCTGCTGGACTTCGCCGAGGCTGGCGACAACATCGGCGTCCTGCTCCGCGGCGTGCAGCGCACCGAGATCGAGCGCGGCCAGGTTCTGGCCAAGCCCGGCTCCATCCATCCCCACACCCACTTCATTGGCCAGGTGTACGTCCTGACCAAGGAAGAAGGCGGTCGTCATACCCCCTTCTTCAATGGCTATCGTCCCCAGTTCTACTTCCGCACCACCGACGTTACCGGCGACATCAAGCTGCCCGAGGGCGTTGAGATGGTTATGCCCGGTGACCACATCGACATGGAAGTCAAGCTGATCACCCCCATCGCCTGCGAGGAAGGCCTCCGCTTCGCTATCCGTGAAGGCGGCCGTACCGTTGGCTCCGGCGTTGTCACCAAGATCATCGCCGACTAATGCGTAATAATGACCCGGCGTTCATTGCGAACGCCGGGTTTTTTATGGAAATAATCAGAAAATGTAGTTTCAAATATGGTATACCCCTGTAGGGGCGGCGTTTCGCCGCCCGCCCAGCCCGATATGATAAGTCAAACGAATCAGTCAGCAAAATGCCGCCACTTTAATCTAAAGCCTCCTTCAACAATCCTTCTCCCCTAAAACAACCTTCAGCATCACCCTTCTTGCAGCGCAAGCCGCTTTTCAGCCTTGCGCTTTTCATTTTGACAGGCATATATGATCTCCTGCTGCCCCTCCGCATCGGCCATGCGGAAAGCGTCCACGATCAATCGCTCATGATCGGACAATCCGGAGGTTCTTACTTCGGTAAGACCAAGCAGATAGTCCACCGAGACCCCGAAATACTTTGCCAGCCGCACCAGTATCGCCGGACGTGGTTCCGCGCCGCGCTTCCAGCCGCTGATAGTCCCCGTGGTCACCCCCGTAACATCGAACATTTCCCGGCTCTGCGCACTCAAACCCCGCTCCGCGCACAGCCCCGCGTAGCGATCGTAGAAAGACATGATTCACCCCTCCAAAATCTAAGAAAAACACGATTATACTATTGACAATCGTATTAAACTATGATATTATAGGGATCGACAAAGAAAGCTGTTGGCTTGTATGACGCCGCGGAAACAGGTAGTCAACTACTTGTCGCCAGACGACAAACGGCCCAGACTTGTGATGCCCTATGAAACTCGCAACTTCATTATAAGCATTGCGGCGGGGAAATGTCAACAGCTTTTGTCGTACTTTATGAAGATCGCGGTTAGCCGGCTAATCAATTTTCGCTCTTGCCGCGCTCTTTTCGACAGAACCGAGCTTTTGAGAAAGGATGATTCCCCATGATGAACAAGCGCAACAAGAAGGGCTTCACACTCGCCGAACTGCTGATCGTCGTCGCCATCATCGCCGTCCTCGTCGCCATTGCCATTCCGGTGTTTACCAGCCAGTTGGAGAAGAGTAGAGAGTCTACAGATGCGGCAAATATAAGGTCAGCATATGCAGAAATGTTGGTTAAAGTAATCGATGATACCAGTGGAGATGTGGACTCGATTACTGTTAAACTGAAGCAAACTCAGGATGGATGGCAGAGTGATATTGAATTGCCTGCAAATATGAAGGTTGTTGGAACGCCTAAATCAAAGGGCAGTGCAGAACTTAGCTATACTGCGGCCAGTTATACTGCTGCAACTGAAACTGCCCCTGCATCATCCACAGAAGGTGAAGTTACAGTAACATTCAAATAATATTTAGTTTTACCTTTTCATCCCTCTCACGACCGGGAATCGTGGGAGGGGTGTTCAGGGAACTTCGCTGAAAAGCGGAGCAGGCTTCCACCCTCCTTACGGCCAAGGTACATCATCCAAGGGTGGAAGCCCTTTTTATAGCGGGGTATTGCATACAAGGATATATGTATGTAATACCCCGCTGTTTAATTGAGAAATGGAGACTTGCGTACCCACAACGCCGCCCCTGTAGGGTCGTTCGACTTCGGCTGATCATACACTTGCAATTCATCCGTTTGCCGCCTTCTTTTCGTCGTGCCGGGTTGCGGATTCGCTAAAAGCGTGGTATAATTGACCCAAAAGGGCGGTGATTGAGGATGGACAGGGCGGAACTTGAAAGGCGGTTTCACGAGGAGGACTTGCAGAGGCTGCGCGGCTTCCGTCCCATCGACGATACCTTCATGCGTTGCCTGTTCCGGGACGATCTGCCGCTGGCGGAATATGTCCTGCGGATCATCCTCGGGCGGGACGATCTCCGGCTGACCCACATGGAGACCCAGCGGGATCTGAAGCGGCTGCTGGGGGCGCGTTCGCTGTGTCTGGACGTGCATGGCGTGGACAGCGAGAACCGCCAGTACGACATCGAGGTCCAGCGGGCCGACGGCGGCGCGAGACCGGCCCGCGCCCGCTACCACGCCTCGGCGATGGACATCGAGGCTTTGGATGCCGGACAGGAATTTGAGGCGCTGCCTGAAACCTATGTGATATTCATCACGGAGCGGGATTTCTTCGGCAGCGGCCTGGGCCTTTATCCCATCGAGCGCATGAACGTTGCTCTCGGCACGTCCTTCGACGACGGGGCCCATATACTCTACGTCAACGGCCAGTACCGGGGCGGCGACCCGCTGGGTCGGCTGATGCATGATTTTCTGTGCAGTGATCCGAACGATATGCTCTGCGACCCGATGGCGGAGCGGTCGCGCTATTATAAGGAGAATCCGAAAGGAGTGGGCGAAATGTGCAAGGCAATGGAGGACATGCGCCGCGAAGCCTGGGAAATGGGCCGCGAAGAGGGCCGGCTCAACATCCTTGTGGACAATGTCCGCAATCTCAAAACGGCCCTGCGCTTCTCCGATCAGCAGATCCGCGAGGTGCTGAAGATCACCAATGAGGATTGGGAAAAGATCGCCGTGAGGATTTAAGGGCCACAGCGTCCCGAAGGCGGGACGCTGTTTTTTACCATTATTAGCGTGTCCGGGAACCGAACGAAATGCTCTGCGCCCCGATGGCGGAGCGTTCACGCTATTATAAGGAGAATCCGAAAGGGGTGGGCGAAATGTGCAAGGCAATGGAGGACATGCGCCGCGAAGCCTGGGAAATGGGCCGCGAGGAGGGCCGAGAAGAGGGACGTGCGGAGGAACGGCTCAACATTCTTGCGGATAATGTTCGCAATCTCAGAACGGCTCTGCGCTTCTCCGATCAGCAGATCCGCGAGGTCTTGAAGATCACCAATGAGGATTGGGAAAAGATCGCCGTCAGGATATAAGGTCGACAGCGTCCCGGAGGCGGGACGCTGTCGTTTTTCTCAGCCCAACGCCACGTCCAGCACCATCATCAGCGTGAACCCGGCGGCGAACATCAGCGTGCCGATGTTGGAGTGGGGCGGCTCGGCGGTCTCGGGGATGAGCTCCTCCACTACCACATACAGCATGGCACCGGCGGCGAAGCTCAGAAACCAGGGCATGGCGGGGGAGAGCTGTCGCGCCATCAGCAGCATCAGCGCCGCGCCAAGAGGCTCCACCGCGCCGGTCAGCACGCCACCGATGAAGGCCCTTGTGCGGCTCATTCCCTGGGCATGGAGGGGCAGGGAGATGATCGCGCCCTCCGGCAGGTTCTGTATGGCGATGCCCAGGGCCAGTGACATGGCTCCCAGCGCCGTGATGCCCGGCTGTCCCGTCAGATAGCCCGCGTAGACCACGCCCACCGCCATGCCCTCAGGGATGTTGTGGATGGTCACCGCCAACAGCATCATGGTGTTTTTTGACAGCGCCGCCCGTGTGCCCTCGGCGGTGTCCGCGTTCATGTGGAGGTGGGGGACCGTCTTGTCCAGGAACAGCAGGAACAGTATTCCCAGCCAGAACCCGCCCGCCGCCGGGAGGAAGCTCCACGCCCCCAGTTCTGACGACTGGTCGATGGCCGGCAGCAGCAGGCTCCACACCGATGCCGCCACCATCACTCCCGCCGCAAAGCCCGTCAGCGCTTTTTGCAGCAACGGCTTGATCTCCCGCTTCATGAAAAATACCAGCGCCGCCCCCAGCGACGTGCCGATAAAGGGAATCGCAATGCCTCGAATGGCCTCGTTCATATCCTCACATCCTTTTTCATCAGACTATGCCGGTCTGTCCGGTCAGGTTCATTATAGCAAATCCATGAAGTTAGTGATAGCTAACTATTGTAAAAACTGATTCTCTCTGGTATAATGTCCCTATGGATAAGAAATTGATTCTGACGGCGGCCCTGGCCGTCCTGGCGGTCATGAACATCGCCGCCTTTGCCCTGATGGGCATCGACAAGCGGCGCGCTCAGAAGGGCCTGTGGCGCGTCTCAGAGCGGACGCTGTTCCTGGCGACGGCCTGCTTCGGCGGCCTCGGCGGCGTGCTGGGGATGAAGGTGTTTCACCACAAGACAAAGCACTGGTATTTCAGAGTGTTCTTTCCCGTGCTGCTGGCGCTTCAAATCATCGCGCTGGCCGCGGGGGCGTATTTGCTGATGAAATAGGGAAGGGCAATGGACGAGATAATCAGGCGCAGGATACATTTTTACGGCTGGGTGCAAGGCGTGGGCTTTCGCTATCGCGCCCGCCACGGGGCGTCACTCTATGGCGCGACGGGCTGGGTGCGGAACGAATCCGACGGCACCGTGACCATGGAGATACAGGGCACGGAGGAACAGATTGACCAGGTGCTCCAGGCCATCCAGCGGGGAAGATACATCGAGATCACCGGCATGGAGACCACGCGCCTCCCCGTCGACCCCGACGAGCGCGGCTTTCATACCCATTAAAAAACGCGGCTCCACTGAATATCAGCGGAGCCGCGTCGTATTTTATCTGAACCATGCCTTTGGCAGGTATTCGCGCTGGTTTTCCAGCATGTCGTCAAACAGCTTTTGGCCGTCTTTAAAGGTCACACCGGCGAGCTGGGGGTCGTTCATGAAGGTGGTGAACCCCAACTTCCGGTCGCAGTTGAGTGCGGTGGTGAGGGCGTTCTCCTGATTGTAGACGTGGCGGGCCACCAGCGGCAGGAGGTTGGCGGGCATGGCTCCCGCGAACACCGGCTCGATGCGGTCCCTGCCGAACAAAGCGTTGGTCTCCACCACGCTGCCCAGCGGCAGATTGGGGATCTGCCCCCGGTTGGGAATGTTGACGTTGCTGACGAGGTCTCCAAGGCCCAGGACGGCCTTCAGAAGCAGGTGTCCCTCCTCCCCTGAGGGTTTGAGCTCCACAGCCTCAGCGCTGCTGATGAGGGCGTCAGAGCGCCTCAGGCGGTCGCCCAGGTCCTTCACCCGCCAGTCCACGGTGGTGAGCTGGAATTTCCATTGGCGCACCGTCTCTGGGTCCCGGGTGTACCAGGGCGCGGTGAACTCGGCCAGGTGACGGTCCCCCGCGGCGGCGATGGCCCCGTAGCGGCGGAACAGGTCGAACTTCACCCGATGAGCGCACTTGAAATGGTTGTTCATCCAGTTGTCGTCGCCGCCCTCGTCGAAGCCGGATTCATAGTATTTGTCGGCAAACTGCGCGTACAGCGGCATGAGGTCCATGTCCCTGTAGCTGGCCCGTGTCAGCCAGGTGAAGTGGTTGATGCCAGTGACGGTGGTGTAGAGGTCCTGCCGGGTCACGCCGGGGATGCCGCACTCCTTTTCCAGCATGGCGCAAAGCAGCTTCTGAGTGCCGAAAACCTCATGGCAGCAGCCGAAGGCCTTGATCTGCCGGAAGACGTGGTACAGCGTGCGCACGCAGAGGCTCATGGGGTTGGTGTAATTGATGACCCAGGCCGCCGGGGCATAGGCTTTGATGGCCTCGCCGATCTCGACGAACATTGGTATCGTCCGCATGGCCCGCATGAAGCCGCCGGCCCCCACGGTGTCGCCCACGGGCTGGTAGATGCCCAGCCGCTCCGGCAGGTGGACGTCCGAGCGCATCTCCTCAAAGGTGCCGGGAAGTATGGAGATGACCACGAAATCCGCCCCGGCCAGCGCGTCCCGGAGACTGTCGGCAACCTCGTACTTCCAGCGGGAAGCGGCATCGGGATGAGCGCTGATCTTTTCGCCGATGATTTTGTTCCGCTCCGCCGCGGCGCGGTCGATGTCGTAGAGCCGCACCGTGCCGCACAGATCCGCATCCATCGCCAGGTCCGTCATAAACCCCCAGGCCCAGCCACGGGAACCGCCGCCAATGTAGGCCACCTTCAGCTCCTGTGCCTTTCGGCTCATATCCTGCATGTCAATAACCTCCCTATATACAAAGTAAAATACACTGAATGAAAAAAGAACAGCACCTGAACTTTGACGTTCAGATGCTGCCTTACAGCGGACCCTAAGGGATTCGAACCCCTGACCTTCTGGTCCGTAGCCAGACGCTCTATCCAGCTGAGCTAAGGGACCACGCTTTGCTTTTTGATTCCCTCTCGCAAAGTGCTTATATAATATACACCCAAACCCCGGATTTGTCAATACTTTTTGATGTTAAGAGTTTGTTCTGCGCAAGATATCGTTGTTGCTCAGAATCCTATAAAATTGGAATTCATCGGGGAGACGACCTCTCAGGCGCTTCGCGCCAGCTCCCCTGAAAGGGGAGCCAAGAAGAACGGTAGCCCCCTTGGCTCCCCTTTTAAGGGGAACTGTCAGCCGTAGGCTGATTGAGAGGTTCGTCTCCCCGATAAATCCCTGTTTATCCGCGATGTTGAACTGTAACAAAATATCCCGACCATCTTTTTTTGATGGCCGGGAGTTTTTTACTGGATGATTACAGTCATGCCGGGGGTGCAATTTTCATAGATCCACTGGACGTCCTCCACGGCGAGACGGATGCAGCCGTGAGAGACATTGCTGCCGAGGTTGCGCACAGAGGAGGAGGTGGGGTTTGTGGCGCCCTTGGAGTGGAACAGCACGGAGTGGAAGAAGTAGTTGCCCTGAATCTGGAAGGCGTAGCGCACCCAGACGTGGGAGGTCGGCATGTAATACCAGGGGCTGATCTGGCCCACAGCCTGGAAGGTGCCGTGGACGGTGGGGGTGTTCTTCGCGCCGGTGGAGCAGGTGAAGACCTTGGCTTCCTTCGTATAGCCCGCGCCGGTCCACTCCATGATGTGGACCTTGCACTGGTCGGTGAGCACATAGGCCATGTAGGGCGCGACGTACTGGTCGGACTTCACGGCGGCCTCGCTGAACAGCACGGCCTGGGTGGCCTTGTCGCAGATGCCGGTCTCATCCAGGTTGTTCAGATGCTGGAAGTACTTCAGGCAGCGCTCGGTGTTCGCGCCGAACATGCCGTCGATGCGGGTGTCTGCGGTGTAGGACAGGGCCCTCAGGCGGCGCTGCACGCGGCGCACGTCATCGCGGCCGCTGTTCGGCCCGATGTCCGCGCCGGTCCGGGCGGTGCCGTTCATCATGAAGTCGAACCATTCCGGGGTGACCTTTCCATCGGTCACGACGGTTTCGGTGCTGATGATAGGCGCGTCATAGACGATGGGCATGTCCTCCGCCGGCGCGGCCAGTATGGCGGCGGCGCGGGCGTCCTCGTTGTCCTGCATATAGGCGACGGCACTCTCCGAGACGAATTTCATGTACTGCTGAACGGCCTGCTTTGTCTGCGCGCCGAACTTGCCGTCGGGTGCGTCCTCTAAAAAGCCCATGTCATAGAGCAGGGACTGTACGGCATAGACCGCCGTGCCCGTGCTGCCCACGTCCAGCGTGCCCACGCCGTTGTCCGCGCACAGCGCTTGTATGGTGGCGGCGTTGACGCCCAGGGTGACGTCCAGTCCCTTTGAATTGGCGTAGGACGCCACCGCGAAGCCCGTGGCCGCGCCGTATACGCCGTCCGCTTCGCCCTCAAAAAACCCGAGCTTTTTCAGTTCCTCCTGTAGGAATTTAACGCCCGTGCCCTTTGCGCCTTCCTTTATAATGATGTCTGTGCCCTCGGCCAGACAGCCGCCGAGGAGCATCAGCGCCAGGCACGCGGCTATAATTCTTTGAATCAATGCAGGGTCACCTCCATAAATAGTCACCATCAGTATACCACATCCGGGGTAAATTTGGGTCGCACAATATCGTGACAATATGTGGTGTGAAGGGATTGATTCAATGTCAACTATGGAATAAAAATGACAGGAACGTCACAATGAACGCTCCTGTCGTATTCAGCGCATTTTTTCGATATAGGCGTCCGTCAGTTTCGCGGCCACGCCCACCAGGTCGTTGCAGGGGATGCGGGCCCTGCGCAGCTCGGCGCACTTCAGGGAGCCGCAGACCTCGGTGAAGCGCTGGTCGAAATCATTTTCGATGCTCAGCTCCCTCAACACCTGCCGCGCCGCCAGCACCGCGCCGCACATGCCGCCTTCGCCCCGGGGGAGGGGCGGTTCGCCATGCGTGGGATTGACGTCCGCAAAGGCGCTGTAGACCGACGCGGCGCAGTTCGAGCCGTTCCTGTGCGCCGCCCGGGCGGTATCCTCGTGATTCATGGAATGGAACCTCCTGTATAAATTGGAATTTGCCGGGGTGAGCGGGTAACCCACCTCATCCGGCGCTTCGCGCCACCTTCCCCTCAAGGGGAAGGCTTTTGGGGTCACCGTTCTTAACCCCTTGCCTTCCCCTTGAGGGGAAGGTGCCCGTGAGGGAGGATGAGGTGGCCTCGAACGTCACCCCGACAAATCCCTGTTTTATAACTGTTTACCAGCTTCCCCCCATCTGATCCAGATAGATCTGCTCCTGCATGGCGGCGGCCTCCTCCTGGGTGAGGGTCCTTGAGCCGAGGCCGTTCAGGGGTTCCACGGTGGGGGTGGCCAGGGACTGAGGGTCGGTGACGGTGTCGAAGCCGTCCTCCTCGGTGAAC
The DNA here is from genome assembly GCA_902785105.1 of uncultured Eubacteriales bacterium. Taxonomy (GTDB): domain Bacteria; phylum Bacillota; class Clostridia; order Christensenellales; family Aristaeellaceae; genus UBA2862. Next base: position 57,729 of record CACZXF010000009.1, on the reverse strand, counting down.
ACCTGGTCGGCGGGCACGATGGCCGATTCCGGCACGGGGGTGTTCTCCACCAGGGACACGGCGGTGGCCGCGGCGGCGCCAGCCTTGGGCGCGGTCAGGCCGATCTGCTCGGGATAACTGCCCGGCATCCAGTTCACGCCGCTGCCCAGGTTGATGGAGTATTTGGCGATCTTCTTTAAGAGCGCCGTGCCCTCCTTGGCGGCCAGTATGTAGGGCTGGAAGTCGTTCTTCTTGGGGTTGCCGGAGACCAGGCAGGGGATGATGTTGATGCCCCCATCGGTGAGCTTGCCGTTTTCAAAGATAAACTGCTGCTGGAAGATCATGGCCCGCTGGTCCGAGGGCACCGTGTTGCCGCCGAAGCAGAAGTTGCCCAGAGAGTAGGCGATGTATTTGCCATTGTAAAGCTCCACGCCGCCGAACACGTGGGGATGGGTGCCGATGACCAGGTCCGCCCCGGCGTCCACGATGGCGTGGGCCATGGCCTTCTGGTCGCTCATGGCCTCATAGTGCATCTCCTTGCCCCAATGGAAGTTGACGATCAGCAGGTCGCAGTTGGGCCGCTCTTGCTGGATGGCTGCAACGACCTGCTCCTTCTTGTTGGCCCATTTGTCGAAGCCCAGAGCGGTGACGCGCACACCCTTGATGGTGGTGTGGTAGATCTTGTCGTAGACGCAGTAGCCGAGCCCCGCCTCGTCCAGCGCCTGGAGTGTGCGGTCGAAGCCCTCCTGGCCCATGTCCATGTTGTGGTTGTTGGCGAAGTTGCACAGCTCCACGCTGGAGCCGGTCAGTATCCCCGTCCAGGCGGGCTCGCCCCGGAAGCATATGCCGCTCTTGGTGGTCATGGTGCCCACGTCCGTCAGCGGTCCCTCCAGGTTGACGATGGTCAGGTCGTCGGACTCAAACAGCGCCCTGACGTTTTTCAGAAAGTAGTCGTAGCCGTTGTCGGTCACATACTTTTCGAACACCTTGAAGGTGTCGTGCTTCAGGCAGCCGCCCAGCGTGCAGTCGCCCGCCGCCGTGAGGGTCAGCGTCACGGGTCCTTCGCTGACGGGTTCGTCGATCAGCGTGTCGTCGGCGGGCTCGGCGAAGCCCACGACCGCTTCCTCGGCCTCTTCGGCTTCGAAGTCGTCATAATAGTCGTCGCCCTCCGGTTCGCCGGTGTACATGTCGGAGGCCAGCAGGTCGTCGCTGACTTCGGCCTCTGCGGCGGGCGGTTCCGTCGGCGCGGGGGTGGGCGTCTCCGGGACGGGCGCCTCGTCCATGGCGATGGCCCCCTGGGCCGGGGTCCAGGTCACCTGCCGGTCGATGGGCCGGTTCATGATGGGTATCATGATCAGACATATTAAACATATGGCGATGATGGCGCCAAAAATGCCAAACCTTTTGATCAACTGGTTCCGCCGGGCGATCCGCTTCCGCTCCGCCTTAGACGTCTTTTTTTTCTTGCTTGACTTGCTGGCCATAGCTGCCTCCGATTGTAATTATTATCATAATTATACAATCATATATTGGTCATAATGTTGCTACAGCGTTAAAAAAGCGTCCCTCCCACAGGAAAGCATGGGGGAGGGACGCAATAATAAACGAAAGAGGACAGCGGGAATACCTTCGGATCATGCTCTCCGGAAAGATTTTTCCGGGCTCCTGTCCAAAGGTATTCACACTGTCCTCTGTCCTCAAACTGTGGGTTTAATTAGCCCTTGGTCTCCTCAGCGGGAGCTTCCTCAGCGGCGGCTTCCTCGGCGGGAGCTTCTTCAGCGGCGGCCTCCTCAGCGGGAGCCTCTTCGGCAGCGGGCGCTTCCTCAGCGGGAGCCTCGGTGGCGGCGGGAGCCTCAGTGGCGGCGGGAGCCTCAGTGGCGGCGGGGGCAGCTTCCTTCTTGCCGCAGGCGGTCAGGCACATGGTCAGAGCGGCCAGAACCAGAACAAAAGCAATAATCTTCTTCATGATATTATCTCCTTTGATATTGTTGGTGCTTCAAATGCACAACGCTTATTATAGTGAAACACGAACGGGAATGTAACCCCGTTCGTGTTTCATATACGTTGATTTTGTGTGACGCTTTTTGGGCATTTAGATGGTGACGTTCACCTTGCAGACCTTACGGCCGTCCACATGGGGCACGGTGCAGCCCTCAATGGCCTCGCCGTCCACGGTGACGCCCTTGTTGTCGCCACGGGTGACGGTGATGTCATACTCGCACCCGCGGAACCTTCTGGCGGCGGTGAACCCCTCAAGGGAGTCGGGCAGGCAGGGCTGGATGGTCAGGCCCTCGTAATCCGGGCGCAGGCCCAGTATGTACTGGCTGACGGACACGAAGGTCCAGGCGGCGGTGCCGGAGAGCCAGCTGTTCTTGGCCTCGCCGGGCGTGTAGGCGGCGCGGCCCGCGGTGGTCTGGCAGTAGACGTAGGGCTCGGTCTTGCGGATCTCGCTGTTCTCCTCCACCCAGGCGGGGCAGATGCGGGTGTAGACCTCGAAGCTCTCGTTGCCGCGCCCCATCACGGCCTCGCCGATGCCCACCCAGGGATTGTTGTGGGTGAACACGGAGCCGTTCTCCTTGTAGCCGCCGGGATAGCTGGTGATCTCGCCCAGCTCCACGTGATACCTGGTATAGACCGGGTTCAGCAGCTCCACGCCATAGGGCCCGAAGAGGCGTTCGCGGGTGCTGTTGAGGGCTTTTAATGCCATGCCGTTGTCCCTGCCGATACCGGCCATCACCGCGAAGCCCTGGGGCTCGATGAAGATCTGGGCCTCCTCGGTCTCGTGGGTGCCCACCTTGTGGCCAAAGGCGTCATAGGCGCGGAGGAACCACTCGCCGTCCCAGCCGTCCTTCTCCACGGCCTTCTCCATCTCGTCGGCGGCTTTGCGGGCGCGCTCGGCCTCTTCCTTGGTGCCCCAGCGGTCGCACAGGTCGGCGTACTCACGGGCGTATTTGACGAACATGGCCGCGATGAACACGGATTCGGCGATGCCGCTCTCATAGTTGGCGGTGGTCTGGAAGGACTCGCCGTCGGTCTCGGAGAAGCAGTTCAGATTCAGGCAGTCGTTCCAGTCGGCGCGACCGATGAGCGGCAATCCATGGGGGCCGCGGTTGTCGATGACGTGGTCCACGGAGCGCTTCAGATGCTCCATCAGCGGCACCTCGCTGCCGGGCTTGTGGTCGAAGGGGGTGGGATGGTCCAGGATGGAGTGGTCGCCGGTCTCGCGGATGTAGGCGGCGGTGCAGGCCACCAGCCACAGCGGGTCGTCGTTGAAGCCGGAGCCGATCTCGTTGTTGCCCTGCTTGGTCAGGGGCTGATACTGGTGGTAGGTGCTGCCGTCGGCCCACTGGACGGAGGCGATGTCGATGATGCGCTCCCGTGCCCGGTCGGGGATCATGTGCATGAAGCCCAGCAGATCCTGGCAGGAATCGCGGAAGCCCATGCCGCGGCCCGTGCCAGACTCATAGTAGGAGGCGGAGCGGCTCAGGTTGAAGGTGACCATGCACTGGTACTGGTTCCAGATGTTTACCATGCGGTTCAGCCTTGGCTCGGCGGAGTCGATGCGGAAGCCGCCCAGCAGGCCCTCCCAGTACTCCGCCAGCTTCGCCATGGCGGCGTCGACGGCGGCGGGGTCGGCATAGCGGGCGATGACGGCCTCAGCCTCGTCCTTGCGGATGATGCCGGGGGCGGCGAACTTGTCGTCCTTCGGGTTCTCGGCGTAGCCCAGCACGAACACGAATTCGCGGCTCTCGCCGGGGCCCAGGGTCACGTCGATGCGATGGGCGGCGATGGGGGACCAGCCGTGGGCCTCGGAGGACGCGCTCTGTCCCTCCAGCACCATCTTCGGGTTCTGCCAGGTGCCGAAGCGGCCTAGGAACGCCTCGCGCTGGGTGTCAAACCCGTCGGTGGGCACGTTGACGGAGAACCAGCTATAGTGGTTGCGGCGCTCGCGGTACTCGGTCTTGTGGTAGATCACACTGGGCAGAATTTCAACCTCACCAATATTGAGATTGCGCTGGAAGTTGGTGGAATCGTCCACGGCGTTCCACAGGCAGAACTCCACCGCGCCGTAGATCTTCAGCGACTTGATGGCGTCGCCCAGGTTGGAGACCGTCAGCTTCCAGACCTCGCAGCGCTCACCCTTGGGCACCAGCATGGTCTCCACGGCCCTGACATCGTTCTTCGAGGACTCAAAGATGGTGTAGCCCATGCCGTGGCGGCACTTGTAGCTGTCCAGCCGCGTGCCGGCGGGCAGGAAGGCGGGGGACCAGACCGTGCCGCCGTCGTTGATGTAGACGAAGCGCCCGCCCAGATCGCCGCTGGCCTGATTGTAGCGATAGCGGATCAGCCGGCGCAGCTTCGCGTCCCGGTAGAAGCAGTAGCCGCCGCCCGTGTTGGAGATCAGGCTGAAAAAGGCGTCGCTGCCCAGATAGTTGATCCACGGAAGCGGCGTCTCCGGCGTGTTGATGACATATTCCCGCGCGTTGTCGTCAAAATACCCAAACTTCATATCAGCAAACCCTCCATTCAGCATTTCTGCGAAACCGTTTTCGATAATATTATACAATTTTTGTGGGGAGAATGCAAGATGTATTTTTCAGTAAATTGAAAATTGATAATTGAAAATTGAAAAACGACGGTTCGGGTTATACGATTAATTGGAATTTGTCGAGGAGTCAAACCAACCTTGTAGGGGCGCCGTTTCGGCGCCCGCCCCCAACGAAACGCATCGTTTTACCCGGCGGGCGGCGCAACGCCGCCCCTACAGGAGCGTGTGCATCTCCCCGACAAATCCCTGTTTATGCTGAACACTAAGTTGTAACTAAAACCGGCCCGCGATCAATGATCACAGGCCGGTGCAAACCTCAGAACAGTGCGTTGACGAATTCCTTGGCGTCGAAGGGCTGCATGTCATCGAGCTGCTCACCGAGGCCGATGTAGCGGACGGGGAGGCCCAGCTCGTTGCGGATGGCGATGGCGATGCCGCCCTTGGCGGTGCCGTCCAGCTTGGTGAGTATGATGCCATCGAGATTGGCCACCTCGCTGAACACCTTCGCCTGAGCCAGTCCGTTTTGGCCGGTGGTGGCGTCGATGACCAGCAGGGCGCTCAGCGCGGCCTCGGGATATTCCCGCTCCACCACGCGGCTGATCTTCTTCAATTCGTCCATCAGATGGGCCTTGTTGTGCAGGCGTCCGGCGGTGTCCACCAGCAGCACGTCGGCATGGCGACCCCGGGCGGCCTGGATGCCGTCGAACACCACGGCGGCGGGGTCGGCGCCTTCCTTGTGCTTGATGATGGGCACCTCGGCCCGGTCGGCCCACACCGTGAGTTGCTCGGCGGCGGCGGCGCGGAAGGTGTCGCCCGCGCAGATGATGACACGCCGGCCCATGACCTTCAAGCGCGAGGCCAGCTTGCCGATGGAGGTGGTCTTGCCCACGCCGTTGACGCCGATGATCAGCAGCACCATGGGGCTTTGCAGCTTCATCGGCTCCGCCCACAGGATGTCCGCCAGAATCTCCTTCAGCGCCTCGCGGGCTTTCTGGGGATCGCCGATCTTCTCCTTCTGGCACTTCTCCTTCAACCGGCCCACCGCCAGCTCAGAGGTTGCCACGCCCACGTCGGCCATGATCAGTATGTCCGTCAGGTCCTCGTAAAAGTCGTCGTCCAGCTCCACGTAGTTCTCCACCAGCTGGTCCATGCGCCCCGAAAAGACCTCACGCGTCTTTTTAAGGCCCTGCTTGATCTTGTCAAAAAAACCCATATCGTAACCTCCCCCGGATGGTTATTTGAAGATTTGCCAATGGTATTAAACCGCTTCGTTCAGCTTTACCGACACCGTCTTGGAAACGCCCTTCTCCTCCATCACCACGCCGTACAGCGCGTCGCAGCGCTCCATGGTGCCCTTTCTGTGGGTGATGACGATGAACTGGGTGTTGGCGGAATAGGCTTTGAGGTAGTCGGCGTAGGTGTCGATGTTGGCGTCGTCCAGCGCGGCCTCGATCTCGTCGAGTATGCAGAAGGGCGTCGGCTTTAAGTCGAGTATGGCGAAGAGTATGGCGATGGCGGTCAGCGCGCGCTCGCCGCCCGAGAGCAGCGACAGCATTTGCAGTTTCTTTCCCGGCGGCTGGGCCACGATCTCGATGCCGCAGTTCAGCGCGTCGCCAGGGTCGGTCAGCCTCAATTCAGCCTTGCCGCCGCCAAAGAGCTTCACGAAGGTGCGCTGGAAGTTGTCGTTCATCAGCGTGAACTGCTCCCGGAACTGCTTCTCCATCTTCGATTCCAGCTCCGCTACGATGTCCTCCAAATCGGCCTGGGCCTTGAGTAGATCATCCCGCTGTTCGCTCATTTCCTGCACGCGCTCCACGGTGCGGCGGTATTCGTCCACCGCCGCCACGTTCACCGTGCCCATGGCGCGGATGCGCTGGCGGATGGCGGCGATGCGCTTTTCCGATTCCGTCAGCTTGAAGTCCGCCGTGCGGAAGGGTTCGGCCCCGGCGTAGGTCAGCTCGTAGTCCTCCCAGATGCGGTCCTGTATCTGCTTGAATTCGCCCTCCACGCGGGCCAGTTGCAATTCGCTGCGGTGATGCTTGTCGGAGAAGTCGTCCAAATCCTTGCGCAGGGCGTCGATCTGCTCGCCAAGGGCCTGCAATTTCTTCTGTGCTCCGGTGCGCTGGCCGTCCACGGCGTTGAAAGCGGTCCGCGCCTCGTCCAGCGCGACCTTGTCCTCCGTCAGCTTCGCAACGTCCTTTTCAAGCAGAGCAGCGTTTTCTTCCAATTCCCTTAAACACTGGGCCAGCGCCGCCTCGGAATCCTCCAACAGCTTCTTGGTGTCCTCTACCTCTGAAAGCAGCCTGTCCCGGTTGGCGGTGTCGGCCTCCAAGCCCTTCTTCCGAGAGGCTAATTGTATGCGCTCCTCGCCGACCTCCCCGCGCAGGGTCTCGGTCTCCGTGCGCAGGTGATAGAGCTTTGTGGACAGCTCCTTCACCTCGGCCTGTCGACTCTCCGTGGAGCTCTCCGCCGACTGCTGCTGCTCGTCCAGCGCTTCCAGAGACTTGGTCACGTCGGCAAGCTGGGCGCTCAGGCGTTCCCGCTCACCCTCCAGACGCTGTACGCGGCGGTTGTTGCTGTCCTGTTCTTCCAGAGCGGCCTTTAATTGCGTCTCAGCGCGGGCCACGGCGACCTCCTGCCGATGCAGCTCGTCGTAGACCTCGCCGCGCTCCTTCTTGACGTTGGCGCGCTGTTCCTCCAGACTGGCGTACTTCTCCCGCGCCGCAGCGAACTCGGTTTCGATGTTCTTCAGCGCCGCCTCCGTCTCCTCGATTTCGCGGGTCCGGGAGAGCAGGCTGGTCATGCGGCTCTGGGTGCTGCCGCCGGTCATGGAGCCGCCGGAGTGCATGACGTCGCCCTCCAGCGTTACCAGGCGGAACTGATACCGCCCCGCCCGCTGTATGGCGATGCCGGCGTTCAAATCCTCGGCCACCACGGTCCGCCCCAGCAGGTTGTCGATGATGCCCTGATATTTCGGGTCAAACTCCACCAGCTCCGAGGCCAGCCCCACGCACCCCGGCATGGCCAGCACGTTCCGCTCCTGAGGTGTCAGCGTGCGCCCGCGGACGGAGCCGATGGGCAGAAAAGTCGCCCGGCCAAAGCGGTTCTTGCGCAGGTATTCGATCATGCGCTTGGCGTCCTCGTCCCGATCCACCACGATGTTTTGAAGGGCTCCGCCCAGCACCATGTCCATGGCCCGTTCCAGCCGCGCTGGGACGTGGATCAGATCGGCCACCACGCCGTGCACCCCGGAATTGGGGATGCGCTTGGCTTGCATCAGCACCTGCTTGACGGAGTTGTTGTAGCCCTCATAGTCCCGCTGCATCTCTTTGAGCAGCTTCAGCCGGGAATCCCGCTGCTGTCGCTCGGTCTGCAACCGCGTGACCCTCTGCTGCAATTGCTGGGACTGGTCGTTGAGGGATTGCACCTGTGTCTGCATGTCGGAGACCTGTTTCGTCAATTCGGCCTTGCGGGCGGTCTCCGTCTCCAAAAGGTCTCTGGCCGACTGGACGTGTTCGCCCAGCGCGGTGACGCCGGTCTGCTCCCGGTCGTGGTCGGCTTCCATGCCGCCGAGCTGGTTTTTCAGTGCGGTCTGCATGGCACTCAAACGCGCCCGCTGGCTCCTGACGTCGCCCAGCCGGTTCATGGCCCGTATGATCTCTTGCTTGGCGTCCTCGGAACGCTGTTCCATTTCGGAAAGCGCGGCCTCGGATTCATTCAGCCGCGCCTCCTTTTCGGCAAGGGAAGCGGACGCAGTCTCGATGATCTGCGTCTCCAGGGTGATGTTCTTGGTCATCTGGCCGATCTGCCTGCGGATGCCCTCGCCACCCTCGGCGGCGGCTTCCTTCTGGGCAGTCAGCCGGTCCCGCTCCTTCTCGCCGGCGGCGATGCGCTCCCGCATCACCTGGGCCGCACCCTCGCCGACCTCCACCTCGCGGATCAGCCGCTGGACGACCTCGCGCTTCTCGCTGGCCTCCATTTCGTACTGGTCCAGCAGGGTCTGGGCCTCGTCGCGCGCCGCGCCCTGCTTTTCCAGCGCTTCATTGGCCTGCGCGATGGATTCGCCCAGCGCTTCGACGGACGCCTTTAACTCCTTAATGCGTTCCTCATACCGCTCCGTGCGCACGAGAAACACATTCAGGTCCAGTATCTTCAATTCGTCCCGAAGCTGCAAGTATTCCCGTGCCGCTTCGGACTGCTGCTTCAGCGGCTCCACCCGCTCCTCCAGCTCGTGAAGGATGTCTTCCACGCGGTAGAGGTTTTCCTGGGTGTGGGCAATGCGCTTCTCCGCATCCAGCTTGCGGGCCTTGTACTTGACGATACCCGCGGCCTCCTCAAAGACCTGCCGCCGGTCCTCGGACTTGGCGGACAGTATCTCGTCGATGCGGCCCTGACCGATGAGCGAATAGCCGTCCTTGCCGATGCCGGTGTCCCGGAATAAATCGACGATGTCCTTCAACCGGCACTGCGTCCCATTGATCTTGTATTCGCCCTCCCCGGAGCGGTAGACCCGGCGGGTCACCTGCACTTCGGCGAAGTCGATGGGCAGCGCGTGGTCCTCGTTTTCAAAGACCAGCGTCACCTCGCAGTAGGACAGCCGGCGGCGCTTCTCGGTGCCGTTGAAGATGACGTCCTCCATCTTCGAGCCGCGAAGGGACTTCGCGCTCTGCTCGCCCAGCACCCAGCGCACCGCGTCGGAAATGTTCGATTTCCCGCAGCCATTGGGCCCCACCACGCCGGTGATGCCGTTTTCAAATATGACCTCCACGTGGTCCGCAAAGGACTTGAAACCGTGGAGCACCAGTTTCTTTAATCGCAATCTTTGGTTACCCCTAATCGTTATTGAAGGAATTGGAAATGGAAAATCGGGTCACTGCCGCGCTTTCAATTTTCAATTCAAACGAGAGTTGCGAGTGGAGAATGGAGAATTACCCTTTTAATAACTCTCCACTTTCCACTCTCAACTCCCACTCCCGTTCACTTCCGCCCCAGCTTTTTGAGCGCGTCGCGGGCGGCGGCCTGTTGGGCGTGCTGCTTGCTGGTGCCCGCGCCTTCACCCAGCACGCGGTCGTCGGTGACGGCGCGATAGCGGAACTGCGGCGCGTGCGGCGGGCCCTCCATCGAGACAAATTCATATCTGGGCATATCGCCGGTCCGCTGCAATATCTCCTGAAGGCGGGACTTGGCGTCCAGGTGATCCTCTAACATCTGCGGATGCAGGTCCTCGGCCAGCGCCAGCCGAATGACCTCTGTGGCGGCGTCGAAGCCCCCGTCGAGATATACCGCCGCCAGCACAGCCTCCATCACGTCGCAGAGTATGGAGGGCTTTGTCCGCCCGCCGGAGCGGTCCTCGCCCACGGAGAGCCGCAGATACTTCCCCAGCTCCAATCTCTGTGCGGCGCGGCAGAGGGTCTCCTCCCGCACCAGCCCGGCGCGGATGCGGGTCAGCTTGCCCTCGTCGATCTCCGGGAACTCGAAGTACAGGTACCTGCTGATGGCCAGCTCCAGCACCGCGTCCCCCAGAAATTCCAGCCGCTGATAGTGGGGGACGTGGTGATCCCCCCCGAAGGAGGGGTGGGTCAGCGCCGTTTCCAGCAGACTCATGTCCCTGAATTGATAGCCCAGCTTTTTGCAAAGCGCTTTCACGGTCTATCCCACCCTCACAGCCTGGCGGAGATGTAGTTCACGATGTCGCCGACGGTCTTGATGGTGCCCAGCGCCTCGTCCTCCACCTGAGTGTCGAACTCGGTCTCCAGGTCCATGATGAGCATCATCAGGTTCGCGCTGTCCGCGCCTAGGTCCTCGATCATGCGGGCGTCCTCGGTCACCTTGCTGCCGTCGATGGGAAGCTGCATCAGAATGTATTCCTTCACCTTGTTGAAAATAGCGTTGCGATCCATAGCCATATCGTCTCCTTTTTTATTGTTCACTCTGTTCCTCGCCCAGACCGGCCAGCCCCGCGGAGATCTTGCCCACTACGTCGCCGTCCAGCATGATCTTCGCCTGACGGATGGCGTTCATGATGGCGACGTCGCCGGAACTGCCGTGGGCCTTGACCACCGCGCCCTGGACGCCCAGCATCGGTGCGCCGCCCACAGCGTTGTAGTCCATGTCCTTCTTGAAGGCGCTGAAGGCGGGTTTCGCCAGCGCCGCGCCCAGGCGGGTGCGCTTGTTCTCCATCATGCGGTGTTTGAGCATCCCCATGACGGTGCAAACCAGGCCTTCGGTGTACTTCAAAATCACGTTGCCCGCGAAGCCGTCGGTGACCACCACGTCGAAATCGCCGCTGGGGATGTCACGGGCCTCGCAGTTGCCGGCGAAGTGGTAGCTGGTCTGCTGCTTCATGAGCTGGTAGGTCTCCTTGGTCAGCTTGTTGCCCTTTTCCTCCTCCACGCCGATGTTCACCAGGCCCACGGCGGGGTCCTCAACGCCCATGACGGACTTCATATAGACCGACCCCATCAGCCCGAATTGCAGCAGATACCGGGGCTGGCAGTCCACATTCGCGCCGCAGTCGATGAGCAAAAACTGCTTTTTCAGGCCCGGCAGCACCGGGGCCAGCGCCGGCCGCTCGATGCCCTGAATCCTGCCGATGCGCAGCATGCCGCCCGCCAGCACCGCGCCCGTGGAGCCCGCCGACACAATGGCCCCGGCCCGGCCCTCGCGGACCGCCGTCATGGCCCGCACCAGCGAGGAGTTGACCTTCCGCCGCACCGCCAGCATGGGCGGCTCGTCCATGGTGATCACGTCGTCCGCGGGGAGGATCTCGATCCGGTCCCGCACGTCCTCCGCGTCCTTCAAAAGCCCCTGCAAGCGATCGGCGGGGCCTGCCATCAAAAGACTTATATCCGGAAACGCCCGAAGCGCCTTGACGCCGCCGGCGACGATGGCCTCCGGCGCGTTGTCGCCGCCCATGGCGTCCAGCGCAATGATGTGTCCTTTCATCTATAGAACCCCCATTCTGATATACTCAATTATTGTATCAGAGAACGTGTTAATTCGCAAGCGTAATTTGAGGAAATGGAAAGCTCTGGACCATGGCCAGAACGATAAATTGGAATTTGTCGGGACGAGGTGGAATTGAACAACACCCCCAACAACACCCTGTTTATATGTGAGCCAAATCCGGCCTGTTATATTTTTGCGATTTTATGATTTCCCCTTGCCAATTTGGACAAAACGGGCTATAATAATACTGTTGCGTGTGCCCGTAGCGAAGCTGGATATCGCGTCAGACTCCGACTCTGAAGACCGTGGGTTCGAATCCCGCCGGGCACGCTGAAAGGCCGGGACAGATGATGTCCCGGCTTCTTTCGTGGTAAAATGGAAATCCGCAGAGCGTATGGCCCTGCGGATTTCAGTATCTTTACAGCCTCGCGACGCCGGTATCGCGGGCAGCCTGCGCGACGGCCTTGGCGACGGCATCCTTGACGCGGGGATCGAAGGGAGCGGGGATGATGTACTCCTCGTTGAGCTCCTCATCGGAGATCAGGTTCGCAAGCGCGTAGGAGGCGGCGATCTTCATCTCCTCGTTGATGTCCTTCGCGCGGACGTCAAAGGCGCCGCGGAACACTCCGGGGAAGGCCAGCACATTGTTGATCTGGTTCGGGAAGTCGCTGCGGCCCGTGGAGATGACCCGCGCGCCGCCGGCCTTGGCGTCCTCGGGGAAGATCTCGGGGGTGGGATTGGCGCAGGCGAATATGATGGCGTCCTTGTTCATGGTCTTGACCATCTCGGTGGTGACGGTGCCCGGCGCGGAGACGCCGATGAACACGTCCGCGCCCACCAACACGTCGGCCAGGGAGCCGGAGACGTTGTCGGGATTGGTCAGGTTCGCCATCTCCTCCTTGAAGGGGTTCATGTTCTTCGGGCGGCCGCGATAGATTGCGCCGGCGCGGTCGCACATGATGACGTTCTTGATGCCATAGGAGATCAGCAGCTTGGTGATGGCCGTGGCGGCAGCGCCCGCGCCGTTGGTGACGACCTTGATCTCGTCCTTCTTCTTGCCGACCACCTTCAGCGCATTGATCAGGCCCGCCAGGGTGATGATGGCGGTGCCGTGCTGGTCGTCATGGAAGATGGGGATATCGCACTTTTCCTTCAGCTTCTTTTCGATCTCGAAGCAGCGGGGCGCGGCGATGTCCTCCAGGTTGATGCCGCCGAAGGAGCCGGAGATCAGATAGATGGTGTTGACGATCTCGTCCACGTCCTTGGACTTGATGCAGAGGGGGAAGGCGTCCACATCGCCGAAGGACTTGAACAGCACGCACTTGCCCTCCATGACCGGCATACCCGCTTCGGGGCCGATGTCGCCCAGGCCCAGCACGGCGGTGCCGTCGGTGATGACCGCGCACATATTCCAGCGGCGGGTCAGATCGTAGCTCTTATCGACGTCCTTTTGGATCTCCAGGCAGGGCTGGGCCACGCCGGGGGTGTAGGCCAGGGAAAGGTCTTCCTTTGTCTTTACAGGGGCGCGGGAGATGACCTCAATTTTGCCCTTCCATTCGCCATGCAGTCTCAGGGATTCCTCAGCGTAATTCATATCAATCTTCCTCCTCTTATATTGGCGTTCTATAAGCGTCATTTATATGACCTTATTTCTATTATATAACTTTAACATTGAAGCGTCAATAACAATCTTAAATTAATTTGTCACAGCGAACAAAAAAACAGCCATGATTTCTCATGACTGTTTAAGCGACCTCTACGGGACTCGAACCCGTGTTACCGCCGTGAAAGGGCGGTGTCTTAACCGCTTGACCAAGAGGTCACATCTGATCGGGGTGACAGGATTCGAACCTGCGGCCCCATGCTCCCAAAGCACGTGCGCTACCAAACTGCGCCACACCCCGCCGCTCAAACCGTGCCTCACAAGCAACAAAAGAATTATAGCATGAAAGAGGCTGCCTGTCAAGCCGTGGGGATGACAAAATTAGGTTAAGTCATGATGTGTATTAAGCATAACTGTGTGCCAGCTCGATAAATTGAAGTTTATTGGGGAGACGGGGGTTCACCTCATCCGGCGCTTCGGGCGCCTCAAATCTTCGATTTGAGCCGTGGCAGTCTGGCCTTTGGCCAGACCAACTTTGCCAAAGGCAAAGTTGCCTCCGCGCCACCTTCCCCTCAAGGGAAAGGCTTTTAGTGCTGCCGTTCTTAGCTCCTTGCCTTCCCCTTGAGGGGAAGGTGCCCGTGAGGGCGGATGAGGTGGAATCGAACGACATCTCGATAAATCCATGTTTATCGCATTCCCCGAATAATAAACAAAGGACAATGAAGCAGCGCAAACATTGTCCTTTGTGCTTTGCTTATTCGGCATCCGTCTCCGGGGCGGCGGGAACCAGGAAGGTGTCCGCGCCGCATAAGGGGCAGGCGGTCAGGCCCTGCTCGATGGCGTCGTCGATGAGGATGAAGTTGAATTCACCGGCGAAATTGGCGCATTCATCGGAGGTATGGCAGAGGCTGTTTTCATCAATCCAAAGGCACTCCTTGCCCAGCATCTCGATGTCCGGGGCGTCGCAGGTGCGGCACCGCCGGTAACCGTCGCCGATCTCGGAGAGCTTGTAGGGGTTCGAGCCGGTCATGTTTACGCAGGTCTCATGGCGATGATAGAATCTTCCATTATAAGAGTGATAGACGATCGCCTCCCCAACGGGCTTGAGAGTTGGGACAGGGGTGGGGCTCCCCGCTTCCGGGGCCGGGGTGTTCATAGTCGCTTCCGTCGAAGCGGGAACCTCCGTGGCCTCAGTTCCTTCCTCAGCAGTCGGCGAAGGCTCAGCGGTATTCTCTCCTTCGACAGCGGGGGAGGGCTCGGCGGTATTCTCTTCCTCGGCAGTGGGGGAGGGTTCGGCGGCAGCCTCTTCCCCGGCGGTCGGCGCGGGGGTGGCCATGGCGGCGGCCTCCGCGGCGGCGTCAGCGTAGAGGGCGGTATACAGTTCCGCCTCGCAGGCCGGGCAGGCGGTGTAATCGCCGTTGATGGCGTCGTTCAGCGAAATCAGCGTCCAGAGGCCCTCAAATTTCGCGCAGGAATCTCCGGTATGGTAGACGTTGTTCTTGTCCACCCAGGCCACATAGGGCACATCGAGTATGGAGGCGTCCGGGGTCCCGCACTCCTCGCATCGGCTCTTGCCGTCGGCCACGGCCTCCGCCAGGGTGTGCATGGCCGCCCCGCTCATCCGCAGACAGGAGGACTGCATATGGTAGTAGTTGCCGGTGGCGTTGTAGTAGACCCTCGCCTCCGCCGCGGGCTTGACCCGCAGCGTCATCGTCGGCGCGGGGGTGGGCTCAGCGGTCGGCTCCGGGGTCCCAGAGGGCGCCTCCGTATCGGCTACTGGCTCCACCTCTGCCGCGGCCAGGGGCTGTTCGCCCTCGCTGGCCACCTCGGGCTGACCATTCTCATCCACGGCGGACCACTCCAGCGGCGGCTCCGTCGGCTCGGGGGTCTCCGTCGGTTCGGGGGTGGGGGAGGGGGTCGGTGTCGGCGCCGGGGTCTCTCCCGGCTTCACCTCGCCCTCCGACGTCAGCAGGCCCGCGGACAGCGGTCTGGCGTCCTCAGGGGCGGGTGTATTCTCAGGGAGATGCACTTGAACGCCCTGGTCAACCTCCGCGGCAGCGTTCGCTGTGGGGGTGGGGAGCACCACCAGATCGGACAGCGCCTCGGGCAGCACCTCGTTCACCGGAACGCCCTGGACCTTCGCCCTCACCTGGCAGGCCAGTGCGACACCCCGGTCGATGGCATCGGCCATGGTGTTGGCAGAGGGCTCGGTGACATTGTTGGTGAACTCCTTCATCACCCCCCAGGTCTCGAGGCCCTTCTGATAGGCGGCATCGCCGGCGATAGCCAGTTTCTCAGAGGCCTCGTTCAGCCAGTCATTGGCCCTGTCCTGGAATTCGGTGTACTGTTCGTTGTCAACATGGACCGTCAGACCGAACACGATCAGAAATACGCAGAAGCACATCGTCAGCAGCGAGATCAGCAGCTTCGTCCCCGCCTGCATCCGCACCTTCTTCCGCCAGAGCATGATCATTCCCACCGGCCATAGTATCACCGATATGATGATGGTCATGATGATGTAAAACAGACCGGCCTTTGGCTTCTTCGGCTTGTGGACCCTTCCACCCGATGTACTCCCGTAGGCGGGCCGCTTCTCCGAACGCATCACATAGCCCTTTGAATGCTTCATCGTCTGTCACCTTTCCGAACGCCCGGCGTTCGCGGAAATATCATTATACATGTGCCCATAGGACACCATTACATCGTATATTATAGCAGAATCCCCGCCAATACTCAAATGACAACATTGTAACTTTAATTGGGCGGGGAAAGAGGGCGAGAGAGGAATAAATTGAAAGCCACTTCCCCTCATCGACAACGCCTTGTCTAAAAAATCCGGTCTTGCAATGTAAACTTTATTATGTTACAATAATACAGGGCTATTGGCGACCGCCAAAATCAGGCCCTTTATGAGGAGGAGCAACTATGAGGAATCGCATCTGGGCACTGCTGCTCGCGCTGGCGATGCTGCTGACGATGGCCCCCGCCGCGCTGGCGGAGACGGCCACCGGCACCGGCACGGCCAAGGGCTTCGGCGGCGACATCACCGTCACCGTCACCCTTGAGGACGGCACCATCACTGCCGTAGAGGCCACCGGCGACAGCGAGACCGACGGCATCGGCAAGAACATCATCAACGAATGGCCCCAGGCCTTCGTCGACGCCAACGGCATCGTGGACACCTACACCGGCGCGACCTTTGCCATGGTCACCCGCCCGGCCTTCATCGAGGCCACCCGCGCGGCGCTGACCGAGGCGGGCGTGAACCCCGACGACTACATGCGCGAATACACCGAGACCGCCGCCGAGGACGTCGAGTTGACCGCGGACGTGGTCATCGTCGGCGCGGGCGGCGCGGGCATGACCGCCGCCATCGTGGCTGCGGACGCGGGCATGAACGTGGTCCTGTTGGAGAGCCAGCCCGCCGTGGGCGGCAACTCCGTCAAATCCACCGGCGGCATGAACGCCGCCAAGACCGCCGATCAGGACGAGAACACCTTCGACGAGGCCGCCGGCGTGGAAAAGACCCTGAAGGCCGCCGCCGAAAACTGGGCCGATAACGAGACCATCACCGCTCTGGCCGCCAAGGTCCAGGAGCAGTGGGACGCCTACCAGGCCAATCCCGAGGGCTATTTCGATTCCACCGACCTCTTCGCCCTGGACACCATGATCGGCGGCAAGGGCATCAACGACCCCGAGCTGGTGAACACCCTGGTCAGCAACACCGCCGACGCCATCGAATGGCTGCGCACCCAGAACATCGACCTGACTGACGTTTCCTCCTTCGGCGGCGCGTCCGTCAAGCGCATCCATCGCCCCCTGAACGAGGAGGGCAAGGTGGTCTCCGTGGGCGCCTACACCGTCCCCCTGCTGGAGGAGGCCGTGAAGGCCCGGGACAACATCACCCTGATGCTGGACACCACCGCCACCGAGATACTGACCGCTGACGGAACCGCCTGCGGCGTCAAGGCCACCGGCAAGACCGGCAACGCCGTCACCGTCCTCGCAAACGCCGTGGTGCTCACCACCGGCGGCTTCGGCGCAAATCTGGACATGGTCGTCTCCTACAAGCCCGATCTGGCCGGCTTCATGACCACCAACGCCTCCGGCATCCAGGGCCAGGGCATCGCGATGGCCCAGGCTATCGGCGCGGCCACCGTGGATATGGAGCAGATTCAGATTCACCCCACCGTACAGGCCGACACAGCCTCCCTCATCACCGAGGGCCTGCGCGGCGACGGCGCGGTCCTCATCAACGCCAATGGCGAGCGCTTCATCGATGAGGTCGGCACCCGCGATGTGGTCTCCGCCGCCGAGATCGCCCAGCCCGATTCCTTCTCCTGGCTGGTGGTGGACCAGAAGATGGTGGACGCCTCCTCCGTCATCCAGGGCTACATCAAGCGCGGCCTGATGCTCTCCGGCGACTCTTACGAGGCCCTGGCCGAGGCCCTCGGCATCCCTGCCGACGCCTTCGCCGCCACCATGGAAAAGTGGAATGGCTACGTGGCCGAGAAGAGCGACCCCGACTTTGGCCGCACCTCCTTCGCCCAGCCCCTGGACACCGCCCCCTTCTACGCCGTGAAGGTCACCGCCGGCATCCACCACACCATGGGCGGCCTGAAGATCGACCCCCAGACCCGCGTGCTCGATGAATCCGGCAGCCCCATCCCCGGCCTCTTCGCCGCGGGCGAGGTCACCGGCGGCGTCCACGGCGGCAACCGCCTGGGCGGCAATGCCGTGGCCGATTTCGTGGTCTTCGGCCGCATCGCCGGCGCAGAAGCCGCCGCCGCCGCTCAGATCGCGGAAGCCCTGGCCCCCGCTGCATAAACTGAAAAAAACCTTTGGGAGACTGTCGAAAGGCAGTCTCCTTTTTATGGATTTACAGACACGGCATATTTTTTTATCCGAAAAGTCCCCAAAAAGAATTTTCTTTTGCAGGGATTTGTATTATAATAGAACATAGACGAGTATGGATAGCCGGGGGTGTGGGGATGGCGCGGGTGAGGGAATATTTACAGGCCATCGGGGCGCTTTTTACGAATCTTTTTCAGCATCCGGACTGGCACAACGGGGTGGATGTGGCGATACTGACGGTCATCATCTACTATGTGATCAAGCTGGTGATGCACACCCGGTCCAATTCGCTCTTCAAGGGGATCGCGGCGGTGCTGGTGTTTGCGTGGCTGGCGAACGCGCTGCATCTGAGCGCGGTGAGCTGGCTGCTGACGCAGGTGATCAGCATGGGGCTGCTGTTCGTGGTGATACTGTTTCAGCCGGAATTCCGGCGGGGGCTGGAGCAGATCGGGCGATCGAAGCTGATGCGGCGGGTGATCGGGCTGCCGAACCGGGAGAATCCGGTCCAGGTGGAATCCAGCGTTCAGGAGATCGTGCGGGCCATGAGCGATATGAGCCGCAAGCGCATCGGGGCGCTGATCATCATACAGCGGCACACGGGGCTGGCGGACGTCATCGAGACGGGCACGCGGGTGGACGCGGAGATATCGGCCCCGCTGATCGAGAACATATTCGAGCCGAACACGCCCCTGCACGACGGGGCGATGGTGATACTGAACCGGCGCATCGAGGCGGCGGCCTGCATACTGCCGCTTTCGGAGGACCCCTCCATCAGCCGGGACCTGGGCACCCGGCACCGGGCGGCCATCGGCATCACCGAGACCACGGACGCGGTGTCGCTGATCGTATCGGAGGAGACGGGCATCATCTCCATGGCCAGGGAGGGCAAGCTGACCCGCCACCTCGACGGCCGGTCGCTGACCATACTGCTGACCGAGCTTTTTACCCCGGACAGAAATATGTATTCCTGGATAGGGACGCTGCGCAGGGAGGCGCCGAACGATGGAGAATAGGACCCCTGAGAACCACACCCCTGAAAGGAAGGAAAACCCCTTTGAAGGGCTGATGAAGCGGCTGAAATGGCTCTTGCGGAATATATGGGGGATACTGGTCCACAATATTTGGATCAAGCTGCTTTCGCTGCTGCTGGCGATACTTTTATGGAACTATGTGATCTCCACCAACACCTCCATCACCCGGGCGAAGGTGGTGGGCGGCCTCACCGCCTACATCACCGGGCAGACCACCCTGAACGCCAACCGGCTGGCCCTGCTGAACGATCCGGGGGAGCAGCTGACGGGCATCTCCGTCACCGTGGAGACGCCGCAGACCTACTACGCGCGGGTGTCGGACGAGAATGTCTCCGTGTCCCTGGACCTCTCCAGCGTCCGCACAGCGGGCACACAGGAGGTGCCGCTGCGGGCCACCTCCACCTTCGGCAGGGTGACCGAGATCGTGCCGGAGACGCTGTCGCTGACCTTTGAGGCCCAGGACAGCCGCTCCGTGCCCATCAATACGGTGCTGGGCGGGGAGATGCGGGAGGATTACTGGTACAATGTCAGCCGCGTCAACCCGACCTTCCTGACCGTCAGCGGGGCGGCGTCGGTGGTGCGGGGCATCAGCTCGGCCACCGTGTTCGTGGACGTCACCGGGCGGGAGGCGCCCTTTACACAGGCGCTGCCCTACGCGCTGTTCGATACCTCCGGCGGCGAGGTGGCCCAGGGGATGCTGAACCTGTCGTCCTCCTCGGTGTCCGCCAGCGTGGACGTCTATCCGACCAAGGAGCTGCCGGTGTCCACGGACATCGCCAATGTGGTCCGGGGACAGCCGGGGGAGGGGTATGTGGTCCAGTCCGTGACCATGCAGCCCGATGTGGTCACCGTGGCCGCGGATGAGGAGCTGCTGGAGGGCCTCACCGAGCTGATGATCGAGCCGGTGTCCGTGGAGGGGGCCAAACAGAGCTTCTCCGCAAGGGCCGCCATCTCTCAGCTCACCGGTATCCGCAACCTCTCCAGCGAGCAGGTGTATGTGAATGTCACCATCTCCGAGGCCAGCGTCGTCGGCCGCATCAAGGATATCAGCGTGCTGGTGTCCGGCAAGGCCGCCGGGCTCAGCGTCGAATACAGCCAGATGAGCGTCATCGTCACCGGCCCCCGCAGCGATATCGAACAGCTGCAAAAGGAGGGGGTCTACGCCAGCGTCGACCTCACCGGCCTCGGCCCCGGCACCTATGAGGTCGCCCCCGTGTTCGACCAGGACCGCTATCCCAATGTCACCTTTAAGCCCGAGCATGAGAAGATGACCGTGGTGTTGACGCAGATCGGGGCGGAGTGAAAATATGTATTCTGCTATTCGATAAATTGGAAGTTGTCGGAGTGTCTTTCGAATCCCACCTCATCCGGCGCTTCGCGCCACCTTCCCCTCAAGGGGAAGGCTTTTGGGTTACCTGGCAGCCCAGCCCCTGCCTTCCCCTTGAGGGGAAGGTGCTCGTGAGGGCGGATGAGGTGGCCTCGAACAAACACCCCGCCAAATCCCCGTTTATCCATATGACCGTATTTTTTTCAGGAGGATACTTTTATGACCATGACCGCCTATTCCACCGCCATCGTGAATGGTTTGCTGGGGTGGCTGAAGGGCCTTGCCAATTGGGTGCTCCGGCTGTTCAATCTGGCGGGGAGCGGGGGAGAATCGCCCTTTATATGGCTGTCGAAGCACTGGCTGTCGCTGCTGGTGGTGCTGATGATCGTCGGCGTGGCCGGGGATATCATCGTCTGGCTGGTCCGCTGGCGGCCGCACTGGGTGTGGTTTCGCCGGGAGCGGGTCATCGTGGACGACGAGCGCTTCTTCTCAGGGGCCGATATCCGCGATGAACTGGATGAGGACGACGATCGGCTCCGCAAAAACTGGTCGGAGCGGGACTATGTGGTGTCCAGCACCCTGGTGAAGCCGAAGGGAGAGCGGAAGAGGCCCGCGAAGCGAAGGCCCTCCACCCGCCGAGATGAACGGCTGGTGGTGCACAGCGAGGGCAGAAAGGGACCCGGTGTCGATGGCGTCCCCGATGCCGATGTCACCCGGAGACAGAACGCCGGGGAGCAGATGGAGCATCGGGAGCATCGGGATATGTTTGATATGAAGGCCAAGCGGCCCGGTGTCACCGACGTCTATGAGGACGAGGTGTTCAACCTCAGCAATCTACCGAAGGCCGACGAGGTGTCCATAGAGGAAAAGGCGGAGGAATGATCGGTGCTTCGATGCCCTCCATATGTCCGCCAGGGACTGTCTCCGATTGGCGGAAAAGCTCAAGGGGTCGAATATTCAGCTATCATAGACAGGAGGCATGGCCATGCTTAATTTTACCCATTGCGTCCCTACCCGGTTCGTATTTGGCCGGGGGGGTGAGAATGAGACGGGCAAGTACCTGAAGGAGTTAGGCGCGACAAAGGTGCTGATCCACTACGGCAGCGGCTCTGCCGTCCGGTCCGGGCTGATCGGCCGCATCGAAAAGTCGCTGGCGGATGAGGGGATTGCCTTCGTCGAATTGGGCGGCGCGCAGCCGAATCCGAGGGATACACTGGTCTATAAGGGGATCGAGGTGGTCCGCAGGGAAGGTGTCGATTTCATACTGGCCGTCGGCGGCGGCTCTACCATCGATTCCAGCAAGGCGATCGCCCACGGCGCCTGCTACGACGGCGACTTCTGGGACTTCTTCTGTGGCAAGGCGAAGCCGGTGAAGACCACCCCCTTCGGCGCGGTGCTGACCATGTCCGCCGCCGGCAGCGAGTCCTCCAATAGCTGCGTGATCACCCAGGAGGCCACCAAGACCAAGAGGGGCCTCCGCACTGAATTGAACCGCTGCCGCATCGCCATCATGGACCCGGAGCTGCCCATGACACTGCCCCCCTATCAGATCGCCTGCGGGGCCACGGATATACTGGCCCATATGATGGAGCGCTATTTCACTACCACCGAGGGTGTCGATCTGATCGACCACATGTGTGAGGGGGCGATGACCGCCGTCGTCAATGCCGCGAGGGTGGCCGTCCACCATCCCGATGATTACGACGCCCAGGCCCAGTTGATGTGGGCCAGTACAATCGCCCACAACGATACCGTCGGCGTTGGCAGGGTGCAGGACTGGGGCAGCCATCAGATGGAGCACGAGCTCTCCGCCCTCTACGATGTGGCCCACGGCGCGGGCCTGGCCGTGGTGTTCCCGGCATGGATGCGGTATCACATGAACAAAAACGTCATGCGGTTCGCTCAGTTCGCCGTCCGGGTGTACCACTGCGAAATGGATTTCCAGCACCCCGAGGTCACCGCTCTCCGCGGCATAGAGGCCCACGAGCAGTTCCTCCGGGACATCGGTATGCCCCTGACCCTCAAGGAACTTGGCGCGAAGACGGAGGACATCCCCGCCCTCGCCGCCAAGACCAAGAAGACCAACCCCGACGGCACCACCGGCGGCGCTTTCCCCATGACCACCGCCGATATCGAGGCGATATTGAGGCTGGCCGACCACTAAATAACAGTATAAAACCATGCAAAGGGGCACCGTACATCGCGGTGCCCCTGAATCATTGATGGGATCATATCAGATTTTGATGCTGCAATGCCCCGTCAGCTCGGCGGTGAGGGCGTCGGGCTGGCCGAGGCCGACGTAGAAGACGGGGGTGCCCTCGTCCACCAACTGGCCCTCCTGATCGACGACTTTGAGGCGGTCGGCAGGGATATCGAGGGTCACGGTGATGGACTGACCGGCGGGGACGGTCACCCGCTTGAAGGCGCAGAGGCGCGGGTTGGCGGGGGCGTTGGGGGAGCCCTCGTTCTGGACGTAGACCTGCACGACCTCGCCCGTGTCCATCTTGCCTGCGTTTTCAATGGTGGCCTCGATGCCGCTTTCCATGCGCTTCGCCTGGGTGACGCGGCAGTCGCCGTAGGTCAGGCCGTAGCCGAAGGGGTAGAGGGGCGCCTCCTTGATGTAGCGATAGGTGCGGCCCTCCATGGCGTAGTCGGTGAAGGCGGGCATACGATCGAGCTGATCGTTCTTGTAGAAGGTCAGCGGCAGCTTGCCGGAGGGGGAGAGCTTGCCCAGCAGTATGTCCGCCACGGTTTTGCCACCGCGTGCGCCGGGATACCAGGCCAGCAGCACGGCGTTGGCGCGGTCGGCGGCGTCACCCAGGTCGATGGAGCTGCCCGCCATCAACACGATGGCCGTGGGTTTGCCGGTCTTCAACACGGCGTCCATCAGCACCCGCTGGCCCTCGGGCAGCAGCAGGTCCAGCTTGTCGCCGGAGGCGGCGGCGTTGCCGGTGTCGCCCTCCTCGCCCTCAAGGGTCTCGTCCAGGCCTACCACCAGCACCACCGCGTCGGCGCGCTCGGCGGCGGAGAGGGCCTCGGCAATGCCGTCGTGGGGCTGGCTCAGGGCCTCTATGCGGTCCTTGAAGAGATGGCTGCCCTCGGCGTAGAGCACCCGGACCCGGCCCTCCAGCGCGTCCTGGAGGCCCTCCAAAACGGTGATGTAGCGGGAGGACGTGCCGTGGTAGTTGCCCACCAGCGCGGCGCGGCTGTTGGCGTTGGGGCCGATGACGGCCAGGGTCTTGACATCCTTCAACGGCAGCATGCCGTCGTTCTTCAGCAGCACACAGCCCTGCTCCGTGGCCCGCTGCGCCTTCGACAGATGCTCGGGGCACTCGATGACATCGGGGGAGATGGCGTCGAACGCGCTGCCCTCGCCCATGATGCCCAGCATATAGCGGCAGGTGAACAGGCGCACGGCGGAGCGGCGGATGTCTGCCTCGGAGATCATGCCCTTCTCATAGGCGGACATGACGAACTGGTAGGTGCAGCCGCAGTTCACATCGCAGCCGTTTTTCAGCGCCAGCGTGACGGACTCCTCGGGGCAGCTCGTGACCTTGTGGTTCTCGTGGAAATCGCGCACGGCCCAGCAGTCGGAGACGAAGTGGCCCTCAAAGCCCCAGTCCTCCCGGAGTATCTTCTGGAGCGCCTCGCTGCCGCAGCAGGGCTCGCCGTTGGTGCGGTTATAAGCGCCCATGACGGCCTCCACCCCGGCGTCCACCAGCGCGTGGAAGGCGGGCAGGTAGGTCTCGGCCATGTCCTTTTTGGAGGCCACGGCGTCAAAGCGGTGCCTGAGCGCCTCGGGTCCGGAGTGGACGGCGAAGTGCTTGGCGCAGGCGGCGGACTTCATCACGTCCCCGTCCCCCTGCAAGCCCTTCACATAGGCCGCGCCCAGCTCGGCGGTCAGCACCGGGTCCTCGCCGTAGGTCTCATGCCCCCGGCCCCAGCGGGGATCACGGAAGATGTTGACGTTGGGGGACCAGAAGGTCAGCCCCTTGTAGATGTCCCGGTCGCCGTGGGCCGAGGCGGCGTTGTACTTGGCCCGCCCCTCCGTGGCCGCCACGTCGCCCAATTCCTGAACCAGCTCCGGGTCGAACCCCGCTGCAATGCCGATGGCCTGGGGAAAGCTCGTCGCCACGCCGGCGCGTGCAACACCGTGCAGCGCCTCGTTCCACCAGTTGTAAGCCGGCACTCCCAGCCGCTCAATGGCCGGGGCATCAAATTTAAGCTGGCTCGCCGCCTCCGAGACGGTCATCTGAGCCACAAGGGCTTCAGCCCTTGCGCGGGCCTGTTTTCGATTCATATGGAACACTCCTTTGATGGTAAATTGGAATTTGCAGGGGAATCAAACCAACCTTGTAGGGGCGCCGTTTCGGCGCCCGCCCCCGTGAGACGCCGCACTCTATTGGGCGGGCGGCGAAACGCCGCCCCTACAGGAGAGCGGATAATACCCCGACAAATCCATATTTTGTTATTGATACTATTATAGGTTTAATATGAAGTGAATGTCAAGAAAAACATGAAAAGCGCCCGCTCCAAATGGAACGGGCGCGGTGCGTCGGGGGATAAATTACAGGATGTCCACCCAGGCGTCAACGGTGTCCTTGGTGAAGCTGTTCAGCTTGTTGAGGAAGAGGATGGAGCCGCCGTCGTCGGACTCGGTGACTTCCAGCTCGCCCAGCCTGCCGCATTCGAGCTTCTCGCCGACTGCGCCGGTGAAGTTACCCTTGGCCATGGCGACCGCAGCATAGGAGGAGGCATAGCCCAGATCGATGGGGTTCCACAGGAAGGTCTCATCGGCGATACCGGCATCGATGAACTCCTTCATATCGGAGGCCAGGGTCAGGCCGGTGACCTTCACGTCGCGGCCGGCGTCCTGGATGCACTTGGAGACGGCGGGGCCGCCGACGGTGGTGGGAACGATGATGCCCTTCAGATCCGGGTACTTGTCCAGCAGGCCCTGGGTCTCGTTGAAGGACTTGGTGTACTCGTCGTCGCCATAGACGGTGTCAACCAGCTCGATCTTGGCATACTTCTCGTCGCCGGATTCCAGGGCTTCCTTGATGAAGGAGATCCACAGATTCTGGTTGGGAGCAGTGGCCATGGCGGAGAGGATGGCGATCTGGCCTTCGCCGCCGATGCTGTTCACCAGGGAATCCAGCTGGGTCACGCCGATCACCTTCGCGGAGGCGGGCTCGACGTCCAGGTCGCGGCCTTCGGCGTCAACCTTGGCGTCCCAGGAGATGACCTTGATGCCGGCGGCGCGGGCTTCGTTGCAAACGTCAACCAGCGCGGCGGGGTCGTTAGCGGAAACGCACAGCACATCCACGCCCTGGGCAATGTAGTTCTCGATGATGCGAATCTGGCCGTCGGAGGAGCCGTCGTCGGGACCGTCGTGCATGAACTCGAAGCCCAGCTCACCAGCGGCTTCCTCGAAGCCGGTGACGCCGGCCTGGAAGTAGGGGTTGCCCGACTGCTTGTACACCACGCCGATGGTGATGCCTTCGCCCGCCTTCTCGGCGAACGCCGCGCTGACGCTGAGGACCAGCATCATTGCCAGAACGAGAGCCAAAATCTTCTTCATAGGGGTATACCTCCTTGTTTATTTACTCCGGGAAGGTTCCCGGCAGTAATCCGGTGAGAATGTGGGATCGTTCGGTCACACTGATGTTGGCGGGAGTCCACCTCATCCGCCCCTTCGGGGCACCTTCCCCTCAAGGGGAAGGCTTTTGGGTGACCGGCGAGCCCAACCGCTGCCTTCCCCTTGAGGGGAAGGTGCCCGTGAGGGCGGATGAGGTGGGTTACCGCTAACCTTTGCTTTACGCCTTCGCCGCGTTCAGTCTCGCCGTTTCCGCCCTGCGCTGGGCGACCTTGCGGCGGTTCTGGATGTCCTCGACGAGGTTGGGGCCGAGGACGGAGAGGATGAGGATGACGCCGACGGAGAGGTTGACGGCGGAATCCGGGAAGCCGAAGAGCGTGCCCAGGCCGAACTTCACCACGCCGAATATGACCAGGGAGATGGTCGCGCCGATGACGGAGCCCTTGCCGCCGTCGGTGGAGAAGCCGCCCAGCACCGCCGCCGCGATGGCATACATGTGGTAGCCGTCCATGATGTCCGCCTTGACGGAGGAGGACGAGTTGCCCACGAAGAATATGCCGGTCACGGCGCTCATGAAGCCCGCGATGACGAAGCACCAGAACTTGATCTTGTCCACCCGGACGCCCGAATAGTAGGTGGCCGAGGCGTTGGTGCCGATGGCGAATATCTTCCGGCCGTTGCCGGTGCGGTGGAGCCAGAAGTAGAACACCACGGCCAGCACCAGATAGATCGGTATGGAGATGGGGACCTGAAGGTCGCCGAACTTCAATAGCTGGTTTAAGTTGCTCAGGGACTTGAAGGTGGGGTCCTTGAAGGTCAGCGTGTCGCCGCCGATGATCAGATAGCTGAACCCGCGGAAGAAGAGCTGAGTCGCCAGGGTGATGATCATTGGGAACAGCTCCTTGAACCGCGTGACCAGGAAGCCGTTCAGAGCGCCGCAGAGGGCCCCGACCAGCAGGCAGGCGGCCAACGCCGCCACCAGCGCCATCGGGCTGCCGCCCTCGGCGGAACCGGCCAGGCGGTTGTAGGTGACGCCCAGGGTGACCACCGACAATGTGCCGATGGCGCCCACGGAGATGTCGATATCGCCCATGGCGAGTATCAGCATCATGCCCAGCGTCATGAAGCTATAGAGGAAATAGGGGCGCATGGAGCGGACCACGTTGGCAAAGTAGAATATGGGCTTTTTCTGGAGGCCCGCCGCGATGCGGGAGGCGTCGGTGATCTTGAAAACGACGCACATCGCCACCAGCAGCAGGATGAGGAAGAATTCCCAGCTTTTCAGAAACGATTTCACTTTCTGCATCAGATATTCCTCCTTGCCAGGTCCTGCTTCTCAGCGATGCGCTGGAGAATGACGTTGAGCAGTATGGCCACCAGCAGCAGTATGCCCTTGATGAACTCGGTGATCATGGAATTGCCGATGCCCATCTGGGGGATGGCGGAATCGATGAAGGCGATCATCAGCGCGCCGATGACCACGCCGCTGATCTTGCCGTAGCCGCCGGTGACGGCCACGCCGCCCAGTACACAGGCCGCGATGGTGAACATCTCGTCGCCCAGGGCCGAGCCCTTTTCAATGGCGGCGTAGAAGGCCAGCCACATGATGCCCGCCAGGCCCGCCGTCGCGCCGCAGATGGTGTGCGCCAGCACGCGGATGCGGTTGATGGGCACGCCGCGCATCTGCGCCGCCTCGGCGTTGGAGCCGACGGCGTACAGGTTGCGGCCCGTCCGGGTGTATTTGAGGAACACGCCCGTGACGACGACCACCAGTATCGCCAGCCAGACCAGGAAGGGCAGGCCCAGGAAGGAATGGTTGATGAGGCTGTCCTTAAAGCCCTGGGTAAGCTGCGTGGGGTTGACCTTGTTCATGCCCAGCAGCCAGTCCATGGGGATGAAGGCGCGGACGATGTAGCTTGTGGACAGTGTGACGATCAGCGATATGACGCGCCCGTAGCTCATCAACACGCCGTTGATGGCCCCGATGGCCGCGCCGATGGCAATGCCGAGTAAAAACATCAAAAAGGTATTTTGTATGACCCCCAGCCCCATCAGCTTGCCCGCCACCGCGCCGGCGAAGGCCAGTATGGCGGTGATGGAGATGTCGATGGAGCCGATGAGCAGCACGCACAGCATGCCGCAGCACATGACCATGTTGATGGAGCCGTTTTTGAGGACGTTCAGCCAGCTCTTCGCAAGGTATCCGGGAACCCGGATGCTGACCAGTATCAGCAACAGCGCCAGCACCGCCAGCAGGGGAATTTCACGATGCTCGATCAATATCGAGTAAATCGGCTTGCGCTCTTTTTTATCCTGCATCTGCTTCATTCCCCCCTTACTTCGTCTGCGGCATGGCCGCCTGGAGTATGTCGTCCTGGCTGAGATTCCTGGTTTCGGTGAACTCCTTCGTCACCTTGCCCTCGCTCATGACGTAGATGCGGTCGGACATGTTGATGACCTCGGGCAGCTCCGAGGAGATCATCAGTATGCCCAGCCCCTGGCTCGCTAAGTCGGACATGATTTCATAGATGGCGGCCTTGGAGCCGACGTCCACGCCCTTGGTGGGCTCGTCCAGTATGATGAGCTGGGGCTCGGCGGCCAGCTGCTTCGCCACGACCACCTTCTGCTGGTTGCCGCCGGACAGCGCGCCGGTGTGGGTGTCGGTGGTGGGGGCCTTGATGGCGAGCAGGTCCTTCATTTTATTGGAAAGCTCGTATTCCTTGCCCCGGTTGACAAATATGCCGTTCTGGCACTTTTCCATCACGGGCAGGGAGATGTTGTGGTTGATGGACCAGGAGAGCAGCAGGCCCTCCTTCTGCCGGTTCTCGGGCAGCAGGCCCAGGCCCTTCGCCATCATCTGTGTGGGGGTCTGGTCGTGGATTTCCTCGCCCCGGAAGATGATCTTGCCGGAATCGGGCTTCGTCACGCCGAACACCGATTCCACTACCTCCGTGCGCCCCGCGCCCACCAGGCCCGTCAGGCCCACGATCTCGCCGGAGCGGACCGTCATGTTGATGTCCCGGTAGAAGCCCGTGCGGGTGAGGTTTTCCAGCTTCAAGAGCTCCGCGCCGATCTTCGTCTCCTTCTTCGGGAAGAGCTGGGTGATCTCGCGGCCCACCATGTGGTGGACGAGGAAGGGCTGATCCACTTCGGAAAGCAGCCAGGAGCCGATGTAGTGGGCGTCGCGGAATACCGTCACCCGGTCAGCCAGGCCGAAGATGTCCTCAAAGCGGTGGGAGATGAGTATGATGCCCACGCCCTGGTCCCTCAGCTTGCGGGCGATGGTGTAGAGGTCCTCCGCCTCGCGCTGGGAGAGGGAGGCGGTGGGCTCGTCCATGATAAGGATTTTGGCGTTCATCGAGAGGGCCTTGGCGATCTCGACGAGCTGCTGCTGGCCGACGGTCAGCGAGCCCACCGACGCCGTGGGGCTCAGATTGGCGTCGATGGAATCCAGCAGCTTCTTCGCCTCCCGGTTCATCTTCGGCCAGTCGATGAAGGGGCCGATCTTGAATTCGTGGCCGATGAATATGTTTTCCGCTACGCTCAGGTCGGGATAGCTGGCCGCGTGCTGATAGATGGCCGCGATGCCCCGCTCCTGGGCGGCGATGGGGTCCGTCATGACCACCTTTTCGCCGTTTAATATGATTTCGCCGCCGTCCGGCTGGTGAACGCCGGTCAGCGTCTTGATGAAGGTGGATTTGCCCGCGCCGTTTTCGCCCACCAGCGCGTGGATCTCGCCCGCCTTTAAGTTGAAATGCACGTTGTCCAGGGCCTTCACGCCCGGGAATATCTTCGTGATGCCGTTCATCTCGAGGATATACTCATTATTCGGCATTCCCTCGCCTCCGTCCCGTGCGGCGGCATACATCCGCCGCTAACAATTTACATATATTATAAACGCAAATTTGGCACTCTGTCAAGAATCTACCGGCTGGATATGTAAGGTTTTTGCATGATTATTTAGAGATGATGGACTTCATATATAAAATACAATTTTATGGTATAATTCCAACAGGGCATTTTTCGATGGGCAGGGATGAATTTTTATGAATATTCGCAAATTGAAGCTTGGTGATAAAAACATTATCGGAAGCCGCGTCACAGAAATGCGGAAAAAGCTGGGGTTGAAGCAGGTTGAACTGCTGGCAAAATTACAGGTGAGGGGCGTGGACATCAGCCCTCCCGCTCTGTCATTGCTGGAAGGTCAGAAGCGGCCCGTTTCCGATATAGAATTGAACGCGCTTGCGGATATATTTGGCGTCTCCGCCGATTGGCTGCTGAGACGCGAATAGGGCGGACAGCCGGTTTCCCGGACTGGCCGCCTTTTGTCAACTATATCTATGGATAGAATTGAGCGCAGACTTGCCTTGCTCAAGGGCTTATCTGCGCTCGGGGGGAAGAAGAAGGTTGGGTAAAACCTTGTCGATTGATTTAATCGACAATTCATTCTATCATTTTGGTAAAGTGATTGAAATATATATTCTGCAAACAATCTGTGATTATTTTGTGTCATTCAATCCATCAGAGCGGCGATCTCCGCGTCCGAAAGGTCGGGCTGGAGGGCGCGGTTGAGAGCGGCAGCGATGATGCCGGCGGCGTCCTGGATGAGCGCGTCGATCTCACGGGGCGTGACGATCATGTCCCCGGCGGCGCTTAATAAAGACCGCTCCATGTCGTTCAGGGCGGCTTCGTCGGCGGGCGTGTCGCCGTTCTGCCGGTTGAGCCACTCAAAGGCGTCCCGCGCCAGCGTGGCGGCGTGGATCACCGTGGGCATACCGATGGCGATGACCGGCGCGCCGACGGCCTCCTGGGTCAGCGCCCGCCGGTGGTTGCCCACCCCCGCGCCGGGCTGTATGCCGGTGTCCGTGAGCTGTATGGTGGCACCGACCCTCGCGGAATCCCGGGCGGCGAGGCTGTCAATACAAATCACGGCGACAGGCTTCACCAGCTCGGCCAGCCGCGCTACGGCGTCCATGGTCTCGATGCCCGTCACGCCCATGACTCCCGGCGCGATGGCCGCCACGGACCGAAGCCCCGGCAGCGCGGAGAGCTGGTCGGAAAGGTGCCGCGTCACCAGCGTCCGCTCGATGACCGCCGGGCCCAGCGCGTCCGGCGTGATCTGCCGATTGCCCAGCCCGACCACCATCGCGCAGACATCCCCGTCCATCTCCGGCAGCATCCGCCCCAGCTCCTCCGCCAGCAGATTTCCCATGGCCGCTCGTGCATCCGGGTCCCGGCGGCGCAGGGGGCCGCACTCCAGCGTCAGATACCGGCCCATCGGCTTGCCCAGCAGCCCCGCCGCCTCGTCGTCGGACACGATGACCTCAGTCAGCGTCACCCCGCCCTCCTCCCAGCGGTTCACGTCCACCCCCGGCAGCGCCGACTGCCCCTGCCCGTCAAAGGCCTCCACAGCCAGATCGGTGCGATAGCTGTTCATAATGACCTCCTGTAAGTCTGTTTATCAATAGTTTACCCAACTTTTTCATCAAAATGTGCGGGAACTATTGCTTTTTTAGCCCATTCGTGATAAAATATTGTTTGCTAAATTGCGTAGGGAGGTGAAAAATTTGCCGAATATCAAATCTGCCATCAAGCGCGTAAAGGTGACCGAAAAGAAGAACCTGCGCAACCGTATGATCAAGTCTGCCATGAAGACTCAGGTCAAAAAGTTTGAAACCGCCGTTTCTGCGGGTGAGGCCGACGCCAAGCTGCTCAGCGCCACTCAGGGCGCGGTGGACAAGGCCGCCGCTAAGGGCGTTATCCATAAGAACGCTGCGAACCGCAAAAAGGCCCGTCTGGCCAAGCGCCTTGCCAAGACCGCAGGCTGATCCACTGGTCATTGAAACGCAAAGAGGGAACGTGATGAAGCGTTCCTTTTTTGTTGCTTAATTGGGCAATTATCCTTTCGTTCGCTAAATCTTATTATCCCGATTGTGCGTTCACAGGAGGAACCATGGAGGATCTCTTTTCATACAACGCGAAGTCGCTGGCTCCGCTGGCGGATCGTATGCGGCCCCGGACGCTGGACGAATTCATCGGACAGACCCAGATCGTCGGGCCAGGTCGCCTGCTGCGCCGGGCCATCGAGGCGGACCGGCTGACCAGCTCCATCTTCTGGGGCCCGCCGGGCTGCGGCAAGACCACGCTGGCCTCCATCATCGCGGAGACCACAAGGGCGGCCTTCGTCAAGCTCAACGCCGTCACCAGCGGCGTGGCCGACGTGCGGGAGGTGTTGAAGGCCGCTGAGGACCGGCTGAGGCTCTACGGACAGTCTACCTATCTGTTATTGGATGAATGTCACCGCTGGTCCAAGGCCCAGTCGGATTCCATACTGCCTGCCATCGAGCGCGGCGTCATCCGCTTCATCGGGTCCACCACCGAAAACCCCACCATCGCCATGACGCCTGCCATCGTCAGCCGCTGCCGGCTGTTCCAGTTTGAGCGGCTGTCCAAAGAGGATGTTATAAAGGCCATTCGCAACGCCATTGACGATTCGGAGCGGGGCTATGGCGGGCAGGACGTCAAAATTGACGATGACGCGCTGAACCACATCGCCACCCTGGCCGGCGGCGACGCCCGGAGTGCGCTGAACGCCCTCGAGCTGGCGGTGCTGACCACGCCCATGGCCGCCGACGGTTCCACCCACATCACCCTGGACGTGGCGGAGGAATCCATACAGGCGCGGGCCATCCCCATGGACGAGTCTCTGTTTTACGACATGCTGTCCGCCTTTTGCAAGTCCCTGCGCGGCTCTGACAGCGACGCCGCTCTGGCATGGTTCGCGCGGATGACCACGGCGGGGGTCGATCCGAAGATCATCGTCCGCCGGGTCATCGTCCACGCCTCCGAGGACGTGGGCATGGCCAATCCCCAGGCCATGCTGCTGGCTGCCGCGGCCATGCGGGCGCTGGAGAGTGTGGGGATGCCCGAGGCCCGGCTGTCCATCGCCCAGGCCATCATCGCCGTCTGCGAAAGCCCCAAGTCCAACAGCGTCGCCACGGCTGTAGACGCCGCCTTCGCCAACGCGACCACCGGCGAGGACGCCGTCCCCGTCCACCTCCGCGACACCCACTACAAAGGCGCGTCAAAGCTGGGCTTCGGCATCGGCTATAAATACCCCCACGACTTCCCCGGCCACTATGTTGAGCAGGACTATGCCCCCGTCGGCGTTCAGGGTCTGCCATATTATCAACCCTCCGACCAAGGCTTTGAGAATGAGATACACAGGCTGCGCAAGATTAGGGGCATTGAGTGACGTTGCCTCGACGAATTGGTAGTTGGCGAGGTGAATGAAGAATGGAAAATGGAGGATGGAGAATGAATTTAGCCCATATATAAAGGCATTCTACATTTTCCATTGTCCATTAGTTCGTCAAATCCCTGTTTTTCAATTCCCTATTCCATAAAAAACCGCGCCATCCATTTGGGAAGACGCGGTTTTTTTTATGTTTACTTATTCAGCGCAGCCTTGGCCTGCTCAGCCAGCGCGGCGAACGCGGCGGCGTCGGCGATGGCCAGCTCGGACAGCATCTTGCGGTTGATGTCGATGCCGGCGACCTTCAGGCCGTTCATCAGGCGGGAGTAGCTGAGGCCGTTGATGCGGGCCGCCGCGTTGATGCGGGCGATCCACAGGCGACGGAACTCGCGCTTCTTCAGCTTGCGGCCGATGTAGGCGTAGCGCAGAGAACGGCGAACCTGTTCGCTGGCGGCGCGGTACTGCTTGCTCTTGGCGCCAAAGTAGCCCTTCGCAAGCTTCATGATCTTACGCTTTTTCTTCTGTGCGTTTACTGCACGCTTAACCCTTGCCATTCTTGATTCGCCTCCTTACTTGTACGGAATCAGTTTCTTCATGGTCTTGCCTTCGGTGGTGGTCAGATAGGCCGCCTTGCGCAGGTTGCGGGTGCGCTTGGTGGGCTTCTTGGTCAGGATGTGGCGCTTGAAGGCCTGCGCGCGCTTGACCTTGCCGCTCTTGGTGAGATTAAAACGCTTTGCGGCGCCCTTATGCGTCTTTTGCTTGGGCATGGGGTTTTCCTCCTCTCGTAGTTGGCCGTCAGTCGGCGGCCTTGGGTGAAATGAACATGGACATGTTGCGGCCCTCGATCATGGGCGGCTTGTCCACGGTTCCATACTCCTTGATGCGCTCGGCAAACTCCGTCATAACCTGGCGGCCGATTTCGGAGTGGGTGATCTGACGACCGCGGAAGCGGATCGTCACCTTGACCTTGTTGCCATCCTTCAGGAACTTTACGGCGTTCTTGAACTTCACGTCCACGTCGTGGTCCTCGATGGTGGCGGACAGGCGAACCTCTTTGACGGTAATGACCTTCTGATTCTTGCGGAACTCACGCTCTTTCTTGGACTGCTCGAAGCGATACTTGCCGTAGTCCATGAGCTTGCATACCGGCGGACGGGCCTGCGGGGCAATCTTGACCAGGTCAAGCTGCCGCTGTTCTGCCAGAGCCAGCGCATCCCTGCCGGACATCACGCCCAGCTGTTCGCCGTTCTGATCCACGACGCGGACCTCGCGGTCGCGAATCTCCTCGTTAATCATGAGATCGTTAATACCGAAACACCTCCTAAATCTGTTCGCACGATGAAAAAAGAGCAGCGCATAACGCCACTCTGATCAAGCCCCTTCCATGGGGCCCTCTGATGCTTTTCAGAAACCATTGAAGCTTTCGCCGCAAGGTGAGAAGTGGACGCTTCTGCTTACTTCGAATATTATAGCACGTTGTCGCCGTGGGAGCAAGGGAAATGGGCGTTAAATTTTGGGATTGTTTTTACCTGTCCAGCACTCACCAATTAGCTATACATTTCTAACAGCGATTCGGTATTTACGGATTCGGAGGGATCAATGTTATCCAGATGCCATGTCCAATGGAAGACGACGGGTTCAGCATTGATCTCGTCGAAATAGATATATACCTTGAACCAGTTCTTCTTTTAAAAAGGGATATGCTAGTTTATTTCCTATACCCTTTTTTTCAATCCCCTCCCTTATTTTCACCTGCCTTCACCATACTTTTTCCATGTTTTCCTTGGCTAACTTCCGCTGTTTTCCAAGCTTGTGTCCATCCCTTTTCCACTGTGGATGTTACTTTGGGAGTGTACGGTAGATTTTTACCGCTCAGTATTTCATATAAACGCGGGATTAGTCGGAGGAATGAAGAATGAAGTTATCCCGCAAACAAAGGCATTGTCCATTTTCCATTAGCTTGACAGTTTCCAATTTACAGTTCTAAATAAGCCGAATGCCGGATGAATTACCATTATAATTCGCAGGAATTAACACATACTGGTTTGACAACAGGCGCTATTTGTGTTAAATTTATTGTGTATATATGGGGAGACCCATATCCACCTATTTTATGATTTGAAAGGAATGAATCACTATGAGCCAGTTGAAGGGCGCATGTATCATCGGTCAGTCTGGCGGCCCCAGTGCCGTCATCAATGCTTCCGCCTATGGCGCGATCAAAACCGCGCTGGAGTGCGAGGACATCACCCAGGTGCTGGGCGCGTGCCACGGCATTAAGGGCGTTCTGGACGATGACCTGATCGATATGGGCAAGGAGGACCCCGCCGAGCTCGCCCACATGAAGTACACCCCCTCCTCCGCGCTGGGCTCCTGCCGCTATAAGCTGGCCGATCCCGACGTGGACGACACTGACTACAAGCGCATCCTGGAGATCTTCAAGAAGTACAACGTTCGCTATTTCTTCTACAATGGCGGCAACGACTCCATGGATACCTGCAACAAGATCAGCAAGTACATGCTGAAGAACGGCTACGAGTGCCGCGTCATGGGCATCCCGAAGACCATCGACAACGACCTCTATGGCACCGACCACTGCCCCGGCTTCGCCTCCGCCGCCAAGTACATCGCCACCTCCGTCATGGAAGTGTACCGCGATTCCACCGTGTATGACAACGGCCAGATCACCGTCGTGGAGTGCATGGGCCGCCACGCGGGCTGGCTGACCGCCGCCGCCGCGCTGGCCAACTACGCCGGGGACGGCGCTGACCTGATCTACCTGCCCGAGCGCGACTTCGATCTGGATGTCTTCACCGAGAAGGTCAAGGCCATCTACGCCCAGAAGAAGAAGTGCCTGGCCGTGGTGTCCGAGGGCATCCACGACAAGGACGGCAAGTTCATCTCCGAGTACGGCAATGCCAACGCCGCCAAGGACGCCTTCGGCCACACCCAGCTGGGCGGCCTGGCCTCCTTCCTGGCCAACCACATCAAGGCGGCCACCGGCGCGAAGGTCCGCGGCATCGAGCTGAGCCTGCTCCAGCGCTGCGCCTCCCACTGCGCCTCCCAGACCGACATCGACGAGTCCTTCGCCTCCGGCAAGGCCGCCGTTGAGAACGCCGTCGCTGGCATCACCGACAAGATGGTGGGCTTCGAGCGCTCCTACGACGCGAACGGCAAGTATGTCTGCAACATAAAGCTGTTCAACCTGACCGACGTCGCCAACACCGAGAAGAAGGTGCCCCAGGAGTGGATCAACGCCGAGGGCGATGGCATCACCCAGGGCTTCATCGACTACGCGCTGCCCCTCATCCAGGGCGAGACCCAGCAGACCAAGGAAAACGGCCTGCCCCGCTTCGTCCACCTCGCCAAGGTCAAGGCCGAGCCCATCGCGTAATCCACCAACAATCCATTGCTTCCCTCTCCGGTTTCGGAGGGGGTTTTTTTTCAATCAAATGCTTGAATCCGACGCGTGACATTGTGTCACATTTTCACGTTCCGCCTTGACAATCCCCCCGCCCTGCTGATATACTGAATTGATTGATAACCGGTATTTTCCGGGGGAGGCAGAGCAGATGTATGTGATCGTGGGGCTGGGGAATCCCGGCAGAAAGTATATGCACACGCGGCACAATGTGGGGTTTGACGTCATCGAGGTGCTTTCACAGAAATATGATATACCGATGCACAAGCTTCGCTGCAAGGCGGTGGTGGGGGAGGGCACGATTCGCGGCCAGAAGGTGGCCCTGTGCCAGCCCCAGACCTTCATGAACCTGTCCGGGGAGAGCGTGGTGCAGCTCGTGAACTGGTACAAGCCGGAGCACGACCAGCTCATCGTCTGCTATGACGACGTGGATCTCCCTGAGGGCAAGCTCCGCTTCCGCCCCAAGGGTTCCGCGGGCACCCACAACGGTATGCGCAATATCATCTATTTGCTGGGCTGGGACGACTTCCCCCGTGTCCGCGTGGGCATCGGCCGCCCCGCAGAAGGCTGGGACATGAAGGACTGGGTCCTCGCCACCTACAATACCCCCGAGCTTCGCCAGACCATGTTCGACGCCTACATGGGCGCGGCAGATGTGGTGGCCGAGCTGATCGAAAAGGGCGTCGAACCGGCGCGGCAGCTCGTCGGGAAGCTGAACGGGTGAAAAACAGGATGCCCGTATAAATTAACCTATCAACTCATCGGAGGCCACACATGCAGGACATAGGACGCCAGGTGGACTGCCTTTTCACACCGCTGGATGCGCTTGAATCCTTTAACGAGCTGACGCGCGCGCTCATGGAGCCGGGCGTCTGCTCGGCGTATGGCCCGGACGATGCCCAGCGGGCGCACCTGCTCTCCGCGGTGACGCGCAGGCTGGACCGTCCCATGCTGGTCGTCGAACCCAACGAACTGGCCGCCTCCCGCATGGCTGAGGATATGAATCTGCTGCTGGGCGGCGGGGCGCGGTTCCTGCCGGGGCGGGACGTCTCCTTCTTAAAGACCGCCGCCTCCAGCCGGGAGCTCTCCATGCGCCGCATCGAGGCCCTGGGCGACGTGATGACCGGCGCGGCAAGGGTGCTGGTGCTGTCCGCCGACGCGCTGCTGTTCCGCATGGCCCCGCCGAAAACCTTTTCGGCACGAGTGCTGACCCTCTCCGAGGGAATGCGGATGGAGCCCGCCGACCTCGCCGCCGCCCTTACCGGCGCGGGCTATGAGCGGGTCCACATCGTCGAGGCCCGGGGCCAGTGTGCCCTGCGCGGCGGCATATTGGACGTCTACCCCGTGGGCAGTCCCAACGCCCTGCGCATCGAATTCTTCGACGATGAAATAGATTCCATCCGCTCCTTCGACGTGATGACTCAGCGCTCCATCTCCCGCCGGGAGACCGTCCGCGTCTATCCCGCCCAGGAGTTCCTGCTGGACAACGACGTTCGTCAGAGGGCCGTCCAGGCGCTGGAAGCCCTGCTGAATGAAGTCGATTCCGACACCTCCAGGCCCGACCGGCAGTCCGCCATCGAGCGGGAGTTCGACCTCATCCCCTTTGAGGAATTCGTCAACCTGGCACTTGCCGATGGCGAAGCCCCCGCGCCTGCGAAAAAGAGCAAGGGCAAAAAGACTGCCGCTCTGCCCCAGCGCGTCACCTCCCGCACCACATTGGAGCGAAATTTCAGCGGTGTTCTTGAAGCCCTCCGCACGGGCCGAATGCCCGACGGCGCGGACACCCTGCTGCCGGTGCTGTTAGGCTATGATAACACTGTCATAGACTACCTCGACACCCCGGTGATCGTGTTTGACCAGACCGACCGCCTCCGGGAGCGCTGCGAGAACCGCTTCCTCGAATTCACCGAGCAGTATACCGCCGCCATGGAGCGCCAACAGGCCCTCCCCGTCCAGTCTAAGCTGCTGATGGACTATGACGCCATACTCGCCCGTGTCAGCAATGAGCGGGTGTTGTTGACGAGTCTCTTCATGCGCACCGAGCAGGACTTTCGCCCCACAAAGCTCATACAGTTCGACTGCCTGAACGCCTCGAGCTATCAGGGCAACATCAAGGAACTGGCAAGGGACCTCAACCGCTGGAAGGCCGAGGGCTGGCGCGTGGCCCTGCTGGCCGGCGGCACGGCGAGGGGCGAGCGCCTTGAAGGGGCCTTAAACACCCAGGAATCCCCGGCCCCCTTCTCCCCGGACATCCCGGATACTTTGGAGCCGGGCCAGCCCATGATCTTCCCCATGACGCTGAACCGGGGCTTTCTCTATCCCTCCATCAAGTTCGCCGTCATCTCTGAATCCGACATCTACGGCATGGGGCGTCAGCGCAGCCGCCGCCGGGCCTCCTCGGGGGAGAAGATCGCCGCCTTCACAGACCTCAAGGTTGGCGACTATGTGGTCCACGAGAACCACGGCATCGGCCAGTACATGGGCATCGTGCGCCTGTCCAGCGACGGCACCTACCGCGACTTCCTCCACATCCGCTATCAGGGCACGGACAAGCTCTACGTCCCCACCGACCAGCTCGACCGGGTTCAGAAGTACATCGGCTCCGAGGGCGAGGCTCCTAAGCTGAATAAGCTCTCCGGCGGGGAATGGCAGCGGCAGAAGAGCAAGGTCAAGCAGTCCATCGAGGCGGTGGCGGCGGACCTGGTGAAACTCTACGCCGCCCGTGAGCACACCCCCGGCCACGCCTTCGATCCTGACACCCCCTGGCAGCGGGAGTTCGAGGACGGCTTCCCCTACGAGGAGACTCCGGACCAGCTCGCTGCCATCGAGGACATCAAGCGGGACATGGAGAAGCCCAAGATCATGGACCGCCTGCTCTGCGGCGACGTGGGCTACGGCAAGACGGAGGTCGCCCTCCGCGCCATCTTCAAGGCCGTCATGGGCGGCAAGCAGGCCGCGATGCTGGCTCCTACCACGATATTGGTCCAGCAGCACTACGCCACCATGGTGAACCGCTTCGCCGGCTTCCCGGTCAACGTAGAGACCCTCAGCCGCTTCAAGACGGCGGCGGAGCAGCGGGCGATCATCAAAAAATTGGAGGCGGGGGAGATCGACGTCATTGTCGGCACCCACCGCCTGCTGGCCAAGGACATCAAATTCAAAGATTTGGGCCTGCTGGTGGTGGACGAGGAGCAGCGCTTTGGCGTCACCCACAAGGAGGCCATCAAGCAATTAAAGCGCACCGTGGACGTGCTGACCCTCACCGCCACGCCCATCCCCCGGACCCTCCACATGTCCATGGTGAGCATCCGGGACATGTCCCTGCTCCAGTCCCCGCCGGAGGAGCGCTACCCCGTACAGACCTACGTCGTCGAGTATTCCGACGGCCTGGTCCGCGATGCCATCCTCCGGGAGCTCTCCCGGGGCGGGCAGGTCTACGTCCTCCACAACCGCGTCCAGACCATCGAGGTCATGTACACCCGCCTGAAAAAGCTGGTTCCCGAGGCGCGCATCGGCGTCGGCCACGGTCAGATGAAGGAGCACGCCTTAGAGGACGTGATGCTGGACTTCTATGATGGCAAGTTCGATGTCCTGCTCTGCACCACCATCATCGAGGCCGGGCTGGACGTGCCCCGGGCCAACACCATGATCGTCTGCGACGCGGACCACTTCGGCCTCTCCCAGCTCTATCAGCTCCGGGGCCGCGTGGGCCGCAGCAACCGCCTGGCCTACTGCTATCTTACCGTCAACCCCCGCAAGGTGCTCACCGAGTCCGCCGAAAAGCGCCTCGCCGCCATCAAGGAGTTCACCGAGTTCGGCTCCGGCTTCCGCGTCGCCATGCGCGACCTGGAGATCCGGGGCGCCGGCAACCTCCTCGGCAACGAGCAGAGCGGCTTCATCGCCTCCGTGGGCTATGATCTCTATGTCAAGATGGTGGAGGATTCCGTCCGCGAGCTGCGCGGCGATGTCTCCCAGGGAGACATCGAGACCCGCGTGGACGTTCGCGTCGATGCCTACCTCCCCCAGGAATACATCCCCAACGACCTCCTGCGCGTGGAAATGTACAAGAAGATCGCCTCCATCCGCGATCAGGACAGCCGTGACGACCTCATCGAGGAGCTGATCGACCGCTTCGGCGACCCCAACAAGCCCGTCATGAACCTCATCGACGTCGCCCAGCTTAAGGCCTATTGTTCCCGCCTCGGCATCGATTTCGTCACCCTCAAGGGTGATGAGCTCCACATGCGCTTCGCCATGGCCGCCCAGATCGACCTCCTCCGCGTCCTCACCGCCATTAGGGAGCACCCCGAATGCCTCACCGTCCGCGGCGGCAACCCGCCCACCATCGTCTATTTCGCCCCCAAAAAGGACCCGGAGACCCTCCTTCGCGGCTGTGTCAGGGTGATGGGGGAGGTTGTGAAGGCGTTCGAGGCGAACACGCAGGAAAATGACGAATAACAAACAATAAGATGGATTTTTGCTATGCTTCACGATATCGTCTCAAGCTATTACAAATACCAGACACATGAGAGGACATCAGACATGCTTTTGTATCATGGCAGCAATGTGGCGGTTCGTGAGCCTGTATTGCTGCATTAAAGGACTTCACTGGATTTCGGTCCCGGCTTCTACCTGACCTCTGACTGGGATCAGGCCGTGAAGTGGGCCCGACGCAAGACGCGGGTACGCTCTGCGGGGACACCTGTTGTATCGACTTTTACCGTTGATGAAGCGCTCTGGTCAGACCTTTCCATACTGCGCTTCAGCGGCGCTGACCGGGAGTGGCTTCAAACCGTCGTGAAATACAGAACCAACCAGCCCGTTGAGGGCGAATATGATGTCCTCATCGGTCCGGTAGCGGATGACCGAACCATCGATGTGATCAACCAGTACATCACGGGCGCGTATCCGGAGGACATTGCGCTGAGACTGCTCCTGCCCATGCGATTCGTCGATCAGTGGGCCTTGAAAACCGACCGGGCGCTCTCCACGTTGATTTGGAAGGAGGCCGTCAGTGTATGAATAAGCAGAGCCCCAACACCCTGGCTTATTACGATCATGCCGTGACGGATATGATGATGGAGAAATACGGCATGACCCGAATGGATGCCCTGCGCCGCTTTGCAGGCTCCGAAACCCATGCCCTGCTGGAGGACCCCGAAAACGGACTGTCCGCCTTTGGCGCACCGGGCATATTCGATATATGGGAGAGCGAAGCGGTCACCGGGAATCCCCGCAATTCCGTCTACATCAGGGGGGAATGAGCATGGACACCCGGCTCAGCGAGGAAATGTGGTTCTTCATTTATCTGTTGGAACACTATGCCGCCCACAAGGGCCGGCTGACGGGCGACGTGCTCCGGGAATGGGATGCCCACGGCATCACGGACGAGATTTACAACGGCTATTTCCAGTATCATCAGGAGCGCATTGAGAACGCCTATAGCGATATAGACAGCCTGCTCAGGTACGGAAGGCACGCTTAATAATACGAAAAGAGGTTCCATGCCATGTCTAACGGATTTCTGCCCGTGAATATGAAAGAGGCCCGCGCCCGTGGGTGGGACGCGGTGGACTTTGTGTATGTCACGGGGGACGGGTATGTGGATCATCCCTCCTTTGGGCTGGCGATCATCAGCCGGGTTTTGGAGGCGGCGGGCTATCGCGTGGGGATGCTGCCCCAGCCGGACTGGCACGACTGCGAGGGGTTCAAGGCTTTTGGAAAACCGAAGATCGGCTTTTTAGTGACGGCGGGGGTCATCGATTCGATGGTGAACCACTACACGGCGGCGAAAAAGCGCCGCTCGGAGGACGCCTATTCCCCCGGCGGCAAGGCGGGGCACCGGCCGGACCGGGCGACCATCGTGTATTGCAACCGCATCCGGGAAGCCTGGGGCAATGTGCCCATCGCCATCGGCGGAGTGGAGGCGTCGCTTCGGCGTTTCGCCCACTACGATTACTGGGACGACCGGGTCCGCAACTCCATGCTGGTGGATGCCGGCGCGGACGTGCTGATGTTCGGCATGGGCGAGCGGAGCATATTGAAGGTGGCCGAGTGGATGAAGGAGGGGCGGAACTTCTCCGAAATGCGCGTCCCCGGCACCTGCGTGATGTCAAACGAGGTCCCCGAGGGGTTCATTGAGATACAGCCGATGGAGGTAGTGGCGAAGGACAAGCGCGCCTACGCCGAGGCCTTCAAGGTGCAGTACGACCAGCAGGATCCCGTCCGCGGCAAGCCCATCGCCCAGAAGCACGGCAAGCGCTGGATGCTTCAAAACATACCGGATATGCCGTTGACGGAAAAGGAGCTGGACGCCGTCTACGCGCTGCCCTACCAGCGGGCCTGGCATCCGATGTACGACAAGCTGGGCGGCATCCCGGCCATCGAGGAGGTCAAGTTTTCCATTGCCTCGGTGCGCGGGTGCTTCGGGGCCTGCAATTTTTGCGCGCTGACCTTCCATCAGGGGCGGATCGTCACGTCCCGAAGCAAGAAGTCCATCGTGGAAGAAGGGAAGCTGCTGACCCGGCAGCCCGGCTTCAAGGGCTATATCCACGACGTCGGCGGCCCCACGGCGAACTTTAGAAAACCCGCCTGTGCGAAGCAGCTCAAGTGCGGCACCTGCAAGCACCGTCAGTGTCTGTTCCCGAAGCCCTGTCCCAACATGGTGGCCGACCATCGGGAGTACATCGACATCCTCCGGGCCCTGCGGGAGCTGCCGGGGGTGAAAAAGGTGTTCGTGCGCTCGGGCATACGCTACGACTATGTGATGGCGGATAAAAAATCGAACTTTTTGCAGGAACTGGCGAAGCATCACATCTCCGGGCAGCTCAAGGTGGCCCCGGAGCATGTCAGTCCGCGGGCGCTTCACTATCTCGGCAAGCCGGAGGTGGAGACCTACGACGCATTCGTCCGGAAATACAAACAGATCAACGAAAACCTCGGCCTGAAGCAGTATCTCGTGCCCTACTTCATGTCCAGCCACCCCGGCTGTACGCTGGACGATGCCATACTGCTGGCCCAGTACATGAAGCGCACGGGCCAGCACCCGGACCAGGTGCAGGACTTCTACCCCACGCCGGGCACGCTGTCCACGGCCATGTTCTTCACCGGGCTGGACCCGCGGGACATGACCCCGGTCTACGTCCCCCGGGACCCCGAGGAAAAGGCCATGCAGCGGGCGCTGATGCACTACTTCAAGCCCTATAACCGGCAGCTCGTTCTCAAGGCGCTGAAAAAGGCCGGGCGGGAGGACCTGATCGGCTGGGGCAAGGAATGTCTGATCACGCCCTACGAGCGGGACAGAAAGACACAGGAGAAAAAGCATGAAAAAAGGCGATTTGAGGCGCGGCCAGATCATCGACGCCGCTGAGGCCCTGTTCTTTGAGCAGGGCTATGACCGCACCAGCGTACAGGACATATTGAACCGGCTGAACATCTCCAAGGGCGGCTTCTATCACTATTTCGACGCCAAGGAGACGGTGCTTCGTGAGATCTGCGAGCGCCGCTGGCTCGGACAGTTTGACAAACTGAAGGTGGAACTTTTTTCCG
The DNA here is from genome assembly GCA_902785105.1 of uncultured Eubacteriales bacterium. Taxonomy (GTDB): domain Bacteria; phylum Bacillota; class Clostridia; order Christensenellales; family Aristaeellaceae; genus UBA2862. Next base: position 13,618 of record CACZXF010000009.1, on the reverse strand, counting down.
GGCGGCGCAGTCCAATGGACAAGCTGAACCTGCTGCTCCGTCAGGCGAATCTATTTGAAGCCGAGGACATCCACTTCGCGGCGCTGATGCTGAAGGTGTGCTATCGTGACCACGACGCCACCATGCGGGACTACCGTCGGCGCATCCTCACGGACAACCTGACGGAATCCGTCCGCGACGCGCTGACCGAGGGCTTCTCCCAGGGCACGCTCCACGCCCGCCATCCCTTGGAGACGGGCCGTCTGCTGCTCCTGCTGGCCTGCGACGTCAACGACGAGGCCTGCGACCTGCTGGCCGCCCAGACCGAGAGCCCCGACCGCATGATAAAAATGATCGAGCTGGTGAACGCCTACCGGGAGAGTGTCGAACTCCTTTCCGGCGCCCCCTACGGCACCATACAGCTCTTCGACGTCAACACCATGGTCGCCGACTGGATACAGGCCACCGAGGAGCTGACCCGATTGGAGCAGGGGACCCTGTAGGGGCGGCGTTTCGCCGCCCACCCTGTGGGTGCCGCGCCGTCAAACCCGGCGAAAGAAGATGGATGCTCGAAAAACCCTTGTAGGGGCGGCGTTTCGCCGCCCGCCCTTGCCCGTTGCACATCGCAGCACCCGGCGGGCGGCGACTCAGTATAATGGAGGTGTATGAACATGACAAAACGCATTCTTGCTACGCTGCTGACGGCGATGCTGCTCTGCGGAATCTGTGCGCTGGCGGAGGTCCCGACCCAGGAACCCACGGCCCCGCCCGACCCCACGGCCACGGCTGAACCCACTGCGACGCCCACCGTCACCCCGGAGCCCACCCCCGAGCCGGGACGGCTGGCGGGCATCAAAATCGGCATCGACCCCGGCCATCAGCGCCGCGGCAACAGCGACCGGGAGACCATCGCGCCGAACAGCAAGCAGAAGAAGGCCAAGGTTTCCTCCGGCACCGAGGGCGTCTCCACCGGCATCCCGGAGTACGTCACCGTGCTGGAAATCTCCTTCGCCCTGCGGGACGCTCTTCTGGCTGAGGGCGCCGAGGTTTACATGACCCGTGAGACCCACGACGTGGACATTTCCAACCAGGAGCGGGCGAAGATGATGAATGATCTCGGCTGCGACCTCGTTCTCCGCATCCACTGCGACGGCGCGGAGGGCCGCAAGGCCAACGGCATCGGCCTGTTCGTCAATGAGAGCTACGATATCTCCGAGGCCAGCTACGCCGCCGCCGAGGCCCTCCTCCCCCGCATGTGCGAGGCCACCGGGGCCAAAATGCGCGATATCTACGAAAGCGATACCTATACCGGCCTCAACTGGTCCACCGTCCCCTGCATCCTCGTCGAATGCGGCTTCATGTCCAACCCCGAGGAGGATCAAAAGCTCAACACCCCTGAATACCAGCAAAAGCTGGCCGAGGGCATGGTCGAGGGCATTTGCGATTATTTTGAAAGATAAAACGAAATGGCGGGAAAGGGCGAAGCAATTGCCTTTTCCCGCCGTTCATGCTATAATGGAACCACAAGGAGGTGGGATTCATGGCGATGCCGGCATGGGTGGCGGAGACGTGGAACGCCCTGAGCGAGGACAGAAAGAAGCAGGCGGGTGACTTTCTGAAAGTCCTGCTTTCAGAGCAGCGGGAGGAGCAAAAGCCGCCGTCAAGCTTCCCCTTTGGTATACTCCGTGGGAAAATCGAAGTCGCCGACAACTTCGACGACCCGCTGCCTGAATTTGAGGATTACACATGATGGTGCGATTGGATACCCATGCCCTGCTCTGGGCGATGGGCGATGATGAAAGGCTGTCCGCGACCACGAAGCAGGTTATAGGGCAAAATAAAACCGCCATCAGCGTTGTTTCCCTGTGGAAGATGGCGATAAAGGCTTCGCTGACGCGGAAGGAAAAGCGGCTCCACTTGGACAGAAGCATCCCGGAATTCCGGCAATTCTGCGAAATCTATGGCATAGAAATTCTGCCCATTACGGCGGAGGATTGCGAAAGAATCAGAATCTTGCCTCATATTCATGAGGACCCATTTGACCACATGATTATCGCACAGGCCATTGTGAGGAAGCTGCCTGTTGTAACGAAGGATGAGAACATCCATAAATATGCCGAGGTTATATCAATTTGGTAAGAAAAAACGGAAAAGCGTCGATGCTTTTCCGTTTTTGCGTATCAGTTTTCCAGTATCCTCGCCAAAAACTCCCGTGTGCGTGGGTGTTTGGGCTGGGTGAATACGACCTCGGGGACATCGGACTCGACGATGACGCCGCCGTCCATGAAGACCACGCGGTCGGAGACGTCGCGGGCGAAGCCCATTTCGTGGGTGACCACCAGCATGGTGAGGCCGGTGGAGGCCAGGTCCTTCATGACGGTGAGCACCTCGCCGACCATCTCAGGGTCGAGGGCGCTGGTGGGCTCGTCGAAGAGCAGCACCTCGGGGTTCATGGCCAGGGCGCGGGCGATGGCGACGCGCTGCTTCTGGCCGCCGGAGAGCTGGCGGGGCTTGGCCTTGACATAGGCGGACATGCCCACCTTCTCCAGAAATGCCATGGCGATGTTCTGAGCCTGGACCCTGGAGCGGCCCAGCACCTTCATCTGGCCCACCACGCAGTTGTCCAGCGCGGTCATGTTGGCGAAGAGGTTGAAGGACTGGAACACCATGCCCACGTGAGCGCGGTAGGTCTGGAGATTGAAGCCGGGGGCCTGTATGTTGTCCCCGTGGAACAGCACCTCGCCGCTGGTGGGCTTTTCCAGCAGGTTCATGCACCGCAGGAGGGTGGACTTGCCGGAGCCGGAGGAGCCGATGATGGAGATGACCTCGCCCTTGGAGACGGTGAAGTCCACGTCCCGGAGGACCTCATGGTCGCCGAAGGACTTGCTCAGGTGCCTGACCTGCAATACGGTCTCATTCATTCGTCGCGCCTCCCTTCGGGATCAGTTCGACATCCGGCACGGTTTGGGAGCCGTGAATGGCGTAGTTCTGGGGGCCGTCCATCTTCTTCTCCACCCAGCGCAGGAAGCGGGTGATGGTGAAGGTCATCACGAAATAGATGACGCTGGTGATGAAGAACACCTCGAAGTACTTGAAGTAGGTGCCCGCCGCCGACTTGGAGACGAAGTAAAGCTCCGTCACCGATATGACGTTCAGCACCGAGGTGTCCTTGATGTTGACCACGAACTCGTTGCCCAGCGCGGGCAGTATGTTTCGGATGGCCTGGGGCAGCACAACGTTCAGCATGGTCTGGCCGTAGGTCATGCCGATGGCGAGGCCGGCCTCCATCTGCCCCGGATCGACGGACTGTATGCCGCCGCGCACGATCTCCGAGAGGTACGCGCCCGTGTTGATGGAGACGATGATGAAGCCCGCCAGCAGGTAGGGCAAATTGATGTGCAGCACCGACGACGCGCCATAGAAGATCACCATCGACTGCACGATCATCGGCGTGGAGCGGAAGACTTCGATGTACACGCCCAGCAGCGTCCGGGCCAGTTTGAGCAGCCAGTATTTGACCGCGCCGTCCTCCTTCGCGCAGGGGATGGCCCGCACATAGCCCACCGCCAGGCCGATGATGAAACCCACCAGTGTGCCCGTCAGGGCGATCAGCAGCGTCGTCCCCGCGCCTTGCAGGAACATCGGGCCGTAGGTGCGCACGAAGAAGAACACCCATTCAAAGAAACCGGATTGCGCGTTGGGCATGAAATCACATCCTTAAATAAAAAATGGGGAATGGGAAATGGGGAATGGGGAATGAAATAGCCCGGGTTCCCGGTAACTCAATTCCCCATTCCCCATTCCCAATTCCACATTAATCAGCCGAAATAGGCTGATTCAAAACGGCGTTGTCCATCAGCTGGGTGCGGGTGTCGGCGTCGATGCCGGCGAGGATGCCGTTGATCTGCTCCACCAGCTCGGGGTTGCCCTGCTTGATGGCGACGGCCACGGAGGTGTCCTCCTCGGAGGCGGAGAAGCCGGGGGTCACGAAGGCCAGGGCGTCATTGGCCGCGCAGGCGGAGACCGCGCCGGGACGCTCGGAGATGTAGCCGTCGATGGCGCCGGAGGTCAGGGCCACGGTCATGGTGGGGAAGGTGTCCATGGCGGGCATCTTCTGGACGCCGGGGATCTGATCGATGACGGTGTAGTGGAAGGTGTTGAGCTGGCCGGTGATCTTCGCGCCGGACAGGTCCTCCAGGGAGGTGGCGTTGGCGTAGTCGCTGTCCTTGCGGACGACCACCACCAGGTCGGAGTTATAGTAGGCGTCGGTGAAGTCCACGGTGATCTTGCGCTCGGCGGTGGGGGACATGCCCGCGATGACGGCGTCGATCTGGTCCGCGTTCAGCTTCTGGATCAGGCCGTCCCATTCCACCTTCACGATCACCAGCTCCTTGCCCAGGCCCTCGGCCACGCGCTTGGCGATCTCCACATCGTAGCCGCCGGCATAGCCCATGCCGCCGTCGATGGGCACCGTGTTCTCGTTTTCGTCCACCTGGGTCCAGTTGAAGGGGGGATAGTCGCACTCCATGCCCACGCGGAACTGCCCCTCGGCAAAGGCACAGGCGGAAAGCAACAGGCACAGGGCCAGGACGGTGACGATGATTCTCTTCATGACGATAACCTCCATATCTGATATAAAACAAATGACCGAAGTTCCATACTCCGGTCACATGAATCGCCCTTTCAGGGTAAGACAGAGATCAGAGATAGCGCTCCACAATATCATTGTGACAGTGAACCGCGTATTTCGCGCCTCACCAACCCCCGAGCTGCCGAAGCCCGCAGATTTCGGCGGGAATCCCTTTCGCGCCGCGTCAAAGCCCCTCGGCGGACTCGACGGCGATACTGATGCTCCCCGCGCCTCTATCGATCATTCATTTGAATACAATTATACACTGTAAAAAATATTTGTCAACGATGGGAAGGGAGACCTTACATAAAATTCACGGTCAGCCGCACCGGCCCAGAGATGCCTGGTACTGAATGAGTGGTTTCAGAATGGATATTGGTGTAAAAAAATGCGGGGCGGCGAAACGCCGCCCCTGCGGGCTGATCAGGATCATATAACCCTTATAATATCAGAAATCCAACGGCTGGCTCTGCCTGATGGCGGGCAGCAGTTCGCCGCGCAGAATCTTGTCTACCAACATCGACATCATGCCGCTGTCCCCGCGGGCTCTGTTGATGCGGTGATAGAGATTCCACAGGATGCCGTAGGGCATCAGCTTAGCCGTCATGGCGTCAATTTCTTCAGAAGACGACAGCCCAAAGTAGGCGCCGCACAGCGTGTGCCACACCTCGGCAGCTTTGGCGGGCTCGAAGCCCAGCATGCGCTTCACCTCCGCCTCGCCCTTTTCCCTTCCGAGACCCTCCGGCATGATGACATACACCTGCATCATCATGCCCAGGTCGAATACCGGGTGCCCGATGGCCGCGTCGCCGATGTCGATGATCTGGAATTCATCGTGGCGCAGCATGATGTTTTTGAAATTGAAGTCGCCGTGAAGTAAGGTGTCACGATCGGGAACGCTGCGAATGAAGTTTCTGAGCGTGTCTGCTTCCGCCGCCGTGACATATTCGGAAATGGAATCGATCCAGCCGAGAAACTCATCCTTTCTGTTTTCCAGACCGGAATTCGCGCCCGGCACGATCCGGTGCAGTCCCTTTAACAGCCCGGCGCATCTGACGGTGATCTCCGTGAGCCTGTCGGGCGTTTCTGTGATGACCTGCGCCAGGGTCTGGGCGTCCAGAAGCTCGTAGACGACGCCGTAGCAGTCGCCACACTTCACCACATCGTAGGAGATGGCCGTCGGAATGCCCATCAGAAAGGCCTTTTGGGAGATGTCCCGCTCCCTTTCCACCACCGCGAGGTCGACGGACGGGGCGTAAAGCTTGGCGATGGTCTCCGGGTCGATGCGATATACCCTGCCGTAGGCTCCGGAGCCGATTTCATCACAGCCCTCCACGCTGATCTCCCGTAGCCGTTTCTTCACGTCCATCAGCTTGCTGAAACCCGTGACCTCGAATATGTCATAGACCTCCGGGGAGACGTTTATCACGGTCAGCGATTTTTTCACGCTTTCCAGGAGCATCAGCAGCACCCGCAAGCCTGCTGAGGAAATATATTCCAGTTTTTCCGCGTCCATGACAACATCTACGTCCGGGGTCTCGTTCAAAGCGGCCATGATCTCCTGCTCGACCGCCGGCGCATTATTGGAATCAATGCGGCCTTCCGGCTGGAAGGTCAGACAATTGTTTATCAGCGTCGTCTTCAAAGAAGCACATCCTTTCGCATTTGCAGTTATCCCGTTGGCAGGCTGGCCGTATCGTCCGAATAAGCCATTTACAATCTGCCCATTTATATTATCAGAATATTACAGACTGAATGCAAGGGCATAAACGCACAGTTCTGCAAATTAATAAATGAACGTACCTATTCAGTTTGACAAAATAAACAGGGATTTGTAGGGTGACGAACCTCTCAGTCAGCCTACGGCTGATAGCTCCCCTTTCAGGGGAGCTGGCGCGAAGCGCCTGAGAGGTCGTCCCCCCTTACAAATTCCAATTCATCAAAGCTGGAAAATGATGATTTCATTTCTGAATGCCTTGATCGCGGAATCGTAGTATCGTCGTCCATAGCAGGCCACCTGGATTATTTCCCCGTCCTTGCGTCTGATCTCATGGCGGAGATAGGCCATATCGCCCTGTTTGAACTGCTTGGTAACCTGCAGCGTGTAATGAGCCCGGTCCTCCACGGGAATCAGTTCATATTGCGACAATTTGCCCACGACGTCATCGCGGGTATATCCGGTGATCTCTTCAAACCGGTCGTCCACCTCTATGATCGTCTCATTCAAATTCAGCATGTATCGGCTGTAGGCGATGGGAACCGTGACACCGGTGCCCTCGGCGTCTATCTCCGACAGAAGTCCGCTTTTTCTCTCGACCTCCGCCCCGACCTTTTCACCCAGGGCGATCTCGGAATTTCCCTCCAGAAGGTTCAGAAATTCTGCGGCCAGCAAGGGGTCAAACTGTGTTCCGGCATTCTTCCGAATCTCCTCCTGAGCTATTTCAGGCTTCAGAGCCTTTCTGTAGCTGCGATCATTCACCATGGCGTCGTAAAACTGCCTCTGTGTCAGACAAATCGACACTCTTCTGTCATTTAAATAGCAGCCCGCCGACAGCTTGGAGCTATCGGCGGGTTCAGTCCCTGTAAGCTACAAATCCTGCTCAGTCAGTGTGCAGTTGGTATACTCCACGCCGCCCACCGTCAGCGTAACGCCTTCTGGGACGAGCACGTAGGCGCCTCCTTCAATCGTCAGGGAGGAGATCATGGAGGTGCCGGTCACATTCCAAACCGCGTCGTCCGTCAGGGTGACGTTCACGGCGTTCGCGCCATTGTCGTTCACCAGGTTCGCCACCTGTCCAATGGACCAGTACCCTTCGTTGTTGATGGCATCGTCGATGATGAGGGTGGCGTGACTCAGGGACAGGCTTGCGGTGTAGTCCGAATTGCCCTCGCCCATCATGTCGGGAGAATGCAGCTGGAAGTCGTTGCGGCCCGCGATGATGGTCGTGCGCATATCCTCGCCAATCTCTCCGTCGCGGTATTCCAGAGCGCTGTGGCCGTCCTGGGTCGTCGCCGTCTCTGCGTCCCCTGAGGAACCGACTGTAATCGCGCCGTTATTGGAAAGGATCGCGCCGACCTCCGCGGAGACAAGCGTCGCGCCGTACAGGTAATCCCGGCAGTTGGTGTCTGCGTAGATGCCGTAGCCGCCGTGCAGCGCCAGCGCCTCGGTGTTCACGCCGACGAACTCCAGCCCGCTGCCGGTGGCAGAGTCGGTGGACAGCGCGGCCCAGCCGTCAGCCACACACAGCGAATCGTAGTAAAACGTGTGGGTCTGGCCCACGGAGAAGTTGGCCCGGGAGTTGCCGGAGATCAGCAGCCCCGCGTTGGAGGCGGGCTCGCTGACGGCGGCGGTATTGCCGCTCGCCCCGGCGTCGCCGCCCGCGACGATCACGGAATCCTCCACCACCATCGTGGCCGTGCCCGTGGCCGCCACGGTGTAGCGCCCCGCGCCGCCCACCTCGATGGTGGAATCGGAGATCGTCAGCGTGCCGGAGTCCACATAAGCGGCGGTCCCGGCGGATTCATTGCCGGAGACGGCTTCATCCACGTCCAGGCGGATGTTCGCGCCGATCAGCGCCACATCCGAATCGCTGGCGCTCAGCAGGGTATCGCCGTAATCGCCGCTCTCATAGGAAATCCCGGAGATCGCGATCGTGCCATCCGCGTTTTCGATCGCTCCGGCCAGGCTGTCGTCCGTTGAGACAGTCTCGCCCTCTACGTCGATCAGTCCGCTCGTGTTCGTGGCGTTGCCCGTGCCGGCGACATCGCCCTCCGTCATGCCGCCGGGGCCGCCCATGCCGTCGGGCGGATTGCCCATGCTTGCGCCTGGCCCGCCCTGCGGCGGCTGACCCATGCCTGGGCCGCCCTCGGCGAGGCCCGACATACACAGGCTCAAAATAAGAACCAAAGATAAAACAACCGCCAAAATGCGCTTCATAGTAATCCGCCTCCTTGGGAACTTTCCCCTTTCGATGCAATCATTATCCACGCGAAACTTAAAACAATATTGAAGTATTGCATAGCTGCAAGGGTGCCTGAAGTGATATAGATTTTAGAAGAATAGTATAGAATATAGAACCGGGAGAAGCCGTTGAGACTTCTCCCGTAAGTATAATGATTTAATTCACAGCCACGCCATTCACGTACAGCGTGTAGCCATTCAGGTCGACATTGCTCAGATCGCCATTGAAGGCGGTCACATAGCTGTCACCAGTCAGCGTCCAGGTGGAGGCGCTGTCCAGATTCACGGTGACGGAGGACACGCTGTCAGAGGTGATCGCGCCGGTGATGGCCTGGTCCACCAGGTTCAGCGTCACGTTGCCGCCGTTCTTGCCGCTGGAGCCCCAGGAATCCGCGGAGGCATCCAGGAACACGCTGCTGTCAGAGGCATAAGTGAAGTCCACATTCTCCAGGGTGATCGTGGTGGTGACGTTGGTCACATGGAACATACTGCCAGTCTCTGCGGTCATGGTGCCGCCGGCCATTGTAAAGGAGGAACTGCCCTCGCTGGCATCGCCAGACATGGACTGATAGATCAGCACATTGGTCTTCTGCGTGCTCTGGCCGTTCAGCGTGGTGTTGGAGCCGGTGATGTCCACGTCGTTCAGGGTGACGGAATTGCCACCTTCGATGACCACGGCTTCGGAGTTGGTCGCGGACAGGGTCGCGCCGGATACGATGATGTCGGCGGTGGAGTAGATCGCGGGAGAACCCACGCCGGTGGTATCATAGGTACCGCTGGTTACGTTCACCGTCCCGCCGCCCCGGTCGGAGCGGATCGCCGCGGAGGAATTGCCGCTGGTGGAGACGGTCAGGTTGTCGGCGTTCATCGTCGCGCCCCCCGTGGTCATCAGGCCGCCGGAGTTGTTGCCGGTGGTGGTGATGGTGGTGTTGGAGACATTCACGGTGGTGCCGCTGCCATAGCTGAACACGCCATTGGCATGGGTGCCGTCCGTGGTCACAGTGGTATCGCTGATGGAAAGGGTCGCGCCATCCTTGGCCAGTACAGCTGCGTTCACGCCGTTGAAGTCCGCGCTCTCACCGTTGCTGGAGCCGGTCTTGGTGATCGTCGCGTTGATCACCTCGATTGAGTCTCCAGAGACCAGCACCGCGTTTTCACTGTCAGTTGAGGAGGCGTAGGTTTCTCCGTCGGTGTTCTCGGTAACGGTGGCCGCCGCGCTGTATTCAACGGAAGTATTGTCGCCGCCGGGCATGCCGGGCATCTGACCGTTCTGACCTTCGCCGGGCATGCCGGGTATCTGGCTGTCCGCGGGCATCGCGGCGGAGATGGCGTCGTACTCCTCCTGAGTGATAACGCCCGCGCTCAGCAATTCATCGAGCAGGCCCGTGCGCTGGCCGCTGGCAGGCATCTGGCCATCAGCAGGCATCTCGGGCGGCTGCTGGCCGTCGCCGGGCTGCTGACCATCGGTAGGCATCTCGGGCGGCTGCTGGCCGTCGGTAGGCTGCTGACCATCGGTAGGCATCTCGGGCGGCTGCTGGCCGTCGCTGGGCATCTGGCCATCGGTAGGCATCTCGGGCGGCTGCTGGCCATCGCCGGGCTGCTGACCGTCGGTAGGCATCTCGGGCGGCTGCTGGCCGTCGGCGGGCTTATGCTCCTCCATATAAGCCTTGATCTTTTCGCAGGTCTCCTGGGAGATCGCGCCGGATTCAACGAGCGCGTCGAAGTCGATCATGCCACCCACAGACATGTCTTCGGGCTTGGCGCCGTCGGTGGGCTGCTGCCCATCGATCGGATTCTGAGCGTTATCGAGCTTCTCGGGCATCGCCTGTTCCTGATCGCCGCTGGGCTTCTCCGGGGGCTGCTGGCCGTCGGTCGGAGCCTGACCTTCCGCAGGCTTCTCGGGCATCGTCTGACCCTGATCCTCCGAGGGCTTCTCCGGGGGCTGCTGGCCGTCGGTCGGAGCCTGACCGTCAGCGGGCTTCCCGGGCATCGTCTGCCCCTTATCGTCGGCGGGCTTCTCCGGGGGCTGCTGGCGATTCATATCCTGCTGTTCGTTCTGCTGAGGCGCATTGCCTCCATTATTGTTCTGCTTCTGATCCGGAGCCTTACCTTGCTGCGCGCCGTTGGTCTCCTCGCCGCGCTTCTGCTCGGGTGCCTGCTCCTGCTTCTGACCACCCTGCTTCTGCTGAGGCGCATGTTCCTGCTTCTGGCCGCCCTGCTTCTGCTGAGGGCCTCTGCCCTGATCGGGAGTCTGGCCCATCTGCTGGCTCTGCTGCTGCGGAGGCTGGCCGCCCCCGGGATTGTTCTCTGCCATCGCCGGAACGATCACGGCGGTCGAAAGGATTGCGGTCGTCAGAATTGCTGCAAGAATCTTTTTCATTGTGGTATCCTCCATTTCTATTTATTGTCGGTTCCCGCCTCAGTATCGCGCCATGCGCGTTTCAACCCAAGCTTTAGGATTGTGGCAGGTCGTTCCTTCAATGATTGAATGATATCACTCCTGCCTGAAACGAAGCTTGAAGATTTTGAACTTTGGTCTGAACCTCCTGACACTTATATTTTCGGGTATCAGCGCGTGAAAAATGGGGTTCCTTCAAAAAAACTTCCCGGCTATTTGAAGAAGCCGGGAGGTTGGTCAATATCGTGTTGAATAGGAATCTATAGATCGGCAATGGCCAGCCTGTCAACGTCCGGGTTGAAGACCTGGGTCAGACGTCCAACCGCCTCGATCCGGATCGCCCTGCGCTTTATTGGGCTGCTCACCAGAGCTTTTCCCAGTGTGCCCGCCGTCATTCTTAGGGCCTGTTTGTGGGGACGCTTGTGCGTCAGACCTGTCATTCGACGCAGCGGCGCTTTCATCGGGCTGGCGTTGATCATCTGGCATTTCCCTGTTGCTTTCGCCGTCGACGGGCTCTGGCGCAGATGGCTTTTCAGCTTTGGACTGCGAATCCGCTTGCTGCGTCGGAGCCGACCTTTCCGCGCCTTTCTCCTGTGCTTCGTAACCGTCTGCCGCGGAATCCGTCTCGCGTGGTTTCGGATCCTCCTGCAAAACGGCTTCCGATCGATCCTCTCCTCTTTCGCCCTCAGGCTCTGCGCGGTCTTTCGGCGCGGACGGCGCGGCATCTTCGATTTGAGGCATCGATTCAGCGCCTTCATTCTCCGGCACCGTCCTGTCGCCGTCAGCGGCAGGCCCTCCCATGATCTCCCGCACCGGCATGTCGGAATAGGCTTCCATGTCAGGGTGCGCATCGTCAGGCTTTTCTTCTTCCTGTTTCCAAGCCGCGTAGCGCCCTGTGCTCATGCCATTGTCCCGGGCATCCTTTGCGGTGGCGCGGTCAGATGTGTCAATCCTGTACTCCAGCGTGGCGTCCCGCTCCATGGTTTTCGACATGGCCGCTTCGACCTCTCCGGTCAGACGGGTCTGTCGGTCGCCGTCATCCGCAGATACATTGACCAGCACATAGTCCGCCTGCGCCTCGTCCAGGTAGCCTTCATCCTCCAGCAGCGCCATGGTTCGATCCACAGCGTCGGTGAGCGTCGCAAAGCGAATGCCGTCCTGCTCCAGACTTTCCACGATGCCCTTCGCGTCCTCATTGACCGCGCGCACACCCAGCACCCGATCCCGGCGATTGACCGTATAGACGATGGACGGATTCACATCCAGGCTCACCTCGGCATAGGCCACATAGTTGCGATCCACCCACAGCCCCGCGCTCGCGCCGAGCAGCACCACCATGGCGGCGGCCGCCGCAACCCATTGGCGCGCGGAGGGGCGCTTCGCTTCCCTGTAATCAATGGTCTCACCCACGTGATATTTCCCGTTGGCGATATACACGCCGCCATCCATGGCCAGCACCGCCGCTTCCCGACCGCGCGTCTCCAATACAACTGCCTTCATAACGTTCTTTCCCTCTTGATGTAATCCAGATACTCCGCCAGATGGGGATAGTCGCCATCCAGTATCTCCGTCGCCGCGATGATGTACCGGCGATGGCGCTCGATGATCTTCCTGGCGATCTCCAGCGCCTTCGAGATGGCAATCACGGGCAGGCTGCGTTTTTTCCGCATCGTCAGCACACGCTCCGCCAGCGCAAGCATCCAGTTTACCGCTCTGGCGCAGCACCTCCGGGTCTTTTCCACCTTGGGGGAGGCATCCACCAGATCAAAAAAGGAAAAGCCATACGCCTTGAGCGTTTCGCCCAGCGCTTCGATCTCATCCTTCACAGTGCGCGCCTCGCTGAAATATCCATCGACGATTTTCCCCTGCACCTCGGCGACGATGCTGCTCGCCTGCTCATTTTCGTCCCAGGTCATCGCGCTGCCTGCGGCAATCTCGGAGGCATGGCGGCTTTCACTGTCAAAATAGTCCATCAGCCTGCGCCGGATCACCAGGGCGGCAAAGCCTTTGAAGCCGCCGACGTCGGGATTGAAGCTCCGAACCGCCTCGCAAAAGGCGACCAGAGCGATCTCGTATTCATCATCGCTCTCCGTGATGAACCGCTTGCATGTCTTCGAAGCGCAGCGCAGTATAAACCTGTTGTTCTCCCGAACCAACTGATCGAGCTCGTATTCCGAATGCCTGGCTTTCATCGCCCTGTCGTCGATTGCCCGCTGTTCCAACACCATCTCTCCCTTGCAGATGACTTCACCATAATGCCTGTATGTCCGCACAAAGATGGAATAATGCACTTGCTAATATTTCCAGGGAATGCGGAAGCATGACAGGAAAATCTGTAAGCCCTATAGATCTTATTCTGGCGGGATTATAGGTCTGTTCCCTTAATTCAACCTTGAAATGCAGGAACTTACCATATTATTCGGAAATGACAGAGCATAATTTGGGGTTGAAAGCACAATGTGGATGAGAAACATTGTCTTCAGATCAGTAACCAGGAAGTATTTTCCTGAGCGATGTGGCTTTTTCCTATGCTTTATGATACAATGTAAGAAATAACCTGGATTATTCATGCATCTACAAGGAAGGGAAAACACACCAACGAAGCTGAACTACAGCAGAGATGGAGCGATTTTTATCAGATGGAATGGTA
>CACZXF010000008.1 GCA_902785105.1 uncultured Eubacteriales bacterium | reverse complement strand
GGCCATGGCATTTCTACCCCCTGTAGGTTATCTGGAAGTAGTATACCATATATGGTAATTATATGCAATATGCTTAAATTATTTCGTGACTATTCCTTACAGTATCGTGGATGCCTCGCTTTACCTGTGCTGGGGGCTGATGGACTATTTGATGATTGGCTTTGTCTCAAGGCACTATGGCACGCCAGGCCTGGTGGCCCTTGCCATGGTCATCAGCCTGATTGAATTCAGCGCCATCATGGACGGAGTGGGTTTGGCGATGCAGCCGCTCATCAGCACCTATTTTGGTGAGAAAAACCATCAGCTTATCAAGAGGGTCATAAAGGCCGGCATAAAGGCCGCGCTCATCGAAGGCGTGATGGCAACGGCGCTGATCTTCGCTTTCGCGAGGCAATTCTGCGCCATCTTCGGAGTCACTGGTGGTGCGTCGTTTGCGCCGTCGGTCTCCGCGGTTCGGATTGTATCGCTTGGATTAACGTTTTGCAGCGCGAGTTCATTGATGACCTCGTATTATATGCTGATCGATCACATAGGGATAGCGACGGGCTTCACATGTCTCCAGTATGGCTTGTTGTATGTACTCCTTCCGATGCTGGGCTCTGCGCTTTTTGGCATCAACGGCGTGTGGGCTGGCGTTGCCATAGCGCCCGTGCTAACGCTGATCTGCCTGCTGTTGTTTGTACTTTTGCGATTTGGAAAGGACAACTTTCCCTTACTGCTTGGCAATATGCGTTCGGAGATCGTGGTCATGGACGATGTGCTCTCAGCAAATTCGACCGTTGACTTGGCGCAGCGCGTCAGAAGCTGCATGCTTTCCCATCAAATTGCGAGTACAAAAGCCGACAACGCGGCCCTCGTTATCGGGGAGCTTGTATCGTGTATGATCGAAAAGAATAAGAACGCGAAGAAGGCGGTTCTGATAGAGCTTTCGCTCTTCTTTGGGGACGCATCAGTTCAGATCATTGAACGCGATACGGGCGAATTGTTTGAGTTTGTCGCCTCTGATACACAGGTTGAGGAAATGAGCGGCTGTATCCCAGTCGGACTGACAGAAGCGCAGAGAGAAGGAACCTATCTTGTGACCACCGGCTATAACCGGAACAGAATACAGTATTCGCGCTGATGATATTGAATTCACGGCGTCTTTTCTTCAGATGAGGCGCTGCTTTCGTAAGGTTATAGCTCAGAGTCCCCTCCCTCAGTCACGCTTCGCGTGCCAGCTCCCTCTATGAGGGAGCTGGATGGCCGAAGGTCAGACTGAGGGAGTCCGTCCCGGGGACACTGAGCAGTAACGTCGTAAGCGCTCAATATCCGCCCTGCATACCATTACACTATTACATGAGCGGGGCAATGAATTTTATCAGGTTGCCCGTGATCTTGTAATAAAGCGTCTCATTTTTGATGGTCTTGGGCGTGACTTGGCGGCATCTGGACAGCGTGTTTTGGAAATCTTGTTCGATATCGGGGATACAATCCGATTTGTAAATATAGGTTCCGCACTCGAAATGGTGATACAGGCTGCGGTAATCCAGATTGATGGTTCCCACGACCGCCTTCACGTCGTCACTGACAAACACCTTGGCATGGACAAAGCCAGGGGTATACTCATAGATTTTGACGCCCGCGTGGACCAGCCGCCGGTAATGGGACTTGGCCAGCGCATAGGCAAGCTTCTTATCAGGAATGCCCGGCAGGATCAGCTTGACATCGACGCCGCGCTGTGCCGCGTAGGTGATGGCGGTCTCCAGCTCGCCATCCAGAATCAGGTAAGGCGTCATGATGTGCACATAGCTTCTCGCCCGATTGAGGATATCCATGTACACCGCCCGGCCCACCTTGTCCTCATCCAGAGGGCAATCTCCGAAGGGGATCACAAAGCCGGAAGGATGCTCCGGGACATAGTGGGTGTCTTCAATCCAGGGGTCGAAACGGGGCTCCCTTTCGGTAATGTTCCACATCTGCAAAAACATCAGGGCAAAGCTGCGGGCGGCATCGCCCTTCAACATGACCGCCGTGTCCTTCCAGTGGCCGAAGCGCTCCCGGCGGTTGATGTATTCATCCGCCAGATTGACGCCGCCGTTGAAGGCCACCTTTCCATCGATCACCAGTATCTTACGATGATCGCGATAATTGTAATGGGAGGAAACGATGGGCCGGATCGGGGCAAAGGCCTTCGCTTGGATGCCATGCTCCTGAAGAAGCTGACAGTAATCCGGGGGAAGCGTGGAGATTTCCAGCATGCCGTCATACATCACGCGAACATCCACGCCGGCCTTCGCCTTCTCCTCCAGGATTTGAAGGATGCTGCCCCACATGTAGCCCTCGTCGATGATGAAATACTCCATGAAGATGTATTTCTCGGCCTTGCGCAGTTCCTCCAGCATCGCCTCGAACTTATCCTCGCCCAGCGGGAAATAGGTGACTTCGGTGTTTTCAAATACGGGAAAACAGCCGCTTCGGTTCATGAAGGTCACCAGATCATCCGTCGCCGCGGGATCATCCGCCAGCTTTTCCAGCACTTCCGGAGACTGTGGAATGGCATGGGCAGTTTGTTCCGTCAGCTCCGCCACCCGGCGCTGAATCGTCCGATGGCCCAGGTTGGTCTGCGTAAATACCAGCAGCGCCGCGCCGGTGATCGGGAGGAGGGAGATGACGAACATCCACGTCAGCTTGGCAGAGGAATCCATGTCGCAGTTGAACAGGTAGATCACCCCGCCAATGGTAAACGCCACGGTGATTGCCGAAAAATAGGGCATCATATCCTTCAGCCAGGAATAAAAGCTGATCACTATCAGTATCTGCACCAGCAAAAGCACAACAATCACAAAAAAGCGGCTGAACACAAGGGAGATCAGCCCCTTCTTTCTCGGTTTTGCCAGTCTGTAGACATCGCTCATATCCATCCTCCGTTCTGGCTTGTACGTTCAGACATATGACAAATTGGAATTTGTGGGTTGCACCCACGGGCAATTGCTGCCGCGGAGGAGCCCCGGTTCTGGGGGGCCATAGATTCGAGCCCCCCAGAACCTTCGGTACGTTTCTATTATTACCTTAGCGGCAGGCGACGTTTTTGAGGTCAAAAAGCACGACCTCAAAAACTGCGTTGTAGCCCCAAAACGCAGACTTTTTGCTCTCGGATTTATGGGGCAAAAAGTCGGAACCTCGAACGGGGAAATAATAGAAACGTATCGAAGGTCTTTGGGGGCTCGGACCTATGGCCCCCAAAGACCGGTACCTATGCGCGGCAGCAATCGGGGTGCGGGCACAGCCCGCCAAATCCCTGTTTATGTGTGACACTGAGATGTAAAATCAGGGTACAATCCTGATATTGCCAATCAATACCGATCGCTGTCTGTTCACCTGGCAAAGCTTTTAGGTCATTCCTGGGTCTCGCCACCGAAGCGCTCCTCATACTCCATCATGGCACCAGCGACTTCCAGTATCGACAGCTCGGCATCGGCAATCAGGAAGGCGGCGGTGTCGTAGCAATCGAGAATGTAATTGAGTTCATCATCGATGAAATTCTCCAGGTGACGCTTGTCACGGGCTTCCTTGCGATCCTCATGCTTGGCTTTGACGGTCATGCGGGCCTTGAGCAGAGCGCTTCTGATCTTGCCCTTCCGCTCCTCCTCGGCAATCCGGGCATCCTCCTGCATCGCGGCCACGTTGCCCTTGGCGGTGCTGATCTTATCGCTGATGACTTCCTTGCGCAGTTCACGCGCCGCCTTCGCTTCCTCAGAAGCATGCGCCGCCTTGTTGCTCAGATCTGCCAGCTTCACGCTGAGGTTTGCAAGTCTCTCATCCCTTGTCGTCATGGTTCAAATCATCCTTTCCAGATTATTATCTCACCAGCCGCGTACAGCAGGCTGATGATCGCTCATTTTTTCTCTCCGCATCCGCGGCTCACCTTGTCATCGCCTTGATGATGGTCATTTCCACCACTCGACCCAGTATGCTCACCTTGACATCGTCTGCGACATGGGATACGACCGACTTTTCCAGCTCGTCCCAGGCCTCCTGAGCTCCCCTTTCGTTCTGTTCGCGGTGCTGTCTGAGCTGTTCGCGGTAATCCTCCATGGACCACTCATAGCTGCCGTACATCTGCGGCGCGCCGCCGGCAAAGCCGGAGGTGAACATGGGGGCGTCCGCCGTCGGCTGGAAAAAGGCGCGAAGCTTGCCCATAAAGCCGCGGGTGGCTTCATTTTTGCCGCTGGAGGAGGCGGAAAGGAGCTGTTCGCGCTTCTTTTCATCGGTCAGCGTATCGACCTTCAGGTGAAGCTCGTACACGTTGTCCTGATTCTGGATCCAGAATTCGCCGTTGACCTCGCCGGTAATGGCCCGCATCATCGCCATGGTCTCCTCCGCCAGCAGGCGGAGGTGCATGGCGTCCTCCGGGGAAAGCACCTGGTAGACCGCCAGCGCGTCCACCTGGTTCAATACCTTCTCCATATTGTTTCCGCTATTGGAAATCACAATGACATCTGTTTTCATCTTTTCAAATACCTCACTCAATCGTCAGCAGGCCGATAATGCGCTATGCCTGCGGGGAATTCTCCAAACCGCTGCGAATGTTTTCTATGTTTTCAAGACTGCCGCCGCCATCATCCTCGGGATCGCGGAACTCGCCCCTGTCCACCAGGCGCAGGAAGGCATCCACCACATCCGGGGTCAGTTGGGTGCCGGAGACCTCCCTGATGATGGATACGGCCTTATCAAAATTCATGCGGCTGCGATAGGGACGGTTGGAGTACATGGCGTCAAAGCAGTCCGCCACAGCGATGATCTGGGCCACTCTGGGAATCTCGTTCCCCTTCAAATGGTTGGGATAGCCTTTCCCGTCGGGACGCTCGTGATGGGCCTGCGCGCCGATCGCCAATTCCGGCATGATGCTGATGTCCTTCAACACATCATATCCCTTTTGGGTGTGGGATTTGATGATCTCATACTCCTCGTCAGTCAGCTTGCCGGGCTTGTTCAGCACGGACTTTGGAACGCCGATCTTGCCCACATCGTGCAGCTGTGCGATGCGATAATACTTCTCCACCGTCTCGTCGTCACAGCCCAATTCCCTGGCCAGCATCGCGGTGTACCTGGCCACGCGGGAGGAGTGGCCGTTGGTATAGCTGTCCTTCATGTCGATGACCCTGGCGAAGGCCGTCGTGATCTCGCTGAGCAGGACCGAGCTCTCCCGCTGCTTCTGTCGCAGCGCCTGGGTCTGCTCCCTGAACAGGTAGACGCCCATCATCAGTGTAAACACCAGCACACCCAGCCGGGTATAGCCGGAGGAGCCGTAGCTCTGCTGAATATAATACCGCACAATATCCAGAGTGACGCCGGCCATCATCGCGCCCAGTCCGATCATCAGGCTGCGCAGAAGCTCCTTTTGGATGGTGTGCTGGCGGATTGCCCGGAAAAGCAGGCAGACCGTCGCAATGAAAGCCAGTACGATGAGTCCATGGCTCAGGTAGACCATGTAATAGTAATCGGAGATACCGCGATGGGTCATGAGCACCTGTGCGGCGAAATTGGCAAGGCTCAACACCAGGGAAGCCGGTATCATCCAGGTGCGGCTGTTTCCAGTGGCACTGGCAAAGAATGACACCGCCGGATAGGGCATGAAGATCAGGCAGACATAGGTGATCACCCGAATGAGCGACGGATGCCCCGTCAACACCTGTAATAGCAGCGTATCATTAAATCCAGTAAAGCCGATCAGGACGCAGAATATCCCAAGGGAGATGAAATCCAGTCCGGCGCTGTTCATGAGTATCTTCCCAAAGATGCCGACGGTCAGAAAGAACAGGCCGATGAACAGTATTATCGTGGAGCGTCCAAAGGACAGCAGATTGTTTCTGAACAGGGCGTTCATGTATTGACCGCCGTTCTCGATGACCACATCGTCCAGCGCGGCGGGGACATTCGGAAAGACAGGGTCCAGGCGCAGGCTCAGCGCGGCAGTTTTTTCAGGGATCGGTATGGTATGGACGTACATGCCATAGGATGCCCCGAGCCGTTTGGGGATGATCGGACGATAGCTGTACACGCGCTGCCCGCCGGCATAGACGTCGAACAGCGTGTCGATGCTCTTCAGGCACAGAGACTTGCCATCGACAGGGAGGCCGCTGACATCGGCAATCAACTCAAGTCGGCCGAGGGGCATTTCATACAGGTCCACGACCTCGCCTGCCTCAGTGGTCCAGTTTGAATTCATGGGAATGCTCTCCCCGGCAATGGACAGCGCGCTGTCGCGATCCAGATAAACAGAAACCAGAATAAAGACGATCAGAAAATAGAGGAATACCGCCTGCTCCCGGGCTGACCGCATATTGCTCTGACGTGTCCGCTCCGCAAGCTGATGAAAACGCCTTCCAATGCCCGTTTGCGCGTGATTTCTTTCCTGCTTTGCCATAATATGTCCGTCAACTTTCAAGTATAGTTATTATTGGGAACTTTCCCTCATGTCTACCTGTCCGTCCTCACATACCTCCCACATTCTCTCCAGCATATAACACCTTTTATATTATATCATCTTTGATTATAATTCCAATGTGTGAATTTTGTTATCTTTTGTGAGGATTGAGGCATTATTCTTGCTATTTCCTCAAACCAGGTTAATATTCCGACGTCACATACCGGGATGAAACTGACAATACCTTCGAAAAAGTCATTTCTGTCTTGTTCTATCATATTAATTTAACGCCTGCATGTATCCTGATGCCATGCGGCATGATGGTTGCCCATAGTGATGAAATATGATAAAATAGATTTATATGCTTTAACATGTTACGGGTATGGTTAAAAATATCGCAGCCGGCCTTCCAATGTCACCGACTGCCAGGAACCATATAAGGAGTTGATTCAATGATTCTGTTTTTCAGTGCTACGGGGAATACGCGATTTGTCGCGCAGCGGCTGGCGGCACTTCTGGAGGATGAAACGCTGAATCTTTTGGACAGGATTAAGCGGGGCAACCACGCGCCCATCCATTCGGAAAAACCCTTCGTCATCTGTGCGCCGACATTCGTCTGTGAAATGCCGCGCTTTCTCGCCGATTACCTTCGGAAAACGCCGCTGACCGGCAGCAAAGATGCTTTCTTCATCTTCACCAGCGGCGGCTATTCCGGCATCAGCGGGGTACTGGCAGGCGATATCATGCGGAAGAAGGGGCTTCGATACATGGGCTGCGGGGACCTCACCATGCCCCGAAACTACATTGCCAACGACCATTATCCGGAGCTTGATACGCCGGAGATCGAACGGAGAATTCGAACCTCTGCCGAGGCAATCGAGGCCATAGCCGCTGCCATCAGGAACGGGGAGCGCCTCAAATCCCGCCACGTATGGTTATTTGAGCTGCTCATTACCCTGCCCTTCAACCCGGTGTGGGTTCGCGTTCGGCAGGGTGTCGGCGACTTCCATGCCACCGAAAAGTGCGTCGGCTGCGGGAAATGCGCGCGTCTGTGTCCTTTGAATGTGATTGAAGTCGTCAACGGGAAACCCATCTGGCACGGGAAGAACTGTGCTCACTGCATGTCCTGCATCCAGAATTGCCCTGTAGAGGCCATTGAGTACGGGGATATTACGCAAAAGAAGAAGCGGTATCTCTTCGAAAAATACCGGTATGCTTCCGGGAAGAACAATTGACAGGTGAGGCATACCCTTATTTTGATAAAGCCGGAACCATAAAAAACCTCCTTGGCGCCGATTCCTTTCTTCCCACTGTGTTTGAAAAATCACAGTCAGGAAAAAATCGCGTCCAGGGAGGATTTTGTTCTATGAGAACCTGTCAGACCAGTCTTAGGTCTGCCATATTTATCCCAAATACTTGTTCAGCACATATCCGTGCATTCCATTGTAGTAGCACTCGGAGAACTTGCTGTTGTACTTGTATGCCTCGACATAAGCGCCCAGAGGAATTCGAGTGACCGTCGATGCCTTGGTGCTCGGGCTTGACCTCAGAGTCACCCAGCTTTTGCAGTTGACGATGCGCATCGAGCCCAGGAGGTTATCATAATCCGTGTTCTGCTCTGTTGAGTCGCCGTACTCATAGCGCTGGTAGTCGCGATAATAACCGTCAGAGAGATAATCCGAAAGTATGTAGCCATGGAGGCCCTTGTAATAGCACTCAGTAAAACGACTGTTGTAGTAGTAGGAGTCAACGTTCTCCCCGTAGGGTACCCGTATCACGGTATCAGCGCTTGTGCTGGGGCTTTCACGCAGAGTGACCCAGTTTTCACAGTTGACAACAGTCATGGTTCCCAGGTAAGTCCCCTTTGCGAAGGCCGCACCGGTAAGCATCAGTGCCGCAATCATAAGCAACGCGATAATCTTCTTCATATTGTTACCTTCTTTCTTTATACTGCCGATATGCGGCAGTCGGTTTTCTTGTTTACGGGAACAGTATAGCATGAGGCGGGTCACAAAACTGTCACAGATTTTCCGGGAACGGAACGACAGCGACGGCTTAGACAAGGATTAGTACAATCATAGCTTCTGTTTTCCTTTCAGAATTATTGGATTCCTCTATCAGACGGATTACGGCGGCAAAAAGTTGCATACAAAAATAAAAAAACCTCAACGGACAGACTGCCGCGCCACAAATCATTGATTTGTAGCGCGGCACAGCGACGAGAAAGCAAACTTGAAGATGACGCTTATCCTGTCACAGACAGGCTTCCATCGGCACCTTCATGACGATCTTTCGGAAGGGGCGGGAATCGTCGAAGGCGTTCTGTCCGGGGACGTGGACATCCCAGGGCAGGTAGATGGCATAGGTGCCGGGGATGACGTAGACGCTGTTCTCCAGCGCTTTGGGGTTGTTCTCATAGAACAGTATGTCGCGCTCGGTGGCGAGCTCATCGGAGCGGACCACATTGGAGCCGTCGTCATCGTAATAAGTAGCCTTCTCCGGGCCGCCGCTGACGCAGAACTGGACATCGATGTACTTGCGATGAATCTCGGGATAGAGCTTCTCACGGGGATTGGTGTTCAGGTCCATCACCTGGAGGATCACCGGGACGCCGTTCAGGTCCATCGGGAACTTGCCCGCCTCGTGGTTGACCAGATCGGCGGTCTTAAGGAAGTGCAGTGCGTCCCGCAGCGGCTTTGCCAGTATGGCGGTCTGCTGCTCGAAGAATTCGTTGTTGACATTGCCGTAGATCATGTGGTTTCTCCCCCTTTATCTTTTTTCCCTTCCAGTGCTTTTCAGATTGACGCAGATGATGCCGACCAAAACAGCGCGGTTCCGGCGAGGATCCATGGGGTGATCTGCTCGTGATACAGCAGCGCGGCCCAGAGCAGGGCCAGCAGCACTGTGGAGCTCTGGACCACGGTGGCGGTGAAGATGGGCACGGTCTTGAGCCCTTCGGCCTGTAAGAGGAAGTCCACGCCGGTAATCGCGCCGAGGATCAGCATGGATACCGCCGCGGGCAACTCAAATCAGCCGGTCACCGGCGCGCCGGTCAAGGGCAGCACGCCCCCGGCGCAGAAGCCGCCGATGATGAACATAGAGGTGTTGAGGTCCACTGTGTCCATTTTATCCAGCAGCTTCTTCTGGGCCACGGAGAACAGCGACGCGCCGATGCCCGCGATGACGAAGACCATCAGCAGCGGCCCCTGTCCGCCTATGAATTTCTCGATAGGCATGCCGTTCCAGGTCAGCAGCACGATGCCGGACACGCACAGCAGCGCCCCGATCACCGCCCGCCGGGTGACCTTTTCCTTCAATATGAACACAGAAATCAGCAGTATCACCACGGTCTGCACCGGCCAGATCACCACGTTGCCGTAGGAAAAGCCGTGCATCACGCCGAAGTTTTCCCCCAGATAGTGGAGCGTCTTGGCGATGCCGCCAAATATGATCATCTTATTCGCCAGTTTGATGTTCGGCTTTCGCCCGCGTATCAGCTGGAACGCCAGCAGAAACACCACGCCCAGCGCGAATCGCAGGAACGATACCATGAAGGATGAAAAGCAGTGCGCCGTGGTCTTGATCAATATCCCGCCAAAGCTGAATATCAGCGCCTGGAGGAGCAGGTAAATGTAGCCCATGGAATAGCCTCAATCATATAATAAGGTACGCATCTTTGAAATAACGCATACCCCTGTAGGGGCGCCGTTTCGGCGCCCGCTCCCACAGGAGACTATGCTTCATAAATGGAACAGGGCTGTCCCACAGTTCGTTTGGAGACAGCCCCTTGGAATCAGAACAGTGCCGGGAAGATGGCCTTGGGGATGGCGAGCCAGAAGTTGGGGAACAGGATCAGCAGGAAGAGGACGGCCAAGGAGGAAAGAAAGTAGGGCAAGGTGCCCTTGAAGCCTTCCTCTATGGTCGTCCCGCTGATGTTACAGGCCAACAGCAGGCAGAGGCCGTAGGGCGGGGTGACCAGGCCCAGGGCCAGGGTGACGATGATGATGAGGCCCAGGATGATGGGGCTCAGGCCCAGCGCGGTGGCGGAGGGCAGAATGATGGGCACGAACAGGATCATGGCGGGCACGGCGTCCATGAAGGTGCCGACGAACAGGAAGAAGGCCACGACCACGATCAGGAACACGAACCGTCCGCCGGGCAGCGCGGTGAAGAACTGCTGGGCGATGACGTTCAGGCGATAGTAGCTCAGCAGCTCGCCCAGGGCGTTGCGGTGGCCAGCGCGAACAGGGACAGGGAGGCCATCTTCATGGTCTCGATCAGTATCGCCGGCAGGCGCTGCACCTTGATAGAACGATAGAAGAAAATGCCGACCAGCAGCGTGTAGATGCAGGCGAAGGCCGCGGACTCGGTGGGGGTGAACAGGCCGGAGACGATGCCGCCGATGAGGATGATGGGGGTCAGAAGGGCGGGCAGGGACTTCAGCGTGTGCATGATGGCGGTCTTGACGGGCACCTTAGGGCTCTGGGGGAAGTGCTTCTTGTCGGAATAGTAAACCACCACCGCCATCATGGCGACGCCCAGCAGTATGCCGGGCACGATGCCGGACATGAACAGCGCGCCGGTGGACACGTTGGCGATGCCCGAATACACCACCATGGTGATAGAAGGCGGGATGATGGAGCCGAGGGTGGAGGACGCCGCCGTGACGCCGACGGAGGTGCCCTTGTCATAGCCCTGCTTCTCCATGGCGGGGATGAAGATCTTTCCGACGCCGGAGGTGTCCGCCTGGGAGGAGCCTGAGATGCCGGCGAACACCATGGACACCAGCACGTTGGCGTGGGCCAGGCCGCCCTTCCAGTGGCCGACCAGGTCGCAGATGCACTCGATCAGCTTTTCGGTGATGCCGCCCTCGTTCATCAGGTTGGCGGCGAGTATGAACAGCGGCACGGCCAGCAGGGTGAAGCTGTTCAGGCCGTTGAACATCTTGGTGAACACGACCATGTTCGGGATGTCCGGCAGGCAGGCGATGCCCGTGAAGGACACCAGGCCCAGCGCAAAGGCGATGGGGCAGCCGATGGCCACCAGCAGGACGAACATGATGACCAGAATCGCGCCTAACATCAGCCGTTGCCTCCTTTCAGCTTCTGGATCTCTTCATAGATCGAATAAAGCAGATAGATGCTGGAGGTCAGCCCGCAAAGCGGGATGCACAGCCAGGTGGGGCCGCGCTGCAGCGAGGGGATGGTGATCCAGCGGAAATTCCAGAACTGCTTCGCCGCGTCGATGCCGTACTTCACCATCAGCACGGAGAAGATCAGCATGACGATGTTGATGAAGATCTGAAGCATCGCCTTCTTGCGGGGGTCCTTCATGGAATCGCTGAGGGTGGTGAAGGCGAAGTGCGCCTTGGCGTGGACCATCGCGCCCGCGCCGGTGAACACCGCCCAGATGAAGGAATACATGGAGACGTCCTCCGTCCACATGGCCGCCACGCCCAAATAGCGGCAGGCCATCTGGATGACGACCGTCACCAGAAAGATCAGCAGAAATACGCCGCCAATGGCGATCTGTATCTTCTGCATGGTGTCAATCGCTTTTTTCATAGCCCTCTCCGAATCAATACATGCAGTTAATGGGGAATTGGGAATGGGAAATGGGGAATGAAGGAGCAAATCCTGTCGGATTTGTTTTTATTGAAGATAATCGCCCGATGACCGGATATTATATTAATAAAAAGAAATCCGGAGGATTTCCACAATCATTCCCCATTTTCCATTCCCCATTCTCTCAAAAAGGCCCCCCACTTCGCAGGGGCAGGGGACCTTCATAATGGTACGGATTCTACCAATGAAATTATTCAGCCGCGGCGCGGATCATGTCCATCTGGGCGGTCATGTTGTTCTTGGCGGCGAACTCGTCCTGGATGGGGCAGCAATGGCCTTGAAGGCGGCGATGTCGATGTCGGCGTGCTCGGTGACCTCAGCGCCGGCCTCGATGGCCTTCTGCTTGGATTCCTCGAACATGCGATAGGTGATGGCGCGCTCCTCGGCGGTGGCGGCGGCGCTGGCTTCGTCGATCCAGGCCTTCTGCTCGTCGGTCAGGCGGTCATACTTGGTGCCGTCCATCAGGAAGAGGCGGGTGGTGTAGTCGTGATGGGTCTCGCTGATGAACTTGCCGTTGGGAGTACGATGGTGCTCCTTCAGGGTCAGGTTGGTGTAGTCGTTCTCAGCACCGTCCACGACGCCCTGCTGCAGCGCCTGATACAGCTCGCCCCAGGCCACGCTGGTGGGGATGGCGCCGCAGGCCTGGAAGAACTGCTGCTGCACCTGGGAGGACTGGGTGCGGATGGACAGGCCCTTCAGATCCTCGGGGCTCTTGATGGCCTTCTTGGCGTACACGTCGCGCACGGAGGAGGACCAGTAGCCCATGATGCGGAACATGTTGCCGGTCTTCTGGGAGATCAGCTCGCGCATGTTGGCGCCAAACTCGCCGTCCATGCACTTCTCCCAGTGCTCGAAGCTGTCGAACAGATACTCGAGGGAGAGGAAATCGACCTCGGCCACGCCGATGCCGGTCATGAAGCCCGGGGAGGAGACGACCATGTCGGCCGCGCCCATGGTCAGCTTTTCAACCAGCTCGGACTCGTTCTCGCCCAGGGTGCCCTTGTGGACGACCACGGCGATCTTGCCGCCGGAAACCTCTTCGGCGACCTCCTTGAACTTGTCAAGGCCGTAGCTGTAGGGGTTGGTGGGGTCGGTGGCGTTGGAGGCGATGGTGAGGATCAGCTCGGGGGTTACTTCAGCCAGCGCGGGGATGAACAGCGCGACCATGGCCAGAACCAGGACGATGGACAAAAACTTCTTCATGGGGTTTCTCCTTTCAATTGGTCGAAAATGTTGTTGGTTTTCCGATCTATGCGTTTGGGGCTCCCTTCTTTTTCCTCCTGCCTCACCTTCTCTGCTCTGTTACTCGCACTTATATCTCCGTAGGGGCGGGCGCCGAAACGGCGCCCCTACGATGTCCGTACTGTTCCAGGTCTATTTTTCTGATGATCGCAACGCTGTGTTACAATCCCTGTATCAGCGTCCAAACCTCGTCGTTGACGGGGATGCCGTTCGCCTTGTTCTCCTTCCGGGTCTTGACGTCCCGCTCGCCGGGATAGCGGACGGGCGCGCCACCCTTCAAAGGCTCAGAGGACTTGACGTCGGCGATCAGGGCTTTGACGATCTCATCCGTGGTGGCGGCGTCGTTGAACTTTGCCGGGTCGATGGCGATCATGATCTGGCTCAGGCCCACCTCCGCGCCGAAGGTGCCGATCTTCTGGACGGAATTGGTATTGGTCAGCACGGTGGCGATGAGGTCCAGCAGCATGGAGATGCCGCTGCCCTTCCAGTAGCCCACGGGGGCCAGACGCAGGTTGGCCATCACGGGGGCGGGGTCCGTGGTCAGCTCGTCATTGTCGTCATAGCCGCAGGGCAGGGGCATCTGTTTGCCCGCCAGCTTGGCTTCTTCCAGCTTGCCGAAGGAGAACTGGGACAGAGCACAGTCCACCACCACGTGCTCCCCGTTGGACTGGGGCACGGCGAATATGATGGGATTGTTGCCGATCTTGCGGTCCTTGCTGCCCCAGGCGGGCATGTTGGGCGTGGTGTTGGACCAGCATATGCCTATACAGCCCTGATTCGCCGCCTGCCAGCCGTAGCTGCCACCGCGGAGCCAGTGGTTGTTGTTGCCCAGGGCCACCAGACCGATGCCGTATTCGTGGGCCAGCGCAATTGCCCGGTCCATGGCCTTGCGGGCGTTCAGCGGGCCGAAGCCCCGGTGGCCGTTCCAGCGCTCCATCGCACCGAAGGACATTTCGCAGGTCGCCTCCATCTTCGGGTCGATGACCCCCTGATCCAGATAGCTCACCATGCGGGGAAAGCGGATGTAGCCGTGGCTGTAAACGCCGTCCAGGCTGTTGTCCGCGAACACTGCTGCCGCGTCCAAGGCATCCTTTTCAGAGAAGCCCCGCTTCATCAGCACCCGCTGGAACTCAGCCAGCATGTCTTCATATTTTACCGTTGCCATAAAACCTCCGGGATTCTCAAACGTTATGGTTCAATTCCACCCAATCCGTTGACCTACTTGCTGAACTCCGCCAGCCCCTCGATCGCATACGCACGAACGGGGCAGGAATCCAGGCCGATGATGGGCAGGGGGGCATAGCTGATGAAGAAGGTGTCGGTCTTCAAGAGGTCAAGGTTCTGGAGGACCTCCAGGAAGGTGCAGTTGTTCGCCATCAGTATGTCGTGGAAGGGCTTGACGTTGGCTTCGCAGTCCTCGATGGTCACGCCATCGCCAAAGCCTACGCTCTGAACGCCGCGGTCTGCCAGCCACTGAGCCGATTCTGCGCCCATGTGGAGCCGGTGGTCCGTGGGGCCGTTGGTGGCGGGGGTGAAGGGCGGGATGCGATAGGGACTGTCGATGATGACGGTGTCTCCGGGCTTGATCCTCGCGCCCAGATGCTTCTCCAGGGCCTCCGCGGTGATCTCCGCGTTCTCCGGCAGGTCGTCGATGACCACGTACAGGCCGCGGCCCATGAACTGGGACAGGGGCAGCTCCGCCACGGAGGGCCAGTCCTCATCGTGATGATAGGGGCATTCACAGTGGGTGCCCAGGTAGCTGGTCAGGTCCATGATGGTATGAAAATCCGGGATGACGCCGCCGGTATTGAACCGCCACAGGCGGCAGCGGCGGGTCTCCGTGTTGGGGTCCATCGTCTTGGTCAGATCGACGATGTGCAGATTGCCGATGGTGTACTCCTTCGGCGGCAGCTTCTCAGGCACTCGCTTGGGATTACCGGCGGTGAAATCATACAGGGAATTGCAGGGCATGGGCGATTCCTCCTTATATACAAATGTAGATCACTTCGCGGTCCTGTCCTCCAGCGCGTGGATCAGCGCGACCATGAAGGAGTGGTTCGGCGTAGGCACGCCCGCTTTCTCGCCGGCGCGGACGATGGAGCCGGAGATGGTGTCCACCTCGCTGCGGCGACCCTTCTTGATGTCGGTGTAGATGCTGGTGAGTCCGTTTGGGGAATTGTCGCAGACGGCCTTGACCTCGGCCACCTTCTGGTTGTAAACGAAATCCATGCCCAGCGCGGCGGCCACGTCCACGGTCTCGCGGATCAGCTTCTGGCAGAGACCCCAGGCGAAGGGGTCCAACGAGATGTAGCCCAGCGGCATTTGCAGCACCGCCGTCAGCGCGGAGGCGGAGACGTTGGTGAACATCTTGTTCCAGATCATCTTCTGGACGTCGTCGCCGACGTCCGTCTGGAGCCCGCAGGCGGTGAAGCTGCCCGCGATGGCCTGGAAGCGGCTGGCGGAACCGGTGACGCAGCCGATGTGGGTCATGCCGGAGCCGCCGTGGTTGGTGATGCCGGGGCCCGCCACATTGGCGTTGTGCTGGGTGGTGCCGATGATGATGTTCTCCTGGGGCACGAACTTGCCCAGCGTGGCCTCGTGGCCGGAGCCGTTTTGCAGCGTCATCAGACAGGTATTCGGGCCGATAATGGCCTTTGTTGGCGTTCAGCGCGCTCTCGCTGAACCGGGAATTCAGGAAGATGATGATGAGGTCCACGGGCTCCATGCCCGCGGTGGTGGTAGCTCCCTTTGGATGGAAGATATTGGAGCTGCCGTCCGGTTCGCGAACCTCAAAGCCCTCGCGGTTGATCTTGTCCACGACCTCGGCATTGATATCTACCATCGTCACGTCGTCGCCCCTGCTCAGGTAGGAGCCATACAGGCCGCCCATCGCTCCAGCGCCCAATACAACAATTCTCAAGTCAATTCCTCCCCCTTCCGAAAGTCCAACCCTCTATCTATAAGAAAAAGCGATCCTGCCTCATGGCACGATGAGGCAAAACATAATCCATCAATAATATTTTTTCATAAATATTTACAAAACACAAGTCTTATTTAGCGGTACCTTAGCAAATGGTACAGACGAATATTATATTTATTTTTCCGGAGCGAGTTCCACAATGGACTTTATTGATGTGCTTGTGTTCCCGGTTTATTTCATACTGCTTTATCTATTTTATATAATATATGACTTCTGATAAGTCTCCCGGTATAAAAAGGGAGTTCGACGTTACGCCGCCCTCTCTGTAGGATGTGATGTCGCGCAAAAAGGAAGGGCGCCGAAACGACGCCCGTACAGGTATAGTTCAAAAAGGCTGAGCTGCAACTGATCCTTCACGCTGCAGCCGGTCAATCGTTTTTCCCGGTCGTCGCCGTCTCCGCACGATGGATTGCCTCGTTCACATCCTTGGCCAGCTCCATTTCCTGGAATGCCGATTCGCGGGAAAGCGCCATCTCGAAGCCGTCGGTCATGTCGAAGGCGGCCTCCGCCTCCCTCACGCTGACCTGCAGGACGTGTCCGCCCCTCGTCCGATCCTCATTGATGAAGTGGAAATGCCAGCCGGGGGTGTTGAGCCCGCCCATGTAATCGGGGCAGTACAGGCCGACGATGGTGCCGCGGATGTCCGTGTAGTCAAACTCCGTCTGATCCTCCGCCAGCGCCACGTCCAGCGCCCGATAAGGCTTTTCCTGCTTGTATTCGCTGCGCACCTTGATGGAATCAAATGTGCCGTCGATCTTCACCATGTAGAAGCAGTTCGCGCCGAGGGCGTTCACCGCGCCGTTCATCGCCTCCTGGAGCGCCGCCATATCCGCAATGCCGGAGAGGGACAGCGTTTCATCCACGTCAAAGAAGGTCACGTTGCTGAAGGGAACGGTCTCCTCGTCGGCAGGGATGGCGATGCTGCCGTCCGCCACGGCCTGATAGACGGTGCCGTCCAGCACGATCATTTCGCCGTTGACGCCCTCAAAGGTGCCGATGCCGGTATCGCCGTGCCGCTTCAACTCGCCCACGGTGACGATGCCGTCATAATAGCCCTGGACCAGGGACTGCAAAAGCGCGACCTGATAGAGCGTGTCCCCGTCCAGAGCCGCCTCCATCCAGCCCTCCCCGCGCGCCGCTTCCGCCTGGATTTGCAGCCAGGCCTCGGTGGCCGCGGCAATGACCGCGTTGCTCGTGCCCGTCGCGCCGGAGATCGCGTCCACGTTGACGCTGTTTTTCTCCACCATCGCGTCCGCGACGAGCTTCAGCGATTCCACACCGCGCTCGTCCGCCTCGGTGTTGTCGCTGGTGGCCTCCACGGACTTGATCTTCCCGTCCTCCATCGCCAGGGTCACCGTGACATTCTCCCCGATGCCCTTCACCGTCACGGTCGCGCTCTGCTCAGCCATGGCACAGAAGCTCACCGTCAGCACACACATCATCACCAGCACACACATCAAACGCCTCATAACCATTCCTCCATTTCATTTTTATACATCATAGATGGCCTCTTTACAATAAGTCCTGCTCTGCCCGGATTGAGCGCATCGGCATCCACTCCTGTTGTGGAATTATATTTCACGATAACCTGACCTGGAAATATGTTTTCCCGGGTACAGGGACGATGGCAATCCGCTGCCTGACAGGTTTCATCCGGAAAAACGGCCCGTCGTATCGTGGTTCTGTATTCTGTGCCGCAGATAATGGCGGTCAACATTAATCCGTAGTCTGCGAAAGCTTTTTTATTATTTTACCATAGCAACTATGCCTGTGTCCAGACTTGAGGAATACAAAAGATCCGTAAAGTGTCACCGCAGCGTTGCCATTCGCCTTTTCTACAGCGATATAATTATCGTAAATTACAGAATATTGTGTTCGATATCATACATTAATGGTGGACATGTGCCTGGGCAATTCATTATAATAAATATGCAGTTCTGGAATAATCCATAGTCGCAGGTGTTCATGCAGGCATTTGAAATTTTGATATCACCATACAGGACAGCATTGACGGTAAAGTTCTGGTTTTACCAAAAGATGGACATGCCGCCTTTGCAAAAAACAAAAGGAGGAAATTTTAATGAAACTCAGTTCTGGCGCAGGAAACATTGTTGTGGCAAAGCTGACAGCCGCCGTACTGTGCATTGTGATGCTTGCGGGGTGCTTCGGGGCGTCCGGCTTTTCGGAGGAGCCTTACCGTCTTGTCGATACCTACTGTTCTCAAAGCGCGAAGGATGCGCTCGGTTACGAGCAGCTTCAATCGCTGGTCGGTCTCATCGTGAAATCCATCGAGCCGCAGGCGGTGAATCTCATCGTCGAAAGCTTTCCATGCTTCAGTGAAGCGGCGGAAAACGACGCGCTTGGGCGGGAAATCGGTCTGTATATCTATTATGGAACAGGAGATGAGGACGGGATCATGGAGCACAAGGACGTCCTCTCCGGCGCCTATGCGTATGTCAATGGATATCCGTTATATGAAGCCGGGGAAGGCAAGTTAAAATATATGATCTGCATTGACGCGGAAACCCTGGTCACCCCCGACGACATGGACAATGCCGTGCTGAATTTGGACGGTCAGGCGCGCATTCAGGTGGATACCACCTTCTGCCATGAGCTGTTCCATGCCTTTATGTACGACTACAATCGCGCAGGCATGTCCGGCTATACCGATTTAACTTCCTATGTGTTTAGCCCGGATGAACTGTTCACAGAGGAGGAAGGAGAAGAACTGATAAAGGAAACCCAGTTCCCAAGCTGGTTCATAGAGGGGACAGCCGGATGCGTCGGCAACATATATCCGGCAGATCTGTATTTGTTTCGGGAATACCATTATGACATTGATGCGGAGCAGTACATTGATACCTGCAATAACGATCAGCTCCTCCAAATGTATGTCTACCGGGATTACCTGGAGGGGAGCGGCGAGCAGTGGTATGACATGGAAGCGTCGTTGGAGGGCAATGACGATGGGGAGACGAACGGCGCGACCTATGTGTCCGGGTATATGGCATGTCTGTATCTGGCGGATCTGGGATACCAGGCGCTGGAAGGTTCCCCCGCGGTGACCTTCGACCAGAACGGCGATATCCAATCCCTCTCCTCTGAAAAGCTGCGGGAAGGACTGAGCGAGGTCCTCCGCCGTCTGCATCGGGGCGACACGCTCGACGAAGTCATCCATGAAATATCCGGTGGCGCTTTTGAGGACACAAAGGATTTCACGGAGCGCTTCGTCAAGGGAAACTATAACGAGGAAGCGCAGGCCTATGACGGGGAGCAGGAGACGCTGTCCTTCTGCGTGGGCTTTCTGAATTATATGTACCGTCTGGATGCCATGGACCCGGATACACACCCAGCAGGTTCATTGCTGATGGACGATTTTGGCTCGACACAGCCTACCCCTCTTGAGAAGGACGCCGCCGCTACATCGGATTTCTACAGATTTGTCGAAAAAAACACCCTGGTGGACTCGACGGTTCCCAATGAAAGCGTAAAGGATGGCGGCACCTCCTACAGCAGCAGGGACGATTTTGAAACAGTCGTGGAGATGTTCAAAGCGAAGAATAATCCATGACGATATCTGTCTGCGGGACTGACAGGTCAATCGTTTTTCAAAATACGGACTTCGCGGAACGGATATCGTGAAATCGCATGGCTCTGGCGACGGCAAAACAGTTATTATGGATCAGGACGGACACTGGGAAGGCGGTCCTCGTTGATGGCAATATTTACACTGGATGGTGGACAGATCGTCTCTTCCGGCGGTACAATCAGATTATAACATTATTCGGGAGGCCGCATCCTATGTTTGGCAGGCACGATGGGACTCGCGCTGCAACGAAAAGGCGATTGCAGATCCACGAAACGACGCTTGAAAATGATATTCACTACAGGGGGCCTTTATCTCCCACGCATTTTAAAGCGCTCGGCTGGCTGTGCCTCGTATTCGCGCAGATTGCGGTGATCCTCAGGCTTGGAGGACGCTTCGCCCCGGACATCGCCGCAAAGAGCGCTGGCTGGCTGTCAGTCCTGGAAGAAATTGCGGAAATGGCGCTGCCGTTTCTGCTCATCTTCAACTTCGCCCAGCTTCTCAGCGCCCACGAGGGCTACAAAAAGCAGCTCCTCATCAACGGCGCGGCGATGGCGGGCGTGTGCGGGCTTTCCTATCTGGTATTCTACCGCTATATCGTTGGCGGACTGGCGGCGCTCCTTCAGAACCCTGCCGAGGCCCTTCCCACCATTGAAGGCGGGCTCGCCCTGGTTTTGCCATACGGCTTTTATGCCTTCAACCTCTTCGTGGACCTGTTCCTCTGTACGCTGACGATGATATTTCTGAATTACGACCCTCGCCGGGTGTTTACAGGAAAGGCCCGCATATTCTTCCGCCTGCTGGCGCTGCTGCCCATCGCCTATGAGGTGGGATGTATGCTGCTCAAGCTGAACGCCGCCAGAGGGCTGGTTCAGATTCCTGTCTGGGCTTTTCCGCTGCTGACCGTGAAGCCGCCCATGACCTTTGTGCTGTTCGTGGCGCTCTGTCTGTTCGTCAAGACGCGGGAGCTTCGCTTCCGCCGCCACGGCAAGACCCATGAGGAATACAAGGTGTTTTTGAAGACCCGGCGCAACGCCTGGAACTTCTCCGTGTTCCTTGCCATCATGCTCGTGGTGGTCAGTCTCCTCGATCTTTCGGTGGTCATCGGCATCTCCTTGGGTGAGGTGGTCCAGAACATCGGAGCGGGCGATGAAGCGTCGCCGACGGAAGCGGCCCTCGTGGAGGTTCAGGAGACGCCGGAACCTCTGGAAGCGGCGTTCGCAAACCTGCATCTGGCGCTGGAGAATGAGCTCGCCAGGCCCACGGACAATGAAGCGGCGGAGAGCAGGCTGTCGCCCGAGGAGCTGGAAGCGGCCTTGAAGAAGGAGAAGATCAACGCCTCCATCGATTCGGGCATCCGGCTTTCCCGGGCTGTCGGCTTCGGCGGTTCCGTTTATCTGTTCTTCCTGGCTCCGGTGGTGCTGCTGTTCTCATACACGCGCAAGCCGAAAAATCGCCTGCTGGACGCCCTGATCCCGGTGGCAGGCATATTTCTGATACTGTTCGTGTATATCGAGAGCTTCCACCAGCTTCTGGGCCACCTGCCCATTGAAAAGGTGGATCTCCAGGAAATAAAAAACATGGTCACTTTCTACATCGCCATGCTTTTTTAATCGAACTGATCCTATTAAAAGGAGCGCCTTCAAATGATTGGTCTGCTGAAAAGCAATCTCGGAAAAATACCCTTTCTCGGCCACATGCTGTTCTCCGTACTCACCTTTCCCATCGCCTTTACTTTCATGGAAAAGTGGATCGCAAACCCATATGACGCCAAAACGTCAGCCTGGTTTTGCGCCTTTTATGTCACACTGGGCCTGGTTGACCTGTTCCGCGCCTTCCGCCTGCGCGGAGAATCGAGGCCGACATTCATTGTCCATCTGGTCTGCAGCGCCGCCTTTGTGGCCTGGGGCGCGCTTTCGGCGGTCATCGGCCTCAATCCGACGACGACAGTGGCGGCTTTTATGATATACTGGGCCTGTGCGCTCTCAAAACGGGTCCTTGCCATCGTAAAAAATCACAATATTGGGTCCGTTCTTTTCAACGCAGTCATCATACTGGCGATAATCTCACTCGCCTACGGTGCTTTCGACAGGTATTCGATGGTCATCGTAGGCTTTATCGCCGCGTTATCCTCGCTCCTCACCGTCATGATCCTCATTTTCTCCCATATAAGGGTCGATATTCTGAAGGAGATCATTCGCAAGACCTACGCCGTAGAGATCATATCCGGTCTGTTGGTGATGATGGTGGCCTTTTCCTTTGTGCTGAATATCATAGATGACGCTTTCAACAGCTTCTGGGACGCACTGTGGTACTGCTTCGCCATCGTGACGACCATCGGCTTCGGCGATCTGACGCCCTCCGACGGTATCGGGCGAATCCTGAGCGTCATTCTCGGGGTTTACGGCATCGTCGTGGTCGCGCTGATCACATCCATCATCGTCAACTTCTATGGGGAGATGAAAAAAACAGATCCTGATCGAGACACCGGAACCATGCAATAATTATTTAGAGTGTGTTTCCAAAGTCGAAGTGCTGCAAGTTCGAGCGAAGAGGCTGAAAACCTTTCAGGTTTTCAGGTCTGGCCTTTAGCCAGACTGCCTTGGCAAAATCGAAGATTTTGGCAAGGCACCTTTGCTTGCAGTTCAAGGCATTTTTCCGCAGGCTTAGTGGGGCGAGGTTGCGAATCCGCTGGATTTGCAA
The DNA here is from genome assembly GCA_902785105.1 of uncultured Eubacteriales bacterium. Lineage (GTDB taxonomy): Bacteria > Bacillota > Clostridia > Christensenellales > Aristaeellaceae > UBA2862. Next base: position 76,969 of record CACZXF010000008.1, on the reverse strand, counting down.
GTCTGGCCTTTAGCCAGACCGACCTGGTCAAATCATAGATTTGAGCAGGTCGCCGCTGTCAAGAAAAATAACGCGGAAATGCAAGCCAAGACGCCGAAATTGCAGTGCGGCGACTTTGGAAACACACTCTAATACACAACAGGGCAGGAGGGTGGAGGATTTGAGGATGAAGGGAAAACTCTGGCGGATGGCGTTATGCGCGGTGCTGATCCTGGCGATGCTGGCCGGGATGACTGGAAGCGTGTATGCTGAAACGGTAGTTACATTGGACAGCGCGGCGACCGGTGACGAGGCGGGGCAGCGACTGTCCGGACTTCGCGTGTCGGGGCTGTCCGCGCCGGTGGCGGGACAGCCCAGGGTCGAGCGGGCGACGGTCACATCGGCGGAGGGGATGTCCTGGGAGATCCCGGTGATGTGGCTGGATGAGAACGGCACAGTGGCGGAGGGCATCGTGTGGTCGGACAGGCTTCAGCCGGTGCGGGTGTTCTTCCTGCCGGAAGGATACGGCATGTAGGGCCGGTCCCTCGCGCTGGCGGACGATGTAACGGCGCTTTTTGGAAACTCGGGTGTGCTGTCGGTCTACGATCGGACCAAGGGCGTGACCTACATCTTCCCCGGCAACATCGATCTGAGTGGGATCTATGGCGACGCCAAAACGGTCAGCACTCAGAAGGATGACAGCCATCACCACGACGATACCGACGATGAAGAAGAGGTCGTTTACTGGCCTGCGCCATCGGAGCCGGAGCCTGCGCCGGTGAATCTCGTCGATCTCTACTGCTCCCAGACAGCGAAGGACGCGGTGGCTGCCGAGGATCTGGAACGGTTGGTGGATCTGGTGAAGAACCGGCTGGAGCCTCAGGCGGTGAACCTGCTCAGGGACAGCTTCCCCTGCTTCAGGGAGGCCGCCGAAAATGGCGAGCTGGGCGAAGAGATCGGCCTCTATATCTATTTTGTGCAGGGCGACAAGGATGGCTCCATGGCCCACGAGCTTGAGATGCCGGCCAAAACCATCGCCTCCGTCTCTGAAAATGCCTGGCGGGACGAGGCGGATGATCAGTTTGTCCACTTCGGCTATATCCTCAGCGTAGGCGCAGAGAATTTCGTCCTCAACGACGCGGAAGGCAACGTTGTGGTAGATGAGAACGGAAAATACAGACTGACGGACGACACCACGGATCTGGAGAACTTCATCATTCACGAGATGCTCCACGCCTTCATGAGAGATTACAACCGCATCGGTCAGACCGGCGGCACCTCCCCGGAGGAGTTGCTGGACTATCACGAGAACATCACCGACCCCGACAAGGACTGGTCAAAATACGAGGCTACTTTCTTCCCGAACTGGCTCAAGGAGGGGCTGGCTTCGACGGTTCAGAACAATTATCATTACCGCTATCGCGACCTTTGGTTCTACCGCTACAACCCGGAGACGAAGTGGTGGGCGGATCGGTTCAACGATTCTATGCTGCTGAACGCCTGCGTGGACCCGGATTTCGAGCTCCAATCCCCGGATGGACGGGAGGGCACCAACACCGTTTATTACGATCTGGAACGGGCGGACGACCCGAACCTCAACAACACCGAGAAGACGCCGCCCCGATAGGTCACCGGCTACCTGGCCTCCCTCTATCTCGGCGAGCTGGCGTCCACCCATGCGGGGCGCGAATCCTCTATACGCCGGGATGCGGAGACCGGCACGGTGTCGATGGACAGTGAGACTATCCACCTGGGCCTTAGCGATATGCTGGGCAGCCTCCACGACGGCCAGACCCTGGACAGCGTAATCCGGGAGATCTCCGACGGCAAGTTCGAGGACACCGTAGCCTTTGAAAAGCAGTTCATCAAGGGCACGGCCGGAGCGGACGGCGCTTACACGGGAGACGCCGAGTCCCTGGACTTCTGCGTCACCTTCCTCAACTACATGCTCGATCTGTATAACGACGAGGATATGGCCTACGGCGGCAATGGCTCCATCCTCAAGGATTTTGACGAGGATTACGACTCCCCGCTGGACCCGGAAAAGACGGCGGAGTCCGATCTCTTCAAAATCGTCGAGAGCAACGAATATGTGGATTCCACCGTCGACCGCTGGGCGGACGGCGGCAAGAGCCTGAGCGGCGATCCGGCATATAACGAGGCGCAGGAGGCGAATGCCTCTGCCGAAGCCGGCGAGGAAGGCACATCCGCCCCCCTGGACGCTGACGCGGAGGCCGCCCCCGAAGTCTCGGAGGACGAAGCTGTTGTCGACGCCGACGCGGAGCACATCTCCGAGGTGTCCGAAAATGGAACTGCCTGCGATGATGACGGGGTGGAGAACTCCGACGTTTCTGAATTCGACGAAGGCGACAGCTTCACGGCAGACGAATCGCAGTCGGAAGCAGACATCGATACGATTGAGGCCGCTGAATAGCGCTCAGGTACTCTTTTCACCACCAACTTGGGTTTTGTAATTGATAAGAAATCTAATAATTCAAAGGGCTGTTGTAGATTATAAAAAAGCTGCAACAGCCTCCAATTTTATATACAGAAGGCACAGGGTACAGAAAAAATCAAACACTTCTTCACTGCCTGGTATTCTGCCAACACCTGATTTGGAGATTGGAGCCCCAGACAGTGCTTGATGTAGTCGAATGAAGCGGCCGCCCGGCTGTTACAGCTCAGAGTCCCCTTATAAATAGGGATTTGTCGGGGAGATGCACACGCTCTTGTAGGGGCGGCGTTGCGCCGCCCGTCCGATAGAACGCAACGTCTCGCAGGGAGCGGGCGCCGAAACGGCGCCCCTACAGGGTTGGTTTGATTCCCCGACAAATTCCAATTTACTGAGGACTCTGAGCAGTAACAGGGAGTCCGCTCTGGGGGACGCTGAACTGTAACGCCCGGCTTGACAAGCCTTTGCCAGGAAGTTTATAATGAATGTACTTATATACGGACAAATGAAAAATCGAGGAGGGCTTATGGACGCCAAATCGGACTTGATTTATCAGAGCATTCTTGAGGAACTGTCGGAGGGCGTGATGGTGCTTGGCCTCGACGGCACAATCAAAAGCATGAACCTTGCCGCGAAGCTGATCTTCGGGCGCACGTCAAAGCGGATGATCGGCGAGAAAATCGGCAGTGTTTTCTATGAATACAGTGAAAACGACGATTTCAATCAGGCGATGCTCGAGGTGGTTTACAATCCGATGGGCACGCATTATCGTAGCGCGAACTACTACACGGGAAAAGAAATGCTTCAGCTATACATGACGACTTCCTATCTGCGGGTAGGCGAAGAGCCTGTGGGGATCATCGTAGTGCTTGGAGACATCACGGAACTGGCCGACGCGGAATTAAAATATGCCCGGCAGATCACCGAACTGCTGGATTCTCTGGTGACGGCGCTCTCCATTGCCATCGACGAGCGATCGCCATACACCGCCAAACATACGAGAAACATGGTAAAGCTGGGCGAAGCTTTCCTGGATTGGCTCGACAGCACGAATAATCCCAATCGGCTGAACGCGGATAGGCGCCACGCCTTTTTAATGAGCGTCTGGCTGCATGACGTGGGCAAGCTGACGGTGCCGCTTTCCATCATGGACAAGGCGACACGGCTGGGCGATCGCCTTGAACGCATCGAGACGCGGTTTGAGAAAATGCTGCTGCTGAACCGCATCGAATTCCTGGAGGGCCGTATTCTGCGGGAGGAATATGAAAAGCGTGAAGACCGTTACCGGGACTGGCTTGAGCAGATCCGACGGATCAACACCGCGCCGTTCCTCTCGGACGAGGATATGGCGCTGGTTCAGGAGATCAGCAGGGCAGTGTATACAGATACGGAAGGCGCGGAGCAATCCGTTTTGACGCAAACAGAGGCAGAGAACCTGTCGATCCGAAAGGGTACGCTGACGGATGAGGAGCGCAGGATCATGCAGGGCCACGCCAGCGCGACCCGCAAGATTCTCAACGGTGTCAAATTTCCTGATCTCTTTGCGATGGTTCCAGATTGGGCTTCAGAGCATCATGAGCTTTTGAGCGGATCGGGATACCCACGGCAGATGCACGACAGCGCGATACCCCGTGAAGTGAGGATGCTGACGGTTCTGGATATCTTTGAGGCCCTTACAGCCAAAGACAGACCCTATAAAAAGCCCATATCCGTGGACAGGTCGCTCAAGATTTTGCACAGTATGGTGCGGGAGGGAAATGTCGATGGGGAAATCCTTGACCTTTTTGAGCAAAGCCAGGCGTGGAAAGCAGTTCTCTGACTGCATCGAATACAAATACAGGCAAGAAACGCATTTGGGAAGAACAGATGCCTGCTATAAAAAATCATACATAGGCCGGATCTGTGCTGATGTCCGGCAGATATTGGAAGTTTGACGGAGAACGTAGCCGTTATTCATTGTAAAACCTGTCTGCGCTCATCTGCGTTATTGAGAAGTAATGGGGATTCCGGACTTCTCAAAGGAATCAGATTTTTGCGGGCTAACATGCGATGTAGTTAAAAAAAGAGAGGAATGCAGCTTATGAACTGGATATGGTATCCCGGTGATTTTGAGATCTATCATGGAATGCTGCAAAACTTCCAGCGTGAAGAGCGCGGCTATGGCTGGCCGGCTTACTGGAAGATGGATGACTGGAGAAAGAATGTATGCTTCAGCAGGGACTATGAACTGGAAAGGGATTCCCGGTTTGTCGTGCATGCCCAGGGCGTTGGCTATGTGGCAGTGGACGGACGAAAATACAGTTTTGAACGGGATATCACCTGCCCCGCGGGGAAGCACAAAATCGAAATATATGTCGGCAACATGGCGGCGCTGCCCTGCGCCTGTGTGGAGGGCGATGTGATTCATTCAACGCCGGAGTGGATGGCCGACGACTTCCGCGAATGTCGCGCGGTGGGGTATTCTCCGCTGTATACTGAAGCGGAGCCGAATCCCAATCAGATACCCTGGCGCTATGTTCCATGCAAGCCTGTATCAAAGCGGGAGGTCAATGGCGGCGTACTGTTCGACTTTGGCAGGATGATAAACGGTTCATTGAAAATTATCACCGGGGATAAGGCGCAGACCGTCACCGTGGCCTATGGTGAATCAGAGGCCGAGGCGCTGGACCTAAAGTGGTGCTATTACAAAGAGGAGAATACCGTTGACGGCATGTGGCTGCGCAAACGAGCATTTCGATATGTCTATATTCCGGAGGGCAGCACCGAAACGATGGATTGCGAGGCTGTCCATGAGGAATTTCCGCTGGAGGTCCGGGCGTCCTTTCACTGTGACGACGCGCTGCTGAATCGCATCTGGGATATCTCTGTGGAGACCTTCCGGCTGTGCAGCGGGCTGTTTTTCATCGATGGCATCAAGCGGGACCGCTGGATCTGGTCCGGGGACGCCTACCAGAGCTATTTCGTCAATCAGTATCTCTTCTTCGATGAGGAGATCAACAAGCGCACCATACGCGCCTTACGGGGCAATACGGAGATCACTCAACACCTGAATACCATCGTGGACTATTCCATGCTGTGGGTGATCGGCCTGGAGAACCACTACTGGATGACCGGAGACGCGGATTTCCTTGCTGAGATGTACCCGAAGCTGGAAGCGATGATGGCCCTGCTGATGAAGCAGACCAACGAACTGGGCTTTATCTATGGCCGGGAAAGGGATTGGATCTACATCGACTGGGCGGAAATGGATAAGGACGGCGTTCTGTGCGCGGAGCAGATTTTGCTGTGGAAATGCTGCCGGGTCATGGACGATTGCGGAAAGGTGCTTGGGAAGCCCGACGCGGGCTGGGCGGATAAGGCGGCGATGCTGAAAGCCAATATCCTTCATTACTTCTGGAATGAGGAGAAGCAGGCTTTCATTGATACCTATGAATCCGGCAGAAACAATGTCACCCGGCATGCCAACATATTCGCCATTCTTTTCGGACTCGTGGAGGCGGACAAAACGGAAGCGATACTCGACCATGTGCTCCTCAATGACGCGATCCCGGCCATCACTACACCGTATTTCAAGTTCTTTGAGCTGGACATGTGGGGAAAGCTGGGCAGATTGGACATCATCTGGGAGGCCCTTCACACCTACTGGGGCGGCATGGTTGAAAAGGGCGCGGTGACCTTCTGGGAACAGTATGACCCCACCTGCACCGGAAAGGAGCATTACGCCATGTACGGAGATCCCTTCGGAAAGAGCCTGTGCCATGCCTGGTCAGCCAGCCCGATCTATCTCATCGGTCGCTATTTCCTTGGTGTAAAGCCCCTGGAGCCCGGCTATACGCGCTATGATGTCGCGCCTCACGTGGAGTTCTTTAAAGAACTGCATTGCGTCGTTCCGATCAGAAACGGCTCTGTGCGCATTGATAAAGAAAATGGCAGGGTGAATATACAGGCGAGTCGGGAATGATTGAGTTCGGATTGATTAATTGGGATTTGGCGGGGAGACAAACCAACCCTGTAGGGGCGCCGTTTCGGCGCCCGTCCCCTATGTGGCGGTTCGTTCTATTGGGCGGGCGGCGCAACGCCGCCCCCTACAGGAGAGTGAGTATCTCTTCGATAAAACCCTGTTTATCGTAGAGAACTGAATCGCTGCTCAAATCATATCAATCCGAAGGACTGAGTTTCTCCTCTTCGATGCGATCGGCGTATCTGGAAAAGCGATAGTCCGTGCGATAGGCGGAAAGGGTGCCACGGGGAACGATCAGAGCGGCGGCGGTTCCATCCAGCAGATGGTCGCCGACGATGACCCTGGAGGGTTGAGGATTCCTCAGATGGATATATTTGAGGGCGCCGCATCCATCAAAGGCATAGTCTTCAATGACGATGGTGTTTTCGGGAAGCTCCACCTCGGTGATCTCCGCGTTGCCTGCCCACATTTTCCGCGTCACGGTAAAGCCGTTCCAGTCGGGAGCGGGGGAGCGGAGCGGGGGCAGTGCGATGTCGGTGCGGGCGGCAATGCCCTTCCAGGCCTTCAGATCACGGATGAGCTGTCGCGTGTACACTGTTCTGCCGGACTGATTCAGGTGAAAATTGGTGTCGAAAAACCATCCTGCGTCCATGACGCTGTGGTTGGGGTCTCCCAGTATGGGGAAGGTCAGAGCCTCACTCAGCGCGTTGTAAAAATCATCCGGCGCGTACTCACCGGTCACAGCCAGCCGATCGGCGGGGCAGAAGTAATAACAGACTTCCGCCCCGCTTCTTTTGGCCGAAGACGCGAACCGGTTCAGATAATCAACAAAGCTCTGTTCGATCTGCGCGGGATCGTAGGAGATTTCCACCGTCGGGTCATACAGGTTGGGCATAGTGTTGGCCGCGGCGATGTCCGTCTCAATGTCGCCATAATGATTGAAGGAATCCCTTTTGTAGACGCCCTCGCCCTCGGAGCGGCCGCCGGACAGCGCATAGCGCCACTTTTCCAGCGAGAACTCCGGCAGATAGGCCATGAGCGCGCCGTAGTCCGCGCTGTCCATGCGCAAGAGCAGCGACCAGGCGCCATCCAGACATTGCAGGGCGGATCGGCCGCCCACGCGCAGGGAGAGCGTCTGCGCGTGCTGCTCGGGGGCGATGATGACGATGTCGCCCTCATGCAGGCAGGAACGGGCGATGTCCAGCGGCACCTTGATGCCGAGGTCGCCGTACATGCCCAGGTTGACAGCGCTGTAGCCAGGAAAATTCCGCTCCAGCAGGGCGCTGTCGATGGCAAAGGCCGCGCCGCTGCCGCCCGCAACGATGATGCGCTTGCCGGGCGTGTTTTCCAGAAGATGGCACTTCTCCTGAAAGGCCCCCAGATAGGTGCCCTGATACTGCGGCGGGAGCAGCAGTCCGGCCAGCGTGAAGGGTGCGGCCAGCAGTACCGTGAGCAATGTGCTGATGATGATAAAACGTCTTGTACGCATGGCGGCTCAAAACTGAAAGTAGATGAAGGGCGTGATGGCGTCGCTTCTCAGGTCGGCAAACAGACAAAGCATTATGATGAGGAAGAGGGCATATCCCGACAGCAGACTTTTCATATCCGCCGGAACGTCCGTCTCCACGGGGACCCTGTCCGTCAGCAGAAGGATAAGGGGCATGGCGGCCAGCCGCAGGATTGTCCAGGGATGGGCGTGGACAAAGCTCCATAAGAGCGCTGGGGCCAGCCTCCAGCCCGTGGGCAGCGCGGCGTAGAGCGCGCCCGCTGCGGAGAGGGTCGGCGCGCGGAACAGCGCCCACAGCAGGCAGACGGGGATGAAGGTCAGCAGGGGCCCCGGCTTTCGGGAAAGGCGGTCATCCGCCAGCATCAGCAGCCCGTGGGCCAGTCCCCAGGCCAGAAAGTGAAGCCCAAGGCCGTGCCAGAGGCTGCTTAATGCAAACACGATCAGCACGTTGATGACCGTCCGAGGCCCGCCGCGCCGACTGCCGCCCAGCGGGATGTAGACGTAATCCCGAAGCCAGCCGGTCAGCGTCATGTGCCAGCGCCGCCAGAAATCCCGCAGGCCGCGGGCGCGGTAGGGATGGTCGAAGTTCTCGCTGAGGCGTATGCCCATCAGCCGCGCCGCGCCCCGGGCGATGTCGGTATACCCGGCGAAATCCGCGTAGATCTGAAACGCGAAAAGCGCGCAGGCTGCCAGCGCCTCAGGGCCGGTCAGCCCGCCGACGCGGACGAACAACCCGTCCACCAGCGGCGCGAGTCCGTCCGCGATGATGATCTTTCGCGCAAAGCCCCGCAGTATCAGGAATCCGCCGACGCGGAAGTCGCCGGAGGTGGGGGAGGGACACGCCTCCAACTGGGGCATCAGGCTTCCGGGGCGCTCGATGGGACCAGCCGTCACCTGGGGGAAGAAGGCGACAAACAGCGCGTAGCGAAGGGGATCGCGCTCCGCGGGAAAGCGGCCCCGATAGACATCGACGCAGTAGGCCAGGGCCTGAAAGGTGTAAAAGGAGATGCCGATGGGGATGAACCCAAGCGGCGCTGCCTTGAAAACACAGAGGTTTCCCAGCATCAGGCCGCTGCCGCCAAGCAGGAGCGCCTTGCGGTGCTGCACCCTCTCCAACGACAACCCCATCAGCCAGGAAAGGGCGATCACCGCCAGCAGCACCGCCGCGGAGGCGGGGCTGTCGAGCAGGAAAAAGGCCAGGCTGACCATCAGCAGCAGTCCGGGCCGGGCGTGTCCGGGCAATCGTCGATAGAAAAACACCGTCAGCGCCAGGCCGGGCAGGAACAGGGGACTGACGAAATTCATTCAACACCCTCCCTCTCCAGATGGTCTTGAATGTCCCGGATCACCATCGCCGTGCGCAGGCTGACGCCCTCGGTGGACAGATGGTTGTCGGTGCCGTAGAGCAGATGGCCGGGGAACAGGGACGCCTCGATGTCCGAAATGACAGGCGCGGCGAGACTTTGCCGCAGCCATTCGTCCAGTCGTGCCCGCTCCGCCTCGGTGCTGCGTTCGGACAGCGCCAGCCGGTTCCTCGGCGCGTATGTGAAGAACACCCGCGCGCCCGCGTTCTGAAACCGCTGATACACCCGATTCAGTGGCTCGATGACGGTCTTTGCCGGAAATGCCCCCGCCAGATAGTCCACCGGCAGGTTGTAGATGGGCGTATCATCCGCGCCATTGGGGCGATGGACGATGTAGTCGCCGTAGATATTATAGGAGGGGCTGGAAACGGGATTGTGGTCCTCGTCAAAGCGGGCGGCGCTGAGCTGATAGTTCCCCTCAGACATGCCCTGACGGTTTTTCTGAAACGTGGTGAACGCGGACAGCACGCCGCCGTAATCCCGATAATCCAGGAGGCTCAAAATATCGTAATCCGATTCGATCATGGCGAAGAAGTGTTCATCCATGGCGTTCGTTACGCAGAACTGACGCTTGACGGCGTCAAATTCCGGAGCGTGGAGCAGTATATCCCCCGGCTTCACATATTGAAGCATCAGGTCGAACTGGGGCAGCGCGTTGGTGTAGGCATACACGCCCATGTTCACGACATCATATCCCGGAAACGCGCTGTTGATCATCTCCGAATCGTAGCCGAAGCGGGTGGAGGAGCCGGAAAACAGTATGATCTTCGGGCGGTCCTTCAGGCTCCGCAGCCGGTCCAGCTTGTCCGGAAAGGTGTCAAAATACGTGCCGCTGTACACCGGAGGCCGCACAGCGTTGATGTGTATTTCCCGGAGCTGCTTACAGTCCGAGAACGCGTAATCGGTGATCTCCCGAATGGTGTCGAAAAATGTGAGCGAGGAAAAGGCGCAGCCATCAAAGGCGTGAGGTTCCACGACCTCCACCGTCGGCGGCAGTATGACGCTTTCACATTCGACGCCCGCAAAGGCCCCCGCCGCGATACTGACGACGGGCTGACCATTGATATGCGCGGGGATGACGATCTCCGAAGCGCTGCCGCGATACCCGCGGATCACCGCCCGCCCCGAGGCATCCGATTCCCGGTCAAAGTCGTCAGCCTTGCCAAACGCGTGCCAGTCCGCGTACAAATCCAGCGGAACGCCCTTGTTCACATCCACCCGGCTCCCCAGGTCAATGCGTTTTCCGTTTTCCAGCTTCCAGCCGCACAGAAGGCGGGCGCCGTCGTCGGAAATCAGCCCGTCGATATTGCTTCGCGTGGCAGTGTTGACGCGCAGATGATGGGCGGGGCGGGAGACTTCCTCTATATTATCGTCATCGTGATAGCGGATGCGATAGGGGTGCTGCTCGGCGGACAGGGTGACCACGGTGCTGTAGCGTACGTCGTCCAGTGTGATTTCGACGGCGTCGTCGTCATCCGTCGCGCAGGTCGCGCCGGGATAATCGCAGCCCTCGATCTCCCAATCCTCAAAGGGGATGACCTTTATGCGAAATGTGCCGCCTGCAGACCCGTCAAACACCCGCTCCTCCGCGGCAAAGCCGTCCCCCTCTTCCAGCACCACGCGCACCGTCCGCTCAGGATTATTCATCCGTTGGCCGCAGGCGCTCAGCAGCATGGACAGGCAGACGCAGAGTATGATCGTTCTCCTCATTATTTATCCCCGTTTTTCATTTTCACTTATCATTATAATGCTTATTGCATGAATATGAACATTACAATTCATCGAATAATGTTAAATAACAAATATATATTTTTACATTGCCGCGTCTCTGTGTTAGAATAATATTATACATTATTATGAGGAGGCAGACTATGGGCAGACAATCACGTTTATGGCGCGGCCTTACGACCGTCATGGCGATGCTTCTGACAACGTCACTGACCGCGGGCGCCATCGTATCCGACCACCGGACGGACATCAACAAATTTTTGGGCACCGTCAGCAGCCGCATCGTGACGGACGGCAATGTCACCCCGGAGGAGCTTTACACCTATTCCACGGACTACAAATCCACCACGGATCTGGTGACGGCCATGGCCGACATTGGCGAGCGCATGAGCGAGGAGGGCAGCGTTCTTCTGAAAAATGAAAACAACACGCTGCCGCTGAGCGCGGATGAGATCGGCAAGGTTTCCCTTCTGGGCTTCTCCTCCTACTTCCCGAACAAGGGCGCGATCCTGGGCCCCACCGCCGCGGAAAACCACGGCACCGACGCGGACACCGTGGACCTGGTGGGCGCGCTGGAGGCCCGGGGCTTCACGCTGAACCCCACTTTGAAGACCCTCTACAACGGCGACGCGGCCAAGGTCATCTTCAAGTCTGAGGTGGCCACCTGGACGGGTACGGCGGAATATCTGACGCTGACCGCGCCCTCCGTGGGCGGTGTGTACACCGACAAGGAGCCTTCCCCGGCGGACCTGGACGGCATCGACGGCGGCTGGCGGGATTCCCTGGCGGCCAACAACGTCATCATCGTCACCATCGGCCGCGCAGGCTCTGAGAACGCGGACTACACCCCCGGTGAGGCGGGCGTCAACCCCGCGGACGGCCTCAATCAGGCCGACCCCCTGGGCCTGTCCGACGACGAGCGGAACCTCATCGCGGCGGCCATCGAATCGGCTCAGGCCAGCGGCGGCAAGGTCATCGTGCTGCTGAACAACGGCAACCCCATGGAGATCGACGAACTAGCGAAGAATGACGGCATCGGCGCCATCCTTCAGGTGGGCACCCCCGGCAGTTTCGGTTTCTACGGCGTGGCGGACCTCCTGAAGGGCGATGCCAACCCCAGCGGCCACCTGACGGACACCTACGCGGTGGACAACTCCATCAGCCCCGCCGCCATGAACTACGGCGACCTCCAGTGGGCCAACGCCGCCCCGGAGCAGTACATCAATGACGCCATCGTGGAGGCCGAGGGCATCTACACCGGCTACAAGTATTACGAGACCCGCTACGCGGATGTGGTGCTGGGCCAGGGCGACGCCGATTCCGATGTAGGCAGCACCGGCGGCGCGTGGCGCTATGAAAATGAAGTAACCTATCCCTTCGGCTTCGGCCTGTCCTACACCACCTTTGAGCAGAAGATCACCGCGCTGGAGGTGGATTTGGCCGCAAAGACCGCCAAGGCGACTGTGGAGGTCTCCAACACCGGCAGCGTGGCGGGCAAAGACGCCGTGCAGCTCTACGTTTCCGTGCCCTACACCGCCTACGACATCGAGCATGGCGTGGAGAAGTCCGCCATACAGCTGCTGGACTTCGCCAAGACCGGCATCATCGAGCCCGGCCAGTCGGAGACGGTGACCATCACCGCCGACCTGACCTACATGGCGAGCTGGGATTCCACCGCCGACAACGCCGCCGGGACCAAGGGCTGCTACATCCTGGACGACGGCGACTACTTCTTCACCGTGGGCAACGGCGCGCACGAGGCGCTGAACAACGTGCTGGCCGCCCAGGGCAAGACCGCCGCAGACGGCATGACCGCTGGGAGCGGACCCTCCGCTGACGGCGACGCCGCCAACGTGCAGACCTGGCACCTGGACGCCCTGGACGGCGAGACCTTCGCCAAGACCAAGAACGGCACCGCCGTGGAAAACCAGCTTGCGGACATGGACCTCAACTACTGGATGCCCGACACCGTGACCTGGCTGACCCGAAACGACTGGGCGGGCACCTTCCCCAAGACCTATTCCGGCCTTACCGCCACGGCGGACATGCTGGCCGTCATGGACAACGACGTTTATGAGTACCAGACCGGCGGCGAGGGCGCTGTCACCTGGGGCGCGTCCAACGGTCTGACCCTGGGCAACCTGAAGGGCGTTTCCGATAAGGACGACGCCCGCTGGGATCAGCTCATCGACCAGATGCAGCTCTCCGAGGCGCTCATCCGCACGGCCTTCGGCGGCACCAGCACCAAGGCCATCGACTCCATCTCCTCTCCCGAGGCCATCCAGAACGACGGCCCCACCGGCTTCGCCAACTACCCGCTGGGCCAGTACGCCAACAAGGACGCTTCCTCCGGCGACCCCTGTGTCATCGCGGACAACGACAAGAACGCCGGCTTCATGGGCAACATCATGGCGAACAACATCGTCGTGGCCCAGACCTTCAACAAGGAGCTGGCCAAGGAATGGGGCGAGACCGTGGGCAACTGGTCCCTGTGGTCCAACTGCACCATTCTCTGGGGCATCTCGGCCAACCTGCACCGCCTGCCCTACTGCGCACGCAACCTGGAGTATTACTCCGAGGACCCCGTGCTGTCCTCCTTCCTGGCCGCGGCCCAGACCGAGGCCGAGCAGCGCTATGGCGTCATCGCGTCCGTGAAGCACTTCGCCTTCAACGATACGGAGATGAACCGCACCGGCGTGGCGCCCTTCATGACGGAGCAGAAGGCCCGCGAGGGCGACATCCGCGCCATGCAGTCGCCCATCGAGGACGCCAAGGCGCTGGGCGTCATGACCGCCTACAACCGCGTCGGCTGCTACACCGACAACGCCCACACCGGCCTCCAGAAGAACATCCTTCACGGTGAGTTCGGCTTCTACGGCCTCATCAGTGAGGACTTCATCATGGACCCCGTGTACGCCTCCTTGAAGGAAGCCGTGCTGAACGGCATCACCATGTCCTGCAACACCGGCGACAATTCCCTGGCGGCGGTGGCGGCCTACTATCCGGCGCTGAACTGGAACGAGGCCACCGTAGGCGCGGACGCCAATCTTCAGCAGGCGCTGAAGAACGCCATGAAGATGCAGAACTACGCCCTCGCCAATTCCAATGCCATGGACGGCGTGGTCTCCTCCAGCCACATCGAGGCCGTGCAGACCTGGTACGACAAGCTGCTCACCGGCCTGAACATCGCTTTCGCGGTGCTGTTCGTGCTCTGTGGCTTCATGTTTATCCGGAAGAGGAAGGCGTAAGGTGGTAAATTGGAATTTGTCGGGGAGTTGAATTGAAAATTTATAATTGAAAATTGAAAATTATAATGGTACTGCCGATATCCTTGTAGGGGCGCCGTTTCGGCACCCGCCTCCAACGAAACGCATCGCGGTACCCGGCGGGCGGCGCAACGCCGCCCCTACAGTAACACTGTTTGTTAGGCACGAACGCTGGCAACTTAATTTTCAATTTTCCATTTTCAATTCACCCCGACAATTCCCAATTAATCATCAGCACAAAATTATCTCTGTGAAGTCGCATTGATACGCATCCACCCATCAGGAAAAGGAGCGAAGAAAATGAAAAGATCCTATTTCGGAACCATCGTCAGCCTGCTGGCCGCCTGCGCGGCTGTCGTGGGGCTGATCGCCTATATGATGAACGCGGGCACCACCTATTTTGTGGGCCTCGGAAAGAACACCCTTGTCATATGCAGTCTGATCGTCGGCATCGTCGCGCTGCTGCTCTGGATCGCTCTGGGCGAAGCGAAGGTCACCTGGAAGGACATACTGCCTCTGGCTGCGCCGTCGCTGTTCATGTTCGGCTTTCTGACCCTGCTCAACTCCCGCATCAACGGCATCGCTGCCATCATGACCTTTGAGGCCAACGAGGCCAATATGGCGGACCTCAAGAGCGCCCTGGTCGCCTTGGTGTTCATGGCCGTGGCCGCGCTGCTGGCCTGTATTGCAGCGTTTGCCAATGTGAAGAAGCAGGCGTAACGGGAGGTGTAAGTGTGAACAAGCAGGCTTTCAATCCCTATCTGCCCTCCTGGGAATACGTGCCCGACGCGGAACCTCACGTCGTTGGGAACCGGGTGTATATCTACGGCTCCCACGACCTGTTCAACGGCATCAACTTCTGCCTGGGCGACTATGTTTGCTGGTCCGCGCCGCTGGACGATCTGGGCAACTGGACCTATCACGGCGTGATCTTCAAACGCGAGCAGGATCCCGCCGCGCCAAAGATCCGCGTCACCAACGGCCTCGCGGCCCCGGACATGGTGGTAGGTCCGGACGGAAAGTATTACCTCTACTACTTCATGGGCGGTACGAAGATGATCTCCGTGGCCGTGTGCGACGAACCCGCGGGCAAGTATGAGTTCCTGGGCTATGTCCACTACAAGGACGGCACCCCCATCGGCAAGCGGAACGAACCCTTCCAGTTCGACCCCGGCTGCCTGATGGACGAGGACGGCAGACTGTACCTGTACACCGGCTTCGCCTTCGGCGGCAATCCCATCCTGCTGGACGGATCCCAGCCCACAAAGGAAGGTCCCATGTGGTTCGAACTGGACACCTCCGACATGCTGACGGTGATCTCCGGCGACGAGCTGCACTATCTCGGCGTCAAGACCGGCGAGGCGGCCAAGGGCACGCCCTATGAGGCTCAGCCCTTCGGCGAGGCCAGCTCCATGCGCAAGTTCGACGGGAAGTATTACTTCATCTATTCCTCGCTGAACAGCCACAACCTGTGCTATGCCGTCTCCGACAGCCCCACCGGCGGCTTTGAGTTCGGCGGTGTGCTGGTGTCCTGCGGCGACATCGGGCTGGAGGGCGTCCCGGACGTCCAGCACGCCCGCATGTGTACCGGCAACACCCACGGCAGTCTCATCAGGCTCAACGGCAAGTATTATATCTTCTATCACCGCCACTCCAACCGCAAGCAGTCCTCTCGCCAGGCCTGCGCCGACGAGATACAATTCGTCAATGGTAAATTCCTCCAGGCGGAGATGACCTCCTGCGGCCTGAACGGCGGCCCGCTGGCAGGTGTCGGCAAATATCCCGCCTACATCGCCTGCAACGTCTACGGCAGAAACGGCACGCGCTTCCTGTCGATGCTGAAGCATCCCAAGGGCGCGGACCCGTTCCTGACTATGAAGGGCACGGACCGCGACCCGGAAAAGGGCCCCGTCAACGAGCCGGACCAGTACGTTTCCAACTTCTGCACCGGCTGCACCGTGGGCTTCAAGTATTTCGATCTGCGGAACACGAAGAAGCTGGCGGTGACGCTACAGGGCTACGCCAACAGCCCGGACTGCGCCGTGACGGTCAGGACAAAGGAGCATGGGGGAGACCTGCTGTGTAAGCTCCCCGTGATCACCTGCACAAAGGCTCAGACCTTTGAAACCGACCTGCCGGGCGGATTGGGGGATAAGGAGGCGCTGTACTTCTCCATCGAGGGAAAGGGCACCTTCGATTTCGTCGATTTTGAACTGAAATAATTATGAAGAGGATCGATCTGAACGACCGCTGGACGGTGCGCCCCCTCAGCCGCGAGGGGGCTCCGAAGGCGGTGACGCTGCCCCACGATGCCATGCTGGATGAGCCCCGCACCCCGGAAAGCCCGGGCGAGGGCAACATCGGCTGGTACATGGGCGGCGACTATGAGTATACCCGAACGCTGTCCATCCCGGAAGAGTGGCGGGGGCGCAAGCTCATTTTGGAGTTTGAGGGCGTGTATCACAACGCCGAGGTGTACGTCAACGGCGAAAAGGTGGCTTATCGCCCCTACGGCTATACCAACTTTTATGTTCCCCTGAACAAATACCTGCGCTATGGCTGGGAAAACGCACTACGCGTCGTCGCCCACAACGCGGACCAGCCCAACAGCCGCTGGTATTCCGGCACGGGCATCTATCGCCCGGTCAGCCTGTGGATGGGCGGCGAGGATCACATTAAATTGAACGGCGTGCGCATCCGCACACTGGACTATCACACCGGGCAGATCGAGGTCCTCGTCAAAACTTCCCGTCCCGGCGAGGTGCTGCTGGAGATTCTGGACGGCGAACAGGTCGTCTATGCGCGCCGCCATACTGGACGGAAGTCCAGTCTGCTGTTCAAAATCACCGTGCCGGATGCCAAATTGTGGACTCCCGATCATCCGAACCTGTACACCTGCCGGGTCACCTTCGGGGATGACGTGGTGGAGGAGCGCTTCGGCATACGGACCCTGGCCTGGTCCCCACAGGCGGGCATGACCATCAACGGCGAGCGGGTCATACTGCGCGGCGCGTGCATACATCACGACAACGGCCCCCTGGGAGCCTGCGCCTTTCCGGAGGCCGAGGAGCGCAAGGTGCGCCTCCACAAGGAGAACGGCTACAATGCCCTGCGCAGCGCCCACAACCCCTGCTCCAAGGCGCTGCTGGAGGCCTGCGACCGGCTGGGAATGCTGGTGATGGACGAATACGTGGATGCCTGGACCATGCACAAGACCAAATACGATTACGTTACCTATCTCAAGGACTGGTGGCAGCAGGACCTGAGGGACATGGTGGAGAAGGACTACAACCACCCGTCGGTCATCATGTACTCCACCGGCAACGAGGTGGCCGAGACCGCCCGGCCCGAGGGCATACAGTTCACCGCCGAAATGACCGAATACCTCCATTCCCTGGACGACACCCGCCCGGTCACCTGCGGCATCAACATATTCTTCAACTTTCTGAGCTCCATGGGCATGGGCGTCTATTCCGACGAGAAGGCCGAGAAGCAGGCTCCGAAGCCCGACAAGCCCAAAAAGAAGAAGGCCGTGGGCAGCGAGTTTTACAACCGCCTCGCCTGCATGATGGGCGACAAGTTCATGAAGTGGGGCGCGACGCTCCACGGCAGCGACGTCAAGACCCGCGACGCCTTCTCAAAGATGGACATCGCCGGCTACAACTACGGCATCTGGCGCTACAAAAAGGACGTCAAGAAGTATCCGAACCGGCTGATACTGGGCTCGGAGACCTTCTGCAAGGACGCCTGGCTGTTCTGGGACATCGCACGGGATAACCCGCAGATCATCGGCGATTTCGTCTGGGCGGGCATGGACTACATCGGCGAGACCGGCGACGGCGCCCCGGAATACGGCGACTATCGCATGGAAGCCGAGGAGACCCGCATGACCGGCGGCAACGGCCGGATCGACCTGACCGGCAAGCCACGGGCCGAGGCGGCCTACACCCGCGTGGCGCTGGGACAGCAGGCCGCGCCCTCCATCGGCGTCTGGCCCGTGGACCGGGAGGACCGGCCCAACCTGACGGGCTGGAACCTGACCAAGGCCGTCGAAAGCTGGGCCTGGCCGGGGTGTGGGGGAAAGCCCGCCGTCGTGGAGGTCTACGCGCGGGCGGTCGAGGTGGAGCTTCTCTTGAACGGCGAGAGCCTGGGTCGCAAAAAGGCGCATAAGTCCTGCCGGACCCTCTTCAAAACCAGCTACGCGCCGGGCGAGCTGACCGCAATTGCCTATGACGCGAACGGCGCGGTTCAGGGCACCTGTTCTCTGTCATCCGCGACGGGTCCGGCAGCGCTTCGGCTGCTCCCCGAGACTGACGCGGCGCGCCCCGGTGCCCTGTGCTTCGTGCGCCTGCGCTATGCGGATAAAAACGGAATATGGATGCCGACAGAGCATCATACCCTGAAGGCCAGGGCGGAAAACGGCACGCTGATGGGCCTGTGCAGCGCCAATGCCTATGTGCGCGGCAACTACACCGATGGCAGGACAGAGACCTATTATGGCGAGGCGCTGGCCGTAGTGCGGGCCGGGGCAACCGGCGAGGTGACCCTGTTTGTGTCCGAGGATGAGGGCGACGAATCCGTTTCGCTGACAATTCCGATTATTTAGAAAAAGAATAACTGTTCAGTCCTGTCGATAAACAGGGATTTGTCGGGGAGATGCACACGCTCTTGTAGGGGCGGCGTTGCGCCGCCCGCCCGATAGAACGCAACGTCTCGCAGGGAGCGGGCGCCGAAACGGCGCCCCTACAGGGTTGGTTTGATTCCCCGACAAATTCCAATTTATCGGGGCGGAAGGAATTATTACAAAAAGGAGATGAAACAAGTGCAGCAAAAGCTATTTAACAAGCTGCCTCCGACGCGGATCAAATCTGCCAACGTGAAGCTGCCGGAGATGGCCATTGGCTACTTTCTGGCGCCGATGTGCGCCATGTTGGCCAATTCCATATTCGGGGCGTACCTGTCCCGCTATTATTCGGACGTGCTGGGCTGGACGAAGTTCGGCGCTTTCGCGGCGCTGCTGCCCATCGTGTCGGTGGTATTCGTGGTGGCGGGCAACCTGATGATCGGCCGCTGGATCGATAATACCCGCTCCACCGCGGGCAAGGCGCGGCCCTATCTTCTGCTGTCCATACCGCTGCTGGCGGCGGCCATTTTGCTCATGTTCATGGCGCCCACCAATGGTTCCAACTTCATTCAAATGGTGTTTATCGCCATCACCTACAATCTCTATTACGCCATCGCCTATCCCTGCTACTACACGGCCCACAGCTCCATGGTATCGCTGTCCACCCGAAACGCCAACCAGCGCGGATTGCTGGCGACGCTCAGCAACGCGGGCATGGTGGCGGCGGCGGGCGTGGGGGCCAGCATCGTGGTGCCGATACTGCTCCAGCCCCTGATGTTCGTCACCGACGCGGCCACGGGCACCATTGACATCGCGGCCAGCTACGGCAACTGGCGGATCATCTCCATCATCATGGCGCTGGTCACTGCCGCGGGCGTGTTCCTGGAGTATTTGTACACCCGCGAGCGCATCACCGAGGAGACCGCGGATCTGAACATCCAGGCGGCGGCCATCCCCACCTCCAAGCACATCGAGGTCTGCACAAAGGAACCCTACTGGTGGATGGTCATCATCTTCATACTGGTGTTCCAGGCGGGACAGCTTGTGAAGAACACCTCCATGAGCTACTATGTGCGCTGGATGTTTGACTCCGTCCTCAGCTCCGCCAATCCCGAATCCGCCTCCGGCGCGCTGATGTCCACCTTGGGCCTCATCGGCGGCCTGCCCTCCGCTATCGGCATGGTGATCGCCTGGCCCCTGGCCTCCAAGCTGGGCAAGAAGCGGGCCATCGTGCTGGGCCTGGCATTTTCGGTGATCGGCGGCCTGGTGTCGTTCATCAACGTCCACAACTTTGGTATCGTCTGCGTGGGCGTGATTCTGAAGGCCATCGGCATCATTCCCGCCCAGTATGTGATGCTGGCGGTGCTGTCTGACGTGCTGGACCATCTGGAGGCCAAGCACGGCTTCCGCTCCGACGGCTTCTCCATGTCTATCTATGGCGCGATCATGGTGGGCCTGCTGGGCCTGGCCATCGGCATCGTCAACGGCGTGCTTTCCGCCTCCGGTTATGACGCCACCCTGAGCCGCCAGCCCGCGTCGGCGGAGCGGATGATCATATTCGTCTATCTGATGATGGATATGATTGCCTTCGCGCTGTCGATCATCGCCATGTGGCGGATGGACGTCGAGAAGTATGCTAAGGCGGACCACGACGCCATCATCGAGCGCCAGAAGGCGGCGGTGCTGGCCGAGGGCGACGAGTGGATCGAGCCCGAGGTTCGCGCTAAAATGGAGCAGGAAAAGGCCGACCGGGAGGCCGAGGCCGCCCGCATCGCCGATTTGAAAAAGATGTGCAGCGAAAAGGGCCTGAACTTCGAGGAAGAAGAAAAGAAGTACCAGGAGAAGCAGGCCAAGCGGAAGAACAGCCTTATTGGCAAGCTGCTCGGGTGAGAATTAAAAAACTCAAGCAGCGATTCAGTCCACCCCGGTGAGTTGGAACTGAATGGGGAGACAAACCAACCCTGTAGGGGCGCCGTTTCGGCGCCCGCCCCCCCTGTGAGACGGCTCGTTCTATTGGGCGGGCGGCGCAACGCCGCCCCTACAGGAGAGAGGGTATCTCCCCGACAAATCCCAGTTTATCGGGGAGCACTGAATCGTTGCAAAACGCAGAGAAAGGGAGGCATAACCAATGCCGCTGATCAGTATTATCCGGGATTTTCACCCCATGAACGACGCAAAGCTGCTGACGCGGGCGGAGGAGCTGTCTCCCACGCTGCACCACGAGATCAAGGAACCGGTGGGCGGCTTTCAGCTCAAGGAGCGCTACAGCCAGGAGAAGGAGGAGATCGTCCTTCAGAAGATCCCGCACCTGGCCATCGGAAAGGGGCAGAATCTCTGCCTGGACTTCGGCCGACACATGGTGGGCTACGTCACGCTTGAGCTGTCCTATTCGGGCAGCCATCCCGACGCGCCGGCCTTTTTGAAGCTGAAATTCGCCGAGACCCTGGAGGAGTTGAGCGAGAATTCCGACGACTATCAGGGCTGGCTTTCCCGGAGCTGGATACAGGAGGAATATGTGCATGTCGATGTGCTGCCCTCGAAGCTCGCCCTGCCGAGGCGGTATGCCTTTCGCTATCTCAAAATAACGATGATGGACACATCGCCCAAGTATCGGCTGATCATCCGTCACGCCGAATGCCTGACCGAGACCTCCGCGGATCTGACCAGGCTTGCGCCGCTGAACTCCGGCGACGCTATGCTGGACCGTATTTACGATGTCAGCCTGAGGACCCTGGCCAACTGTATGCAGGACGTGTTCGAGGACGGCCCCAAGCGCGATCAGCGCCTGTGGGTCGGCGACTTCCGCTTGCAGGCGCTGACGAACTATCAGTCCTTCCGCAATATGGATCTGGTGAAGCGCTGCCTGTATCTGTTCGCGGGCAGCCGGTTCCCGGACGGAAGGATCAGCGCCTGCATCTTCACGCGCCCCACCGTCGATGCCGATGACACCTTCCTGCTGGACTATGCGCTGTTCTATGTCGTGGCGCTGGAGGAATACCTCCAGGAGACCGGTGACGAGGAAGCGTTGAACGACCTCTATCACGTGGCCATTCACCAGATCGAAATGGCGTTCCGCATGTATGTGGAAAACGACGTCGTCAACGCCCAGGCGGCGAAGGATACCTTTGTAGATTGGAACGACAGCATGGATAAATCGGCCTGCGCCCAGGCCATACTGATCTATGCCCTTCGCTATGCTCAGCGGCTGGCCCGGCGCAAGGGTGACTTTTCCCAGGCGAACTGGATGGGGCAGCGGCAGGAGCAGTTGCGCAAGGCCGCCATGGAGCACTTCTGGGACGCGGAAAAGTGTTGCTTCGTCGCCGGTGGTCAGTGTTCCATCGCCAGCCAGGTCTGGATGGTATTGGCGGATGTGCTGCCCCCGGAGGATGCCCTGAACCTGATGCGGCGCGTGGATGACTTCCGGGATTACCCCATGGTGACGCCTTATATGAACCACTATTATGTGATGGCGCTTCTGCGCGTGGGGCTGAAGGATGAAGCGCTTGGACACCTGAAGGCTTATTGGGGGAGCATGATCGAAGCCGGGGCGGACACCTTCTGGGAGGCCTGGAACCCCGAACAGCCCGAGGATTCCCCTTACGGCGGACGGGTCGTCAACAGCTATTGCCACGCTTGGAGCTGTACGCCGGCGTATATCATCAAATCCACGCCCTCACGGGCACCTTCCCCTCAAGGGGAAGGCAAGGGGCTGGGAACGGCGGGTCCCAAAAGCCTTCCCCTTGAGGGGAAGGTGGCGCGAAGCGCCGGATGAGGTGGATTCCCGCTTTCCCCGACAAATTCCAATTCACTGAGACGAACAGAATAGTGACAGGCAATCAAAGCATAAGGTGAAATCGTCGTATGTACAAGTTTATCGTTGCGCCGGTCCTCGGCGGTGTTATAGGGTATATCACAAATGATCTGGCGATCCGCATGCTCTTTCGCCCCCGGAAAGCGATATACATCGGTAAATTCCATGTGCCCTTCACGCCTGGCTTGATTCCGAGCCAGAAGGATCGCATCGCGAGATCCGTGGGCAAGGTCATCAGCGAGCAGCTTCTCAACGAGGAAACCATGAGGGCGACGCTGCTCTCCGAAAAGACCATCGCCACATTGCAAAGCAAGGTGCGGGAAGCTGTCAGAGGCTTTTTTGAGGACGACCGGACGATCAAGGAGCTCCTGGAGACCCGTTTTGATTCGGAAACCATCCGCACAAACACGTTGGTGCTGGAGGATAAACTGACAGTCGCCATATGTGAAAAAATTGACGAGGCGAAGATCGGCTATTCCATCGTGGACAGCCTCATGGGCAATATCATGGACATGATCGCCCAGAACAAGGTCCTCTCGATGTTCATGGATGCCTCTGCCAAGAAAGCCATCCGGGATAAGCTGGCGGACAAGATCAACGAGCTCATCTCCCAGAACGCCCCGGAAACCGTTCACTCCACCATCCATAAATACCGTGCGCGTTTCATGAATATGCGCGTCTGTGACATCTATGAAAAGTATCACGACAAGGAAGATTGGCTCATCGAGCGCGGAACGGAGTTGTATATCGACATCCTCGGCAGCAACATGGAGAAGGTCCTTCAAGCCCTCAACCTGGAGCAGATCATCGTCGACAAGATTAGCGGCTTCGATGCCGCCCAGCTTGAGGAGATGATCTTCGGCATCATGAAGCGCGAGCTGAACGCCATCGTTTATCTCGGCGCGGGGCTGGGTTTCCTGATGGGGTTTATCAATCTGCTGTTTTAAAAAGACTGGCCGACATACGCGTCGGCCAGTCTTTTTATTATTTTCCTGTCATTTTCTCCTGCTTTACCTTGTGGTCGATGACGTGGCGGGAAGCAAGTTCCTTGTGGATGTCGTCCAGGGAAATGCCCATCTGGATCATCAGCACCATCACGTGGTAGGTCAGATCGGCGATTTCATAGATAGTCTCGGCCTTGTCCCCGGCCTTGCCGGCGATGATGACCTCGGTGGATTCCTCGCCGACCTTCTTGAGGATCTTGTCGATACCTTTCTCAAAGAGGTAGGTGGTGTAACTGCCTTCCTTCTTCTCGGTGCGGCGGCCCTCGATGAGCTTCATGAGCCCTTCAAGGGTGAAGGCGTGGTTCTCGTCGGATTCAAAGACTGGATTGGTGAAGCAGGACTCCGTGCCCAGATGGCAGGCGGGGCCGTCCTTGTTGACCTCGATCACCAGCGCGTCCTTATCGCAGTCGGCGGTGATGGAGACGATGTGCTGATAATTGCCGCTGGTCTCGCCCTTCAGCCACAGCTCATGGCGGGAACGGCTCCAAAAGCAGGTGAGTTGCTTTTCCATGGAGATTTGCAGGCTCTCCCGGTTCATGTAGGCCAACGTGAGCACCTTCTTGCTCTCCGCATCCACCACGATGGCGGGAATCAGGCCTTTTTCGTCGAATTTCAGGGTATTGATATCAATCATATTCATAACCTCACATTGATGCCGTTTGCGCGCAATGCCTTTTTCAAATCGGGGATCTGGACCTCGCCGAAGTGGAATATGGAGGCGGCCAGACCCGCGTCCACCTTGGGGAGTGTGTTGAACAGCGTCACGAAATCCTGTACGCCGCCCGCGCCGCCGGAGGCGATCACCGGCACGCTGACCGCATCGCAAACCGCCTTCAGCATTTCCAGGTCAAAGCCGCCCTTCACGCCGTCGGTGTCGATGGAATTGAGTACTACCTCGCCCGCGCCGTTGTCCACACATTTTTTAATCCACGAGATGGCCTCCATGCCCGTGTCCTCGCGCCCGCCCTTGGCGAATACGCGAAATTCGCCGTCCACGCGCTTGACGTCCGCCGAGATCACCACGCACTGGCTGCCATAGCGCTCAGCGGCGGCAGGGATCAAATCGGGATTGCGGATGGCCCCGGAGTTGACAGAAACCTTGTCCGCGCCGCACTTCAACACCCGGTCAAAATCGGCTACCGTGTTTATGCCGCCCCCGACGGTCAGCGGTATGAACACCCGCTCGGCCACCTGCCGCAGTATGTCAGTGAACAGCGCCCTTCCTTCCGCGGAGGCGGTGATGTCGTAAAACACCAGCTCATCCGCGCCGCACTGGCTGTAGTATTCCGCCAGCTTCACCGGGCTGGACACATCTGCCAGACCCAGGAAATTGACGCCCTTCACCACGCGCCCGTCCTTCACGTCCAGACAGGGGATGATGCGCTTTGTGATCATGCCCGCGCCACCTCCAATGCCTTTTTCAAGTCGATGGCCCCGGTGTAATACGCCTTGCCGATGATGGCCCCATACAGGTCCATAGCCTTCAAGGCCTCGATGTCCTCCAGCGTGGAGACCCCACCCGAAGCGATGATGTCCATATGATACTTCTTCTGCAAATCCGCGTACAGCGCCCGGTTGGTGCCCCGCATGGCGCCGTCGCGGCTGATGTCGGTGCAGATGACGGTTTTCACGCCGATCTTCTGAAACTTCTCCATGAACTGATCCAGCGTCATGTCGCTCTGCTCCGTCCAGCCCTTGATGGAGATGAACCCGTCGCGCACATCCGCGCCTACGGCGATGGCGTCGCCATATTTCTCAACGGCCCGCTGGACGAAATCACCGCCCGTGATGGCCGCCGTGCCCAGAATCACACGCCTGACGCCGATGGACAGATACTTTTCGATTACGTCCATGTCCCGAATGCCGCCGCCCAGCTCGACAAATAAGCCTGTATTTTTCACTATGCGCTTTATGGTGGCCGCGTTGGGCGTGCCGCCGGTCTTGGCCCCTTCCAAATCCACCATGTGCAGGTACTTCGCCCCAGCGGCCTCGAACTTCTTCGCCGTGTTCAGCGGGTCGGGGTCGTAAACCGTCATCTGCTGATAGTCGCCTTTGTAGAGCCGCACAGCCTGACCACCGTATAAATCGATGGCGGGAAAGATGTTCATGCCTCGCCCCTCCATTCGCAGAAGGATTTAAGTATCCCCAGCCCCACGTCGCCGCTCTTCTCTGGGTGGAACTGACAGCCGCAGACGTTCCCCTTCGCCACGGCGGCGGTGAGATTCGCGCCGTACTCGGCGGTGGCGATGACGGAGGCGTCGCACTTTGCGCCATAGTAGGAGTGGACGAAATACACGCAGTCGCCCTCTTTGATTCTCTTGAAGATGGGGTGGGGGCGGGCGATGTCCAGCCGGTTCCAGCCGATGTGGGGAATTTTATAGTCAGCAGGAATGACCTCGGCGATGGGCCGCACTTCGCCGGGAATCAGCCCGAGGCCCGCGTGCTCGCCGAACTCATAGGATTTATCCAACAGCAACTGCATCCCCAGACATATGCCCATCACCGGTGTGCCCGCGGCGGCGGCGTCCTTCACGACGACATCCAGCCCGGTTTCCCGCAGCTTTTTCGCCGCGTCGCCGAAGGCCCCGACGCCGGGCAGTATCACCTTATCAGCCCTCCGGATGACCTCCGCGCCACCGGTGACAGTAACCTCCGCGCCGATGTGGGTCAGGGAGTGGGACAGCGAAAACAGGTTGCCCACCCCGTAATCAATAATCGCGATCATAATACTCCCTTCGTGGACGGGATCTCCCCGTTCAGCGCCGCGTCCACCGCACAGGCAGCGCGGAAGGTGCGGGCGGCGGATTTGAACATGCCCTCGACGATGTGGTGGCTGTTCTCCCCAGCGAGCTGGCGGATGTGCAGCGTCACATTGGCCTTGCGCACAAAGCCCAGCCAAAATTCCTTGACCAGTTCGGTGTCGAAGGTGCCGATCTTCTGGGTCGGGATGTTCGCCTCGTAGCTCAGATGGGCCCGCCCCGAGATGTCCACGGCGGTCAGCATCAGCGCCTCGTCCATGGGGAGGATGGTACTGCCGTAGCGGCAGATGCCGCCCATGTCGCCCAGCGCCTGCGCAAACGCCTGCCCCAGGCAGATGCCGATGTCCTCCACGCTGTGGTGGTCGTCCACGTCAGTGTCGCCCAGGCATTTCACATTCAAATCAAAGCGCCCGTGTCTGGCAAACAGCGTCAGCATGTGGTTCATGAAGCCGCAGCCGGTGTCGATCTCCGATTTGCCCGTGCCGTCCAGTTTCAATTTCAAATGGATGTCTGTCTCCGCCGTGCGGCGGGTGATCTCTGCCTCGCGCATGGCGTCACACCCCCAGAATTTCCTTGATTTTTGTAACGAGCACGTCCATCTGCTCCGGCGTGCCGATGGTGATGCGGTTGAAATCCTTGATGCGCGGACTCTCAAAGTGCCGCACCAGTACGCCCCGCGATTTCAATTCCCTATACAGCGTCCCGCCGTCAACCTTGTCCGATTTCGCAAAAATGAAGTTGGCCTTGGACGGTATGACGGTGAAGCCCAGCCCCTCCAGGCGGCGCACGGTCTCGGCACGGGTGGCCTCGATTTTGCGGCAGTTGTCCATGTAATAATCGTTGTCTTGGATGGCCGCCACACCCGCCGACAGCGTCATGCGGTTGACGTTGTAGGGGTTGGTGGTATTGCGAATCCTGTCCAGATCGCCGATGAGCCCCGCGTCGGCGATGGCGAAGCCCAGCCGAGCGCCGGCCATGCTGCGGGACTTGGAGAAGGTCTGGCACACCAGCAGGTTATCATATTTCGTTGTCAGTCCCACGCAGGATTCCCCGCCGAAGTCCACATAGGCTTCGTCAATTAAAACGACATTGTTCGGATTGGACTTCACGATCCCCTCGATCTCTTCCACCGAAAGCGCCACGCCCGTGGGCGCGTTGGGGTTGGCGATGACCACCAGCCCGTCGAGATTATGATACTTTTCGGGGTCGATAGAGAAATCTTCCTCCAGCGGGATGGTGGTATAATTCACACCATGCAGGTCGCCGAACACCTTGTAAAAACCGTAGCTGATGTCCGGGAAATATGCCCTGCCGCCCTTGCCCGCGAAGGCCATGAAGGCGAAGTTCAGTATGTCGTCGGAGCCGTTGGAGGCGTAGACGTTTTCCCGCTTCACGCCGTACAGGCCCGCGATGGCCTCCCGAAGCTCCATCAAAGTGGGGTCGGAATAGAGCTGTAAGCGTCCTGCTTCTTTTGTCACCGCGTCGATCACGGCGGGGGAGGGAGGATAGGGGCTTTCATTGGTGTTCAGCTTTACATATTGCATGTCCCGCGGCTGCTCGCCGGGGACGTAGACCTCAAGGGACTGGTATTGATCGATGAGATACCGGCTCATGGCAAACACTCCCGTCGCATTTATTCGAACCGCGTCAGCACGCTCCGCGCGTGTCCCGAAAGCCCTTCCTTCTCCGCGAACATGGCCACCTTGTCCTTGACGGCGGCGAGGGCATCCCGAGTGAAGTAGGTGTACTGGGACTTCTTGACGAAATCGTCCACGGACAGCGGGCTGTAGAACCGGGCGGTGCCGCCGGTGGGCAGGGTGTGGTTGGGACCTGCCAGATAGTCGCCCAGTGCCTCGGGGCAGCTTCGGCCCATGAAGATGGAGCCGGCGTGGCGTACCTTGTCCAGATAGTCGAAGGGATTGTCAACGCACAATTCGAGGTGCTCCGGGGCCAGGGCGTTGGCGATGTCGATGGCCTTATCCAAAGTATCCGCGACGATGATCTTGCCGTTCTTGTCGATGGACGCCGAGGCGATCTCCACCCTGGGCAGCAGCCGCACCTGCCGCTCGATCTCATCCCGGACGGCCTCGGCCAGTGCCATGGAATCCGTAACCAGCACGGCAGAGGCCAGCTTGTCGTGCTCGGCCTGGCTCAGCAGGTCGGCGGCGACGTGGCGGGGATTGCTGTTCCCGTCGGCCACCACGAGGATTTCACTGGGCCCCGCGATCATGTCGATGGCGACCCGCCCGAACACCTGCTTCTTCGCCTCGGCCACAAAGGCATTGCCGGGGCCGACGATCTTGTCCACGCAGGGGATGGTCTTTGTGCCATAGGCCAGCGCCGCCACAGCTTGGGCGCCGCCCATCTTGAATACGCGGTTCACCCCGGCCACCTTGGCGGCGGCCAGTATGGCGGGATTGATCTTACCATCCTTCCCCGGCGGGGTGGTGATGACGATCTCCTTACACCCAGCGATCTTCGCGGGGATGGCATCCATCAGCACCGTGGACGGATAAGCCGCCGTGCCACCGGGGACGTACAGGCCCACCCGATCCAGCGGCGTCACCTTCTGGCCCATCACCACGCCCTCGCGCTCGGTGATGATGAAGCTGTTGCGCACCTGCTTTTCGTGGAACTGACGGATGTTCGCTGCGGCGGTTTCAAGCACCTCGATAAACTCCGGCTCCACCTGCCAGAGGGCCTCCTCCAGCTCGTCGGCGGAGACCTCCAGATTGTCCAGCTTCACTCCGTCGAATTTCGCGCAGTATTCCTTTAGAGCGACGTCACCCCGGGCGCGAACGTCCGCGATGATGTCCGAAACGATCTTCTGAACGTCCACCTCCGGCACTACACGGGCGAAAATATCCTCGTTGGCGACCTCGCCGTATTTCATGATCCTAATCATACTTGATCTGTCCTTTCAGCCCTTCCGCGATGGCCTCTATGGTAGAAGCGTTGAATTTGAAGCTGGCTTTGTTGGCGATGAGCCGCGCCGAAATGGGCACGATGGTCTCCACCGGCTCAAGGTTGTTTTCCAGTAACGTCTTGCCCGTCTCCACGATGTCCACGATGACATCCGACAGGCCCAGGATGGGCGCGATTTCGATGGAGCCGTTCAGATGGATGATGTCGATGTCCCGCCCCAGCCCCGCGTAGTATTCACGGGCGATGCGGGTGAACTTTGTGGCGACGCGCAGCGTCTTTTCTGTGTCGTCCCGGAAGTCCTTCTTCGCGGCCACGGCCATGCGGCACCTGCCGAGGTTCAGATCCAACAATTCATAGACGTCAGGCCGGTATTCCAGCAATATGTCCTTGCCCGCCACGCCGATGTCCGCCGCGCCGCGCTCGACGTAGATCGCCACGTCCGAGGGCTTTACCCAGAAGTAGCGCACCCCCGCTGCCTCGTTTTCAAAGATCAGCTTTCGATTGTTTTCCAGTATGGAGGGACATTCATAGCCCGCGGCGGCGAACATGGCATAGACCTTCTCGCCCAGCCGCCCCTTGGGCAGCGCCACGTTAATCAATGATCTTCCCTCCTTCAAATTTCACGAGCTTCCTGTATTTCAGCTTGTCGGGAATGGCCCTTTGAGCGGTAACGGTGCTTCCGTCTTTGGTCAGCACTTCAACCGCCTGCGAAAGCGCCGCCACGTCCGCCGAGGCGTCGTAGAGCAGCAGCACGTCCACATCATAGGGCCGCGACTCCTTATCCAGCCGTTCCAGCAGGTCCATGTAGATGGCGAAGCCCACGGCCCGGGATTCCCGGCCCATCCGCTGCATCAGCCGGTCATACTGCCCGCCAGACAGCACGCCTGTGGGAATTCCGTGGATGTAGCCCTGAAACACGATGCCGTTGTAATAGTTCATATCGTTGACGATGGAGAAGTCCAACTGCACATTGTGCCGGTTCAGCAGCCGGGTCACCGTCTCCAGCTCGTCCAGCGCCGCCTTCGCCAGCCCCTGGCCGCAGAAGGGCCTCAATGCCTCAATGACCGCTTTCGGCGCGCCATGAGCGGAGATCAGTTTCTCCACCCCCGCGACGTCCTTTCCGGGGCACAGCTTCTTCAGCCCGTCGATGTTCTTCTCGCCGATGCACTGAAGCGCCGCCGCGCGCTCGTCCGGGTCAAGATCCAGCGTATTGACCAGCGCGGACACCACGCCCATGTGGGACAGCTCCAGCACGTTGTCCGCGTCGATCAGATCCAGGCTCTCCGCCGCCAGCGCGATGACCTCGCAGAGGCTGTATAGATCCACATCGCCGATGCACTCCAGCCCCGTCTGCATCAGCTCCTTGAACTGACGGGTGGAGCCGGAAATGCGGTAGACGTTTTCGGAATAGCAGACCTTCTGAACCTGATCTTCCACATCCTTCGTATTTTTGATGATGGAGAGCGTCACGTCCGGCTTTAAGGCCATCAGCCGCCCGTCCGTGTCCGTAAAGGTGATGATGCCGTCGGACACCAGAAAATCTTTGTTCCGGGCATAGAGGTCGTATTCCTCAAACTTGCCCATCTTGTATTGCCGGTAGCCGTGCCGCTGATACAACGCCCGAAGCCCAAACAGCACGCGCTCCTCGCGCTTCAGCGGATAGCCCAAAGGATTCATGGTCATAGCAGACCTCCATGCTTGATGATACGATATTTTAGTACTTTAGCATACTAAAGTCAACGTAACTCCTGTTAATAAACCATACCTATAGCATTATATCAGATTTTGCGCCGGACTGCATGGAAAGTATATTAAATAAAAATAAAACCCGTTCACGGGTGGAGCTTCCACGCGAACGGGTATAAAAATCTGGATTAGCGTCGATACGATTGGATGGAATTTGCGGCCACTGCCAAAGCGATCATATTGATGCCGGTTTCAACGAAGTACATGCCGATCAGTATGCCTGCGGTAAGGGCGGTCACCATCGGGTGGGCAAAGGAATAAATACCCAGTACCAGGCTCAGTATGCCCGTAATCAGTATCAAAACCCACCCGCTGAACTGTTCTCTGGTCTGAAATGCCAATACGATGGAGCTGATGCCCTGGGCCACATACCAGACTGCGATCAGATTGAGGATTATGCCGTCAAATATCAGCGTGCTGCCCGGACGGAAGATGGAGATCAGACCCACGATCAGCGCAAGCACCGCGAAGACGACCTCCAGCGTCTGGGCTTCCCGTCTGATGCCGCGAGCAATTCCTATTACGCCGTAGACAAACATCATCACGCCAATGTATATACCGGTCTGTAAAAATGTCGCCAGAGGCGTAAACATGCAGGAAAAGCCGCCGATGATCATTAAGATACCCATGATTATACTCAAAACAAACATATTGTTTTCCTCCTGATACTATTGTCGTCATACTCGGAAATGTGAAGATAAAATGTAACTATATTATTCTTCTGACAAATTGGAATTTGTTGAGGTGGCCTTAAACAAACGTCCCAACAAATCCCAATTGATCGTTAAGTCTGAACTACTTCGATCACTCCTCCTTCTCAAACATATCCGCGCCTGCGCCGCAGAGGGGGCATTTATAGTCCTCGGGGACGGTATCGCCCTCGTAGACATAGCCGCAGATCTTGCAGACCCAGCGGGCGGGGGCAGCTTCTTCAGCGGGAGTGGCTTCGGCTTCGCCGTAGAGCACGGAGTTGGCCACAGCCTCCCCCAGCGCGTCCAGCGCGGCAGCGTCTTTGGCATCGGGGGAAGAGAGTATGGTCACCAGGTCGCCCACATAGCTCGCCCCCTTCAACCGGTCGATGATCTCCTTCATCAGTCCGCCAGCCGCGGGAGACCAGGAGCCGTTTTCCACCAGCGCGAAGGCGCGGTTTTGCAGGTTATGGGCTTCAAGGTCCAGCAGGAAGTTCTTCATCGGCGTGAATATCCCCATGTTGTAGGTGATGGAGGCCAGCACGATGTGGCTGCAACGGAAGGCCTCGCCGATGAGCTCACTGACATGGGTCTTGGAGACGTCGTACACCGCCACGTTGACAACGCCCGCGTGGGAAATCTTCGCGGCCAGCGCGTTGGCGGCGCTCTCCGTGCCACCGTAGATGGAGCCATAGACCACCATCACGGCCGGCTCCTCCGGGGTATAGCTGCTCCAGAGGCTATACTTCTCGATGATCCAGCCCAGATTCTCACGCCACACCGGGCCGTGGGTGGGACAGAGCATCCGGATGTCCACCGTCCCTGCCTTCGCCAGCACAGCCTGTACCTGATCGCCGTACTTGCCGACGATGTTACAGTAATATCGCCGGGCGTCGGGCAGCCAGTCCTTCTCAAAGTCCACCTCGTCCGCGAACAGGTTGCCGTTCAGCGCGCCGAAGCTGCCGAAGGCGTCGGCGGAGAAGAGTATGCCGTGGACGTCGTCGTAGGTCATCATGACCTCCGGCCAGTGGACCATGGGCGCCATGACGAAGGTCAGCGTGTGTTTGCCGGTGGAGAGCGTATCGCCCTCGCCGACGAGTATCGCGCGGTCAGAGATATCGCAGGCGAAGAACTGGTTCAGTATCACCGCCGCCGCCGCGGTACAGACCACCTTCACGTCGGGATAGCGTACCAGCACCTCTGAGATGGCGGAGCTGTGGTCCGGTTCCATGTGGTTCACGATGAGGTAGTCCAGCGGCCTGTCGTCCAGCGCGGCCACCAGGTTCTCGAAGAATTGGCCTGTGACGGACCGGTCCACCGTGTCCACCAGCGCGGTCTTCTCGTCCAGCAGCAGATAAGAATTGTACGCCACACCCCGGGGGATGGGATACACGTTCTCAAAGAGTTGTATCCGCCGGTCGCTGACGCCCAGATAGGCCACATCCTCCGCCACCATCCGCACGCTGCCGATGCCAGCGAACTTCTTCTTGCCCTCAAATGCCTTGGCCTCCGCCTCCTCAGCCCTGGCCGAGAAGGGCGAGCCGCCAAGGATTCCCGCCGCCGCCACCCCCGCCGCGCCGACCGCCGCGGTCTTCAGAAAATTGCGCCTTGTCAGTTCACCGCTCATGATTTCGCCTCCTATAAAAATTATATGTAATTATTTAGTCCTGTCGTTAAACAGGGGCGGCGTTGCGCCGCCCGCCGGGTAGGACGATGCGTTTCGTTGGGGGCGGGCGCCGAAACGGCGCCCCTACAAGGTTGGTTTGACTCCCCGACAAATCCCAATTTACAGGGGTCGACTGAATAGTTGCAAAAATATATCATATCATGGCAACATTGCATCGAGTTTGTCTGCGAAGGCGAGATATGCTTCATCGCCTCTGGCCCATGTGCGCAAGACGTCGATTTTACTCTGACTGTTTTTCACGTGGGGTTCATCCTGGTCCGCGTTCTCCGGAATCAGCTTCATGCTCTCGGCGGCCATGTCGGCCAAAAGGTCGAGAAGCTGACCGGAGATATCGCCGTCATCATCCATGCCGATGGACAGGAGCTGGGGTACGAAGCCCAGCGACGACGCGGTATAACAGCTCCCGTGGAACTTATTCAGATTGTCCGGACTGAGGACGGGGCTGTTGATCTTGTTGGTCAGATAGACGATCACAAGGTTTCGGGAAGGATCGATCATCGCCAGCGTACCGGTCCAGCCCTGATGGCCGACGGTGGAAGGCGCGGCCTCGCCGCCGTAGTACCAGGAACGCTGGTCGTCGCCCTGACGCCACCAGCCCAGCCCCCACTGGCCGAAATAGGCGGCCTTGGGCGCGGTGAACAGGTCCATGACATTCCGGGAGAAGAAGCGATGCTCCCCATAGCCGCCGGTGAGCATCACGCTTGCCAGCTTCGCCAAGTCCCTGGCATTGGCGAACAGTCCCGCGTGGCCGGACACGCCCTCCATGCAGATGGCCGCCCGCTCGTCGTGGACCTGCCCCTGGAGGGTCTCGGTGCGGATGCCCTCGAAGTACACATTGCCGTCCCGTGTATTGCCGTTCAGCTCCGTGGCCGCGCAGTCCTCCGGGGCAAAGCCGTTTTCCAGCGGCAGATAGGTGATGTGATGAAGCCCCAGAGGCGCGTAGAAGGTCTCCCGCATGTAATCGTCCAGCCGCTGGCCGGTGACCTGCTCCACGACGAAGCAGAGCAGCATGTAATCGACATCGGAATAGACCGTCCGGGAACCCGGCGCGTAGAGCAGCGGCGTCTTAAAGATGGCCTTCAGCGTATCCGCCCGGTTGTTGGCATAGCAGAGATTGCAGCCCGGCAGCCCCTGGGCATCCGTTGCCATGTCGTAATCCGGGTTGTCGTAATGAGGACCGATGGGGAAGCCGCCCTGATGCCTCAGAAGGTCCCGAGACGTCAGTGTCCTCTTCCAGGCCACCTGGGTCTCGTGATCGGGGACATCCTCGACGCCGACATAGGTGATGTCCAGCGTATCCTCCGTGAAGGCATCACCCAGGATCTCTACGATTGGGGTATTGAGATCCAGCGCCCCGTCCATCACCAGCTTCTGCACAGCATAGTTGACCGAAAACATCTTGGTCACGCTCGCCAGGTCGTAGAGCGTTTCCGTGGTCACTAACGGGCTTTCCGTGTTGGGTGTCCCGTCGGGATTGTAGCTGTTGACCCGTCCCCAGGCGTTTTCATAGACCAGCCGACCGTTCTTCACGATGGCAAGCTGGGCGCTGGTGAAGCCGTGTTCGATGTCGGTCTGTATGATGTCCTCCACCAGCCGCAGCGCTTCGGGATGTATACCCTCCAGCCCGTCGCCTTCCAGCACCAAAGGGTAGGGGATATAGACCTTTACGGCCTCCTTTAGTCCCAGCGGCAGTATATTCGAGACCTGTACCGTGTTCACGCCGTCCACCGCCGCCTCCGGGATGTCCAGCGACCAGACACCGCCGGTCACCTCCGAGGTGTCGATCTTTGTATTGTTGACATACAGCACAAAGCTCTCGACCGCCTCAGAGATTTCAAGATACAGATTCCCCTGTCCGTGAAAGCCCTGATAGCTCACCCTGCTGTTCATCGCCAGCGTGTCATCCGTGCAGCCCTTGCGGTCCGGGAACACGGCGCTTTTCTGCCATCCCTGCTCTGGCAGGGCATTGATGAGGGTCATCTTCATTTCGCCCATATTTTTGCTTTGTTCTTCAGCCATCGTCGAAAGTCCAGTGCATAATAAAAGCACAGTCAGAATAAGGCACATCGCTTTTTTCATTTATTACACTCCTTACGGTCATTATAGCACATGCCTCTCGGGAAAACAATCTATTTCTAATGGAAACAGAAGGCCGTCGCTTGTGCGGCGGTCATAGAGCTTATCTGCGCCTGTAATCCACTGTGTCGAGGCTGGATGAGGGGTCCTTTTCCGGGTGAATATGGATGTCGCCAGTCTGGGCCAGCTTATTTAGATAACGTTCAAGCGCTTCGCGGTAGGCGTCCAGCGTAGTGATACTGTTGAGCAATGTCAGAAGCTCAGGGGCATTGGTGAGCCCCGCCAGCAGCCATCCTGAGAACTTGCGCATTTCGCTGATGGCAACCGCTTCGGGCCGCAATCCGCAGGCCAGCGTCGCCAGCCGGATCAGCACCTGAACGCGCTCACCGGCATTGTGTTCCCGAAGCGGCAGGCCTGCCCGTAGGCGGCGAATGTCCTCGAATATCCAGGGTTGCTTTAGCGCCGCGCGACCGATGGACACGCCCGCCGCGCCGGTGGCCTCCAGAAAGCTCAGCGCGTCCCTGGCGCAGGTAACGGCCCCGTTGGCGAACACCGGAATACTGACGCTGCCAATGATGGCGCGCATGGCCGGGAGGTCCACCTTGCCCGAATACATCTGCATTCGCGTGCGCCCGTGGAGGGTGATGCTCTCAAACCCCAGCGCCTCCGCATATGCGACCAACTCCGGGGCGGTGATGTGCTCCCCGTCCCAGCCCAGCCGCAGCTTGAGCCGCACGGGCAGGTCCGTGCTTTCCCGGACGGCCCGCATGACCTCCATGGCGAGAGTCGGGTTTTTAAGCAGCGCGGAGCCGTTGCCGCTGCCCACCACCGTCCGGGCGGGACAGCCCATGTTGATGTCGATGGCGTTGAACCTTCCTAAATCGGTGAGCTTCCGGGCCGACGCGCCCATCATCGCGGGCACGCTGCCGATGAGCTGGGCTGCCAGATTGCCCTCTCCCGGCAGGCGGGCCATCGTCTCCGCGAAGGTGGGGCTGAGCTTGCGCTTCGCACGGCCCAGCGCCAGTGACTGGATCATCTCCGTGGTGGCCCCGTCCGCGCCGTAATCAAAGCAGACGCGCCGAAAGGACGCCCGGGTCATGCCGTCCATCGGCGCGAGTACAAATTGTGGTTCACTCATATCCTGTTCAGCTCGGCATCAGCCGGACATCGCCGGTCTCCGCGTAGCCTCTTTCAATCAGCCCGACAACCTCCGCGGGTCGGGTCGAGGCATCGGGATAGAGGGACAACAGATGGAGATAGAGATCGACGTTCTTCGGCTCCAGTTCAATACACCTTTTCAGCATATCGGCGGCCTTATTGGTGTCCTTGGCGGCGATATAGGCCATCGCGGCGGACTGGGCATAGTTGAAGCTGTCCGGTTCGCGGCTGAGAGCCCGCTCGTAGTAAGCACCGGCATCCTCGTAGCTCTGGTCCTGATAGGCCGCATAGCCCAGCCGGCCGTAGGTTTCGGCCTTGATGAAGGGCAGGGGATAGTTGAACTTCGCGATCATCGTCTGCCCCTGGTCCGTCATGGCGAAGAAGACGCCGCCGCCCACCAGCGCGATCAGCAGCAGGAATACCAACAGCCCCTTCCAGTGGCGCGCGAAGAAACCATCCTCATAGTCATCCTCGTCGTCGTCATCCTCGTCATCCTCATCATCGCTGTTCCTGTAGCTGCGATATAGTGCCTCCTGCTTCTGACGGGAGCGCTCGAAGCTATCGTAGTCATCCTCTTCATCAAAGCCAACGCTTGCCTTGAAGCTGTCACCGGCGGGAGGAGTTTCCCTGACACTATTGACCTTCTTCAGAGGTTCTTCCTTCTTCTCCAATACAACAGGCTCAGGTTCAGCCTTTGCCGCGGGCGCATCCTCATGGCTCGATGCATCGACGCCGGTCTCTTCCTGGGTCATGTCAAAGGTAAAGCGCTCCTCCTCGACCGGTTTCTCCGCCTTTTTCTGAGGGGCGGGGGAGGAAACATCCTCATCCTGTTCGGGCAAAATGATCTTCGTGCCGCAGAAGGGACAAAACCGCATCGTATCCAGTACTTTCTTCCCGCAATGTGAACAATACATCAAACTCTCACTCCCTGATGAATCGGTCGCATTTCCTGTCGTGTATCAAAGGTTCCGCATGGCTTCATAGGTGGGATCGCCGTTAAATTCCCTGGGCTCGCCCGGTTCGCCGCCCAGCATTTCGATGGCACTGCGTATTTCAAGGTAATCGAGATAGTTGAGATCCGTCAGCTTCTCGGCCTCCCGCAGCGGCTCGATGGCGGCTTCATTGCCCACCTCCGCCAGCAGTCCCGCGTAGAGGCCCCGTTGCTCGGTATCCCTTCGCAGTCCCTCCACCAGCAGGTCGTAGGCTTTCGCCCGGCCGGGACCGTGGGCCACGATGTCCAGAATCATGGTCCTTGCGTAGGGCGCAGCACTCTCGTAGCGCTGGAGCAGCCGGTCGGACAGGTCGGCGTCCATCTCACGGAGACTGTCACAGGCCAGTTCACACAGCTCGTTCATCTCCCTGCACTCACAGACCATGTCGATGAACAGCTCCATGGGCTGACGGGAACCCATGTCCCTCAGCAGCGCGATAGCCGTGGCCCGGAGCTTCTCCGGTTTGTCGATGTCCCCGGCGATGCGCGTAAGCTGAGCCGCGCAGGGCTCGCCGACCTCGACGATCCGCGTGTACAGCGGCTCCGGCAGGCCAATGTCCCGCTGCATGTATTCGTTCAGCAGCTTGACGAGGTCCTTCGGCTCGCTGTAGCGCTTGAAGTAGTCCACCGGCTTCACGCCGTCCAGCCACTGGGCCGGAGCGTTCAACCAGCTCTTCATCATCTGATTGTATTTCTCCTCGATCTCGTCCTCTTTCAGCGCCGGCTGCATGGCCATCTGCACCCGCACGTAGTCGTAGAACTTCGCGTCAAAATCGTAAATTTCATCGGTATTCATCCTTTGTCCGTTCGATCCAGCCGGTCCGCCAGCCGGGTGGCGTAGAATACGAGCTGCCGCGTTGGACAGCCGAAGAGCTTCGCCAGTTTTCCGAGGTCGGGTTTCTGCCCCGCGGCCATCAGATAGCCACAGGCCAGCGCCGCCGCCGCCGCGTCCACGCGCTTCAGGGGGTCACCCTTCGTGCCCCGAAGCTGCCGGTAACTCTGCCACATCAGCGCCAGCACCGGGCGGGCGCTGATGCCGTACTCCCGCTCCAATACCTCGTCGGCATATCGTACCAGTTGCCGGTCGCCCACCGGCATTTTGCTCAGCAGCTCCTCCGAGTCCACCAGCGCTTCTCCCATGGCGTCCATGGGCTTGGGCAGTATCTCGGACAGCGAGCGGTTTTGCAGCCTCAGCAGCACGGCGGCATGGAGCTTCAAATCCTTGGACACCTCCGGGGCGAACATCAGCTCTCGCAGGACGCTCTTGGCGTCGTCCTCCTCCACGGTGGACAGCACCGTCATGGAGAGACGCCCAAGCCGCGTGTCGTCCGTCGTCGCCGCCCAGCGCACCAGGCGGCGGAAATTCGCCTCGTCGTGCCAGCGTTGACACACCGTCTCATACCCCTCGGAGAGGGCGCTGGACAAGTCGAGCATCCGCCGGTTGTATTCCTCCCGGGGCACCTCGTAGGCGTAATCCAGATCCTCCGGGTTTAATTCGCCCGCTTCTGCCGCTTGACTGTGATACTGGGCCACGCTGTCCTCCGGGTCCAGCCGCAGGATGCGCTCCCAGCAGCGGGCCGCCTCATCAATGGAACCGGACTTCGCCAGCCCCACGGCACGATTGTGGAGCAGCTCCCGGTCGTAGGGCGTCTCCTGCAGGGCCAGCCGCGCGTATTCGGCGGCGCGCTCGTGCAGGCCGATTTCCCCGGCGGAGTACAGCAGCAGTCGAAGCTCCTGCCCGGCGGGATATTCGCCCGCCGCAGCGTCCAGCAGTTTAACCGCTTCCCCGTCGTCGCCCAGCAGGTGATACACCTGCGCCGCAACGCACAGCGCCCGGCAGGAGGGCGGATAGCCGTTGGAGGCGCGTTTGGCCTCCTTTAACGCCTCATCCCGCTTGTCGTTCATCACCAGCGTCAGCGCATAAAGCGCCCGCATTTCATACTGCTCGCTGGACATTTTGAGGGTCTTTTCAAACAGCCGCTCCGCCTTGGGAATGTCTCCCGCACGCATGGCATCGCAGGCCCGGTTCGCCACGCACAGCGCCCGATTGAGGCGGCGGCTGGCGGGACGATTGGCGACGGAATAGTAATCCAGTTCCTCCGCCAGTCGGCTGACGTCCTCGAAGTGAGGTCCCTCAGGGTCCTGATTGCGATAGATGTTGAGCGACTGCCGCGCCCCATCGATGTCGTTCATGCCGAGCTGGTTCAGCGCCAGTCCGTAAAAGCACTCGCTGGGCGCGTCGTTTTCCGACAGCATGTCCAGCAGCAGCCGGGAGGACTGTTGGTGCAGCCCCATCTCGCAGTACAGCTCCGCCAGATCGAGCCGGTATTCGCTGTTGTCCGGCTGGGCCTCCACAGCGCGGCGCATCAGCTCCAGCGCGTCCACATGATGATTGTCCCGGCGGTTCATCATCGCCCGATGATGCAGGTACGCCGCCGAGCGCGTAAAGGGAACCACCTTTGGAATT
The DNA here is from genome assembly GCA_902785105.1 of uncultured Eubacteriales bacterium. Taxonomy (GTDB): domain Bacteria; phylum Bacillota; class Clostridia; order Christensenellales; family Aristaeellaceae; genus UBA2862. The sequence continues at coordinate 36,775 of CACZXF010000008.1, read as the reverse complement.
TTGCTCATTCATCCTCCCTTTGGGTCGCCGCCGCAAGCAGGGCCCGAAGCTCTTCCTCGCTGAATTCATAGCGCTTGTTGCAGAAATGGCAGTCCACCTGGGCACCGTGCTGCTGGTCGATCATGTCCGTCAGCTCGTCCCTTCCCAGTGTGATCAATGCCCGCTCCACCCGGGCCCGACTGCAATCGCAGGCATAGCGGGTGTCCCGACGCTCCAGGACCTCCGGCTCCAGGTGCATCAGAAGCTGCTGCACCGCGCCATCAAGATGGTATTCCTTCATTGTGCCCGAAATGTCCATGAACATGCCCGCACTGGCCTCGATGGAGGCGATGGCGGCTTCGCTGGCCCCCGGCATCACCTGAACGATCAGCCCGCCGGCGGACTCCACCTTCTCGTCAGACACCAGCACACCCAGCGACACCAGTGAAGGCGTCTGCTCCGAGGCCGTAAAGTACATGGCGAAGTCCTCGGCAATCTCGCCGGATACCAAATTCACCTGGCCCACGTAGGGCTCTTTCAGGTGCATGTCCTTGATAACGGTCAGCCGTCCGTCCTTGCCCACCGCCGCACCCACGGGCAGCTTTTTGCCAGTGCGGGGCAGGTCGATGTCGGGATTGCCAACATACCCTTTGACCTCGCTCTTTTCATTGCTCACCGCCAGCACCACGCCGATGGGTCCGCCGCCCTTGATGGAGGCGGTGATGCTCTCGTCTTTTCCTTTAAGCATCGAGCCCATCATGGCCGTCGCCGTCAGCGTCCGCCCCAGCGCCGCCGTGGCGATTTTCGATAAGCCATGGATGCGCTTCGCTTCCTGCACCATCTGCGTCGATTCAATCAGTATGGCGCGGGCCTGACCGCCCATCAGCGATATATGCAGTATGCCGTCCGTGGTTCTCAGATCCATTTTTTATTCTCCTTAATATCATTATTGTCGCGTCGCCAGAAAGTGGACGCGCTGCTCATCGGCCTTCGGAGCTTCAAAGGTTTTGTCCCCGAAAATGCCGATGTTGATAAAGCCGTTTTGCTCCAGCAGTGACGCGATATGCCCCGCGTCGTGGGCCTTCTGAACATGGATTTCATTGAACCTTCGATATAGATCACCCTTTTGACGTGCAAAGAAGGTCAAATCCATGGTCACAGTATCAGAGGTTTCATCGTATTGATTCGACCAGAGGTAAGCGACCTCGTCCCGTTCCTCTCCAAAGAAGCCGTTGCCCAGCACGTTTTTCAGCTTGTAGGCCGATGATATGTCAAAGGCCAGCGCCCCGCCGGGCCGAATCGCCTTGAAGGCATGGGCAAAGAAGGCGTTCAGACGTTCATCGTCCAGCAGATAGTTTACCCCGTCGCAGGCGCAGACCACCGCGTCCACGGGGCGGGGGAGGGTCAGCGCGCACATGTCCTGCTCGACAAACATCACCCGGACCCCGGCCTGCCGGGCTCTTTCCTGAGCCTTTTCCAGCATCTCCCCGGAAATATCCGAGCCGATGACCTGTATGCCCCTTTCCGCAAACCGCACGGACATCGCCCCGGTCCCGCAGGCGCAGTCGCACAGCCGCGTGGGCTTTACACCCGCGCGTTCCAGCAGCCGCAGGTAATAATCCGCCCAGCCGTCATAGTCCACGTCGTCCATCAACAGGTCGTAGAGTGCCGCAAAGTCCGAATATGCCGCCATGTCTTATTCTCCCCATCAGCATTGCATACGCTGATTCAGCGTCAATTATTACATTTTGACACTATATATCATATCACATATTCGCCTTTTTTTCAATCCGGGTGTTACAATGTCATTGATATAACATAATCATAACCTGAATAGGGCGGGATATTCATTGGCACCTGTTAAGATATTTATCAGTGATATGGCAATAAAGAAGGGAATCTACGCATGAAATACGATTTGATCATATTTGACTTGGATGGGACGCTGTTAAATACTTTGGACGACCTTGCAGACGCCTGCAATGCGGCATTAAAGGAAGCCGGTTATCCGGAGCGGAGCCGGGAGGATGTGCGCCGCTTCATCGGCAATGGCGTGGCGCGGCTGATCCGCCAGGCGCTGCCGAAGAGCGCGGGGGATGATGTATCCGATCAAGTGCTGGCCCGCTTCAAGGTGATCTATTTAGAACATGTCAACGACAAAACAAAGCCCTATCCCGGCATCCCGGAGCTGCTCAAGGAACTGAGAATGAAGGGCATCAAAGTCGCCGTCAATTCAAACAAGGTGGACGCCGCCACCCAGCTTCTCTTGAAAGACCACTTCGATGGCCTGATCGACCTGGGTCTGGGTGAGCAGCCCGACATCCCCAAAAAGCCCGCCCCCGACGGCGCAATGCGAATCATGGCAGAGCTTGATGCGCAGCCGGAGCGCACCCTCTATGTGGGCGATGGCGACGCGGATATCCTCACCGCCCAAAATGCCGCCATCGACGGTGCCTGGGTGAGCTGGGGCTACCGCCGCTGCGAGGAGCTGGAAGGGCTGGAGCTGCCTCGAGCCTTTGACACAGTAGAAGAATTGAAAAGCTATATTCTGAAATGATGCTTGTTTTGTAATGCTGATAGACAGGGATTTGTCGGGATGTTTGTTCGAGGCCACCTCATCCGCCCTCACGGGCACCTTCCCCTCAAGGGGAAGGCAGGAGCTGGGAACGGCGGCCCCAAAAGCCTTCCCCTTGAGGGGAAGGTGCCCCGAAGGGGCGGATGAGGTGAACCCCCGTCTCACTGACAAATCCCAATTTGTCTGGTTTGCCACAGATGAAAAAGCTGCCGCACTCATATTTGAAGTGCGGCAGCTTTTTCATAGAGTGTGGATCACTTGGACTTGATATACTCGTCGATGGCGGCGGCAGCGTTTTTGCCCGCGCCCATGGCGAGAATGACGGTGGCCGCGCCGGTAACGGCGTCGCCGCCGGCGTAGACGCCCTCGCGGCTGGTCAGGCCGTCCTCACCCTGGGTGACGATGCAGCCATGCTTGTTGGCCTCGAGGCCGGGGGTGGTGGAGCGGATCAGCGGGTTGGGGGAGGTGCCGATGGCCATGATCATGGTGTCGATGTCCAGCACGAACTCGCTGCCCTCCTTGACGATGGGGCGGCGGCGTCCGGAGGCGTCGGGCTCGCCCAGCTCCATCTCCACGCACTTCATGCCGCAGACCTCGCCATTGCGGGGATCGCGGGGATCGTCGGGATTGTTGAAGGCCAGCACCTCCACCGGGTTGGTGAGGGTCTTGAAGATGATGCCCTCCTCCTGGGCGTGCTCGACTTCCTCGGCACGGGCGGGCAGCTCGTTCATGGAGCGGCGATAGACGATGTACACCTCATCCGCGCCCAGGCGCTTGGCGCAGCGGGCGGCGTCCATGGCGACGTTGCCGCCGCCGACGACCGCGACCTTCTTGCCGTGGCGGATGGGGGTCTTGCTGCCGTCGCGGTAGGCCTTCATCAGATTGATGCGGGTCAGGAACTCGTTGGCGGAATAGACGCCCTTGAGGGACTCACCGGGGATGCCCATGAACCGGGGCAGGCCCGCGCCGGAGCCGATGAACACGGCCTCGTTGCCCATCTCAAACAGCTCGTCGATGGTCAGCACCTTGCCGATGACCATGTCGGTCTCGATGTCCACGCCCATGGCCTTCAGGTTGCCAACCTCCTTGTTGACGATGGCCTTCGGCAGACGGAACTCCGGGATGCCGTAGGAAAGCACACCGCCGGCGACATGCAGCGCCTCATACACGGTGACCTTGTAGCCCATGCGCGCCAGATCGCCCGCGCAGGTCAGACCGGCGGGGCCGGCGCCGATGATGGCGACCTTGTGGCCGTTGGAGGCGGGGGCGGTGGGCTTTTCGGTGGCATGCTCACGGTGCCAGTCGGCGACGAACCGCTCCAGGCGGCCGATGCCCACGGGCTCACCCTTGATGCCGCGGACGCACTTGGATTCGCACTGGGTCTCCTGGGGACACACGCGGCCGCACACGGCGGGCAAGGAAGAGGAGCGGTTGATGACCTCGAACGCGCCCTCGATGTCCTCATTGGCCAGCTTGGCGATGAACTCGGGAATGTCGATCTGCACGGGGCACTTGCTGACGCAGGGCTTGTTCTTGCAATGCAGGCAGCGGCGGGCCTCCTCGATGGCCATGTCATAGGTATAGCCGGTGGCGACCTCCTCAAAGACCTTGTTGCGATAGTTGGGGTCCAGAGAGGGCATGGGGCACTTTTTCAAACTCATATTCTTCTCAGCCATGATATTAAGCCTCCTTGTTCAGCAGATTGCAGAACTCATCGCGCTTGTGCTGCTCGAAATCGCGGTACATCGCGCCGCGCTTCATGGCCTCGTCGAAGTCCACCAGATGGCCGTCGAAGTCGGGGCCGTCCACGCAGGCAAACTTCGTCTCGCCGCCCACGGTCAGACGACAGCCGCCGCACATGCCCGTGCCGTCGATCATGATGGGGTTCATGGAGATGACGGTCTTGATGTTGTACTTCTTGGTGAGCTGGCAGACGAACTTCATCATGATGACCGGGCCGATGGCGATGACTTCGTCATACTCGTTGCCCGCCTTGATGAGCTCATCCAGCGCGTTGGTGACCAGGCCCTTGGTGCCGTAGGTGCCGTCGTCGGTCATCATGCAGACCTTGGCGGAGCAGGCGTTGAACTCGTCCTCGAGGATGACCAGGTCCTTGCAGCGGAAGCCCACCACGGAATGGACCTCGCAGCCGTTGGCGTGGAGCGCCTGGGCCACGGGCAGCGCGATGGCGCAGCCCACGCCGCCGCCAACCACGGCCACCTTCTTGAAGCCCTCGACCTCGGAGGGACGGCCCAGCGGGCCAACGAAATCGGGCAGGAAGTCGCCCTCGTTCAGCGCGTTCAGCTCCATGGTAGTGCCGCCGACGATCTGGAAGATGATGTCCACGGTGCCGGCCTCGCGGTCGTAGCCCGCGATGGTCAGCGGGATGCGCTCGCCGTCCTCGCTGGCGCGCAGGATGATGAACTGGCCGGCCTTCGCCTTGCGGGCCACCAGCGGCGCCTCGATCACCATCTTCGTGACGGTGGGATTCAGGGGCTGCTTCTTGACAATCTTAAACATGCTTTCCCTCTTCTCTGAAAGGTTGTGCGGCGCGATCAAGCGCCTTTGTCCGCGATTCCGGAAAACCGCAAATCTTCACATTATATATTATCACAATGAAGCGTCAAAATCAATAATTGCAAAAGACTTAACCGGCTATAATTATCATTGGAAAATGGAGAATGGATAATGGAAGGTAGGCCGCAAGCAAAGGCATTCTACATTTTCCATTATCCATTTTCCATTCTCAACTAAGCTTCTCCCCTCCGCTGCTTCTTCGACTTGAAGTAGTGCTCCAAAATCGGCACATACAGGAAGCAGACGATGCCCGCGGTGAAGCCGCCGTTGTAAAGGTTGAAGCCGCCGTGGATGGCGGGGACGGAGGTGACGAGACAGTAATGCAGCATGCCGCCCACGATGCCCGCCAGTATGCCATATTCGCCGGAGATGGGCGCGAGGCCGCTGGCGAAGCACAGGCCCACGATGATGGCCTGGGCGTTGACCGCGAAGGCGGTGATACCCACCTTATTCAGCAGGCCCATGATGACATAGCCGATCATGATGGGGAAAACGTTCCAGGGCGTCGCGCCGTTGCAGCAGCAGCAGACCATGCAGAAGATCGCGCCCATGGTGGGCCCAGTGAACTTCGCGCCGATGAGGTTGTAATACAGCACGATGAACAGGCCGTAGATGCCCAGGTTCATGACGTTGGCCCCGGTGGAGTACTTCGCGGTGAAGTCGCTCTTATAACCGGAATCCAGGAACAGCTTGCCGTAGTCCTTCATGCCGCCCAGCATGAAGCCGAACACCACGCACAGGCCGAAGGTGATGATGCAGAAGGCGTTGACGAACAGCGCGTTGCCGTCGCCCAGGTCCGCGCCGATGGGCGGGGCGTCCACGCCCGCCACCTTGTGCAGCACCGCAAACAGGAAGAAGCACAGGAAGCCCGCGGCGGGACCGGCGTTGTACAGGTCATACCCCTTGTGGAACCCCGGGGAATGGGCGCACAGCGCAGGCATGGCACAGCCGAACACCACGCCGACGATCAGCGCCAGCACCACGCCCATCAGCGTCAGGTGCGGTTCCTCGCCCACCACCGGATAGTAGAACAGCACATGGGTGATCAGCGGCGCGATGGCCGTGGAGAACATGAAGAAGTTCAGGTTCTTCCCGAAGGGCTGCTTCTTGATGAGGGAATACACCACCACGCCCAGCATCAGCGGGAGGATGTTCAGCGGGTTCATGCCGTAGGAGGCGAACCCGATGGTCAGAAAGTAGGCCAGCACCGTGCCGCCGGTGATCTTCGCCCCCGGCAGGAACATCAGCGCGCAGCAGATGGCGCTGAGCAGAAAGTAGTTCAGCAGCGAACCGGAAATGCTGCCCAGCTCCGGCTTGAAGTAGTCCTTGGTGAGCTGCGCGGGCTTGAGACAGATGCGGATGAAGCCCGGAATCATCTCCGGCAGGTCCGGCGCGAGGATGGCCCCGATCAGGAAGGCCAGGGAAAACGCGCACATCACCGCCCGCAATACAACGCCTGTATCCGCCTTGCGAATACGATCCATATCCATACACTCCCTTCCGGGACACACCCGGCTCCATGGTAAAGCCGCCCGCCTTTATACGACGGGCGGCCATGAATTGATATTTGTAAGGTCAGCGAGAGTCCACCTCATCCGGCGCTTCGCGCCACCTTCCCCTCAAGGGGAAGGCTTTTGGTAACCGGATAACCCAGCCCCGACTTCCCCTTGAGGGGCATCGAGCGCCCGGAAAACAGTCCAGTGGACTGTTTTCAGCGAGATGGGGCCGGTAGGCCCGTGGTAGGTGCCCTGTGAGGGGCGGATGAGGTGGATTCGAACAGACTTATGCTTTCCTCTCCGCGGCCTCCACCACATGCCCGATCAACACGCTGGTAGTGACGCTGCCGACGCCGCCCGGCACGGGGGTGATGGCCTCGACGATGGGTTCGACCTCCTCAAAGACCGCGTCGCCGGCGATGGCGCCTTTGCCGCCCTTGGAGTTGATCTTCTCGGGGTCCCAGTTGATGGAGACGTCGATGACGATCTGGCCGGGGCGCACGTAGTCCTTGGTCAGGCTCTTCAGCACGCCTGCGGAGGACACCAGTATGTCCGCCTCGCGGGCCACGGAGGGCACATCCACGGTGCGGGTATGGCACACGGTGACGGTGGCGTTCTTGCCCATCAGCATCATGGCCGCGGGCTTGCCGACGACCAGGGAGCGGCCGATGACGGTGGCCTTCTTGCCCTTGCAGTCGATGCCGTAGTAGTCCAGTATCTCCATGCAGGCCTGGGGGGTGCAGGGCGGGAAGCCCAGGTCCTTGCGGCCCTCAAACACGCCCGCGTTGGAAAGGTCGGTCATGCAGTCCACATCCTTGGCGGGATCGAGGGTGTTGCAGATCTCGTCCTGATCCGCCTTCAGATGCTTGGGCAGGGGACGGAACATCAGCACGCCGTGGATGGAATCGTCGGCGTTGATCTTCTTGATCTGCTCGATCAGCGCTTCCTTGGTCACATCCTCGGGCAGCACGAACTTCTCGACCTCCACGCCGATCAGCTCCGCCCGGTTGGTCGCGCCCTTCTCATAGGAAAGGTCCGAGGGGTTCTCGCCGCAGCGCACGATGCCCAGCTTCGGGGTGATGCCCTTTTCCTTCAACGCCGCCACCCGCGCCTGCAATTTCGCGTTCAGCGCGGCGGTGACTTCTTTACCTAATAACAGCTTAGCCATAATCTAAAGTCCTCCAAATCCAGATTCAATTTCCTTCGTCATTGTAGGGGCGGCGTTTCGCCGCCCGCCGGGCAGTTCGAATCGCATCACAGCAGGGCGGGCGCCGAAACGGCGCCCCTACGAGTCTTTTTGTCAGGACGAGGGAATCCGCTTCTATTTTATCAAAAGAAATTCTTCTGCACCTCAGCGAAGATTTCGTCCGCCATGGCGCAGTACTTGTCCAGCATGCCGTTGGCCTTGGCATTCAGCTCCTCGGCCAGGTCGCGGTTCTTGAGGGACTTGGTGTTGATGAACACGTTCAGGGACGCGCTCTGGAGCGCCGCCTTGCAGCACACCGCGCCGCAGCCCGCGTCGCTCACCGCCAGCCGGGAGCCCTTCGCGGCGAACACAGAGATGGCCTCGATGCTCTCGCAGCACAGTTCCATGATCCTCATGGGCACCTTGCAGGCCACGATGGTGGCCTCCTCCAGCACCTTGTCGCGGTTCGGGTCGTCCTTGGGGATGCCGTAGGCCTTCGCCAGCGGCTCGAAGCCCTCCGCGTCGGCGGGCACCTGATCCAGGAGCTGCTTCTGCAAATCGTCGCACTTCGCCTTCAAAGCGATGATCTCCGCCTCCACGGCGGCATACTTTTTCTTGCCCACGGTGAGGGAGCCCACCATGTTGCCCAGCGCCGTGCCGATGGCGCCCACCAGCGCCGCCGCGCCGCCGCCGCCCGGAACGGGGGCGTTGGAGGCCAGCACCTCGACAAATTCACGACAAGAATTCTGAGTGAAATCAACTGCCATGTTGTTTTCTCCTTTATCTGAAATATGGGTGACATTGCTGTCACCCATATATTATATCATATTGGTCAATTAGAACAGGCCGCTGACCTTGCCGGTCTCGGTGTCCACATCCACGCGGCGATAGGCCGGGTCGGAAGCGGTGCCGGGCATCATGGAGATGGTGCCGGCCATGGGGCAAAGGAACTTCGCTCCGCCGTACTCCAGGATGTCGCGGATGGGCAGACGCCAGCCCTTCGGCACGCCCTTCAGGGTCGGGTCGTGGGACAGGGACAGATGGGTCTTGACCATCATGGTGCAGTAGTCGGCATACTTGGGATCGCTCTCGAAGCGCTTCGCCTTTTCGATGGCCAGAGGCGCCCAATCGACGCCGTCCGCGCCGTAGACTTCCTTGGCGATCAGCTCGACGCGCTGCCGCAGCGGCATATCGAGGCTGTAGAGGAACTTGATCTCGGGCTTCTGCTCGCAGGCGTCCACGACGGCCTTGGCCAGCTCGACGGCACCCTCGCCGCCATAGCGCCAGTGGTTGGACTGGGCGCAGCGCACACCGCGCTCGGCGCAGAGCTTCTTGACCAGGTTGATCTCGTTGTCCGTATCGGTGTAGAACTGGTTGATGCAGACCACGGGCACGATGCCGGACTTGAGCACGGTGTTCACATGATGGAACAGGTTCTCGCAGCCCTTCTCCACCAACTCCAAGTTCTCCTGGGTGTACTCCACGGGCAGGGGACGGCCGGGGGAGACCTTGGGTCCGCCGCCGTGCATCTTCAGAGCGCGGATGGTGGCGACGATGACGGAGACGTTCGGGGTCAAGCCGGACAGGCGGGTCTTGACGTTCCAGAACTTCTCGAAGCCGATGTCCGCGGCGAAGCCGGACTCGGTGACGTGGTAGTCAAACAGCTTGAGGGCCAGACGGTCGGCGATGACGGAGCTCTGGCCGATGGCGATGTTCGCGAAGGGGCCGGCGTGGATCAGCACGGGCTGATGCTCGACGGTGTAGCACATGGTGGGATTGATGGTGTTGCGCATCCACGCGGTCATCGCGCCGGCAACCTCCAGATCCTCGCAGGTCACAGGCTCGCCGCTGCGGCTGTAGGCCACAACGATCTTGCCGATGCGCTCGCGCAGATCCTTCAGGTCACGGGCGACCGCCAAGATGGCCATCAGCTCGGAACCGACGGCGATGCCGAACTTGCTCTCCATCAGATAGCCGTCCTTGTTGCCGCCGATGCCCATGATGATGTTGCGCAGGCCCTGGGCGCAGAAGTCCAGAACCCAGCCCATCTCGATGCGCTTGGGGTCGATGTCGAGGCGGCGGCCCATGTTGTGCTTCGCCATTTCCTCGTCGGTATAGTTGCGCTCGTGCTGCATGCGGGCGTTCAGCGCCACCATGGCCAGGTTGTGCGCGTTCATGATATCGTTGATATCGCCGGTCAGGCCCAGGGAGAACTCGGTCATCGGCATCAGCAGAGCGTTGCCGCCGCCGGCCGCCGTGCCCTTGACGTTCATGGTGGGGCCGCCGGAGGGCTGGCGCAGCGCGCCGCCGACGTTCTTGCCGATCTTCGCCAGGCCCTCGATCAGGCCCAGGGAGACGGTGGACTTGCCCTCGCCCAGGGGGGTGGGGGTGATGGCGGTGACCTCGATGAACTTGCCGTCGGGCTTGTCCTTCAGGCGATTCATGATCTTGATGAAGTCAAGCTTCGGGGTCTTGCCGTAGGGGATGATCTCCTCGGGCAGCAGGCCCAGCTTCTCACGGAAATAGTCCACGGGGGGCAGCCTTTTCTCAGCGTCCTCCGCGATTTGCCAATCTTTGTAGATGGTCGGATCAAGCATTGCGGGTTTTCCTCCTTCAATAAAATCACACTGTCGCCCGCGGCACGTCCCACGGCACTCAGCGTTCATTGACCGTGAATAAGTATAGCATTATTATTCAAATTTGTCAATAAATAATGTGGAAATTATGACATGAAATTTGAGTGCGGAGACGGGCTTTTCTTTATGGCAAATTGAAGTTTGTCGAGGCGACGGGGGAACGGTCTCTCAGTCACCCCTCCTCAACAAATCCCTGTTTAATATGAGAAGGAAGAATAATCTCTTCCTGAAAAACAATTAAACCTTTGCCTTTCGCATTTTTCCTGTTTTTGCCCTTGATTTATCCGTTGTTTAGGGGTATTATGTTATATAGGAATTTTATGCGTCAACCCGACCAGGCTTTGGGAGGTTTGTAAATGGAGTTTTTCAACGATTTGAGCAAGCGCTTTTCGAATGTCGCCAAGTCTGTGACTGAAAAGACCAAGGACAGCGTGGAGGTCACCCGCATCGCCAGCGACCTGCGCATACAGAAAAACGCTTTGGAACAGCTCTATACCGAGCTGGGAAAGATATGCTACGCCATCCGCATGGGCGAAGGCGACCCGGAGCAGGCCGAACAGCTCTCCGAGCGCATACAGCGCACCCGTGCCCGCATCGAGGAACTGACCGCCCAGCGCGACGCCATTCGGGACGTGCGCCGCTGCCTGTCCTGCGGCGCAGTGATGCCCAGAGATGCCCGCTTCTGCTCCGCCTGCGGCAAGCGTATGCCCGAGGATCCACCGCAGCTTGACGCCGACAGCCCCGCCGACAGGGAATACTGCCCGGACTGCGGCGCGCAGAAGGGCGCGAACGACCGCTTCTGCGTCGTCTGCGGTCGTCCCTTCGACGCCGCCGCGCCTGTGACGCCGCCCAAGAGCCCCGATATCGAAGCCACCGCCCCCATCAACGAGGAGGAGCCCGACAGCTTCGAGGAGGAAACCGGGGAATAATAAAAAATACGTAACTATTCAGTCATGCTCCTGTAGGGGCGGCGTTGCGCCGCCCGCCGGGTAGGACGATGCGTTTCGTTGGGGGCGGGCGCCGAAACGGCGCCCCTACAAGGTTGGTTTGACTCCTCGACAAATTCCAATTTATCGGGGCGGACTGTATAGTTACAAAAATACGCTGATACGTCAGATTCGGAGGAACCTTCCATGCAGCAGCCCCCCAACCCACCCCGCAGAACAAGTGCCCAGAGGCCCGCAGGCACAGGAGGCGCACAGCGGCCCGCAGGCGCGGCCCGTCCCACCGGCGCACGGAAGCCCGCGGGAACAGCCCGCCCAGCCGGGACGCAGAGGCCCGCAGGGACGGCACGCCCCGCCAGCGCTCAAAGGTCGGCGAACGGACAACGCCCCGCACCCGTCCGCAGACCCGCAAATTCTCAGGGAACCGCGCCGGTCCGGCGACCCGCGACGAGACACGCCAACGGCAACGCTCCGCGTCCTGTAAATGGCACCGGCCAGCCCCGCCGACCCATGACCCGTCAGCAATATGAAGCGCTCCAGCAGCAGCGGCGCATGCAAAACATCCGCAGCTTTGCCATACTGGGCGGCATCGCGCTGGTACTGATCGTGGCGGTGGTGCTGATACTGATGCCCCATCCTTCCAAGGACGTCCCCGTTCAGGCGGTCAGCGCGGACAACACCGTGGAGACCGCGTCGGCGGCGAGCAGCTCGGGCGGCGGCGTGAATCTGGACGATCCCAGGGACAGCGAGGGCGGTACTTCTGCCGTAACGCTCTCCGCCAACGATCCGATGCCAACGGTCACCGCGATCCCCACGCCTCGCCCCGGCGGGCTGCGTTCGGCGCACATGCGGGTGATCGGCGACGTGATGGTCTGCCAGAGCCAGCTCGACGCCTACAAGGCCACGGGCTACGACTTCCACCCGGAATTTGACTACATAGCCGACATGCTGAAAAACGCAGATTATACCATGGCCAACATGGAGGGTACTGTCGGCCAGTACGACGACAAGAAGTATTCCGGATATCCTCTGTTCAACTGCCCGGAGACCATCCTGGAGGCATTGAAGGACAGCGGCGTGGATTTCCTCACCCTGGCCAACAATCACATGCTGGACCGCTGGTTCAACGGCGTGAAGAACACCGTAAACTGGGTCAAGCAGTACGGGTTCAACTATGTGGGCGCTTACCTCTCCCCCGAGGAGCGCAAGACCCCGGTGATCTACGAGGTCAACGGCATCCGCATCGGGTTCGTGGCCTACACCCACACCACCAACACCCAGGAGAAGGTCTCCGACGCGGACGCGGTGGAATACGGCGTGCCCTATCTGTACAAATCCGACATCGAGGGCGACATCCAGCGGCTCAGGGACGCCGGGGCCGAGGTGGTCATCGCCTTCCCCCACTGGGGCAAGGAGTATGTGCGGGAGCCGGACGACAACCAGACGAAGTACGCAAAGAAACTGGCCGCCGCCGGGGCCGACATCATCCTCGGCAGCCACTCCCACACCGTCCAGCCCATGGGCTATCAGTCCGTCACCGACGCCAATGGCCGCACACGTCAGGTGTTCATCACCTTCTCGCTGGGCAACTTCCTCAGCGACCATGTGCTGCAATACACCGACGGCGGCGTCATCGTGGATTTCACCATCAATGAAAACCAGGACGGCACCTTCACCTGCGACAACGTGGGTTATATTCCGACCTATTGCTGGCAGCCCACTGAGGGCGATGTGCGCATACTGCCCTCCGGAAAGTACCTCTCCAAAGGACCCGCCGGCATGTCCGACGAGGCCCACGACCGGCTGGTACAGACCTATCAGGAAATCACGGAAATCGTCGGTTCACAATTCCCTGTGCTCGAAGGCTGACACACACAAACAGGCAAATCGTCGCGTTTGACGGTTTGCCTTTTTTATTCAACAAGTATTCGTATTAATGCTCAATATCTCAGATAAATTGGAAGTTTACTGGGAGGCCAAACCAACCCTGTAGGGGCACCGTTTCGGCGCCCGCCCCCTGTTAAACAGCATGTTCTATCGGGCGGGCGGCGCAACGCCCCCCCTACAGGAGAGCGGGCAACTCCTCCACAAATCCCTGTTTTCAGTAAAGGACTGTGTCATGAATCTCCATTCCGCGCCATAGGATATTAGCATGTCCAGAGGGGAGGCGAGGGGGCTATGGAGACCTTGGACAGGCTTCGGGCATTACTGCCCGAAGAAGCGGGGCGCATGTTGGCGGAACGGGAGAAGGAAGTCCATGAGGTTCGGTTGCGCGTCGGACGTCCTGTGCAGTTCAGGGGACAGAATGGGAGCTGGATGTCGAATGATGTGATTGAAGCGGCAACGCTTAAAAGAATACTTGCTTCACTGATGGACCACAGCTTCTATACCCGAGAGGAGGAGCTCTCGCAGGGCTTTTTTACGATGTCCGACGGCTGTCGCGTGGGTGTCTGCGGTCGCCTGATTTATGATGGACAGCGAATCAGGGGCATGGCCGGGGTGGGCTCATTCTGCATTCGCGTCAGTCGGGAGAAACGTGGATGCGCGGACGGAATTATCCCCCATATAATAGAAGAAACAGGTGATATCCGATCTGCGCTGATCGTCTCCGGACCGGGTCTTGGCAAGACGACGCTGCTTCGGGAAATCGCGCGGCGACTATCCGGGGTGGGGCGAAACGTCTGCATCGCGGACGAGCGGCACGAGCTGGCCGCCAGCCGGGAGGGTGTGCCCACGCTGGACGTGGGGCCTTTTACCGACGTCATGGACGGCGGTCCCAAAGCCCTCACCATCGCCCACATGCTTCGCGCCGCCGCGCCGGAAGTCATCATTGCGGATGAGATCGGCGGAGAGGGGGACGCGGCAGCGCTGGCGGAGGCCGCGCGGTGCGGAGTCAGCGTCATCGCCTCCGCTCACGCGGGGACCTTTGAACAACTCACACAGCGCCGCTCCCTTCGCGATGCCCTTGAGGTATTTGATGTTTTCATATTGCTGGGAGAAAAGCCGGGAAATGTAGTAGAAATCAGGGAGGAATGTCATGCGGCTGGCGCTGGCGTTTTGCGTGGTGGTGGGCTGCGGGCTGTGCGGTAACGCGCTGTCGATGTCCGCCCGGCGCAGGGTTGAGACGCTCACAGGGCTGATACAGGGCGTTCGCGTGCTGCGCGTCCACATGATCCGAATGCTGGAGCCGGTGTCCATCGCCCTGACCGCCTCGGAATGTCCCGCACTGGAGCAGTTGGGCCGCGCCATGAAGCCGGGGGACAGCGCCGGGAGAACGTGGCGCGTTGTTGCTGAGAGGGAGACGCGTCCGGGCGGTTTGATGGATGTGCTGACCTTGGAGGACAGACGCGCGCTGGATACTCTGTTCAACCAGCTCGGCGAAAGCGGACGGGAGCAGCAGGACATCCTCATTGCCTCCACCCTCGAAGCGCTGGGAAAGAATCTTTCCGATGCCGAAAAGCGAGCAGGGGAAGCAGAACGGCTATATCTGTCCCTGGGTCTGCTGACAGGACTAATGCTGGCGCTGATTGTGATATAAACAGGGATTTGTGGGGGAGCTCCCACGGGCAATAGCTGCCGCGCATAGGCCCCAGTCTTTGGGGGCCATAGATCCGAGCCCCCAAAGCCCTACGTTGCGTTTCTTATACCTCCTCGTTCGAGGCTCCGACTTTTTGCTTTTTGACCTCAAAAACGTCGCTCACCGCTAACATATTATTAGGAACGCAACATAGGTCCTGGGGGGCTCGGACCTATGGTCCCCCAGGACCGGTCACTTAAACGCGGCAGCAATTGCCCGCGGGTGCAACCCGCTAAATTCCAATTTATAGGTTCACTTGACAAGTAAAAAACCGAGGTAACACATGGACGTCGATTTTGTATTCAAAATTGCGGGTATCGGCATAGTGGTGACGGTGATCGGCCAGATTTTAAGCCGGGCGGGCCGGGACGACATCGCCATGCTGGCGACGCTCTCCGGGCTGGTGGTGGTGCTGATGATGGTGGTGAACATGATTTCCAGTTTTTTCGACACCATCCGCAGCCTGTTCGCGCTGTGAGGCGGGTTCATGGCGATTCAGTGGATCGGGCTATGCGTGGCCGCGGCGCTGGTCTGCTCAATGCTTCGGGTCCAGCGATCGGAGCTGGCGACAGTGGTCTCACTGGCCGTGGGGACGGCGGCGCTGCTGATGCTGGCGCTGAGGGTTCGCGCAATGCTGCCGGAGTTGGAGGGACTGCGTCGGCTCTTTCGGGATATGGACGGCGATTCCATCACCGCCATACTCCGCGCGGCAGGCATCACGATCATCGCCGAGCTTGGCAGTCAGCTCTGCCGGGACGCGGGGGAATCCGCCCTGGCGGGAAGGATCGGGCTCATCGCCCGGATCGCCATACTGGCCCTCTGCGTGCCCATGGCCTCCCGGCTGGCGGAATTGCTTGGGCAGCTTGCGCCATGATGCTGTTGCTGCTGCGTGGCATTGCGCTGGCAGAGGCGGGGGAGACGGTCTTTGCCCGGCAGGTCGGATTTGAAGCACTGGCGGAATACGCCGGGGAAACCGGCTTCGATGCCTGGGCGACGCTGGGAACGCTGCTCCGCGGAGAGACAGGCACGCCTTCAGAACTCCTCCGTCAGTTGCTTGACGGATTCAAAGGGCGGATTCAGAGCGATTTTTCCGCGTTGCTTCAGGGCATACTGCCTCCCGTTTTGCTCTGTGTGCTGCTTCGGCAGTTGCTGGGGCGGGAAAGGGTGGCGACGGACATGGCAAGCCTGTTGTGCGGCCTGTGTTGCGCGCTAATACTGGGCGGACAGGCGGTGGCGGCACGCGGAACGGCCGAGACTTTTCTTGCGGATGTAAACCGGGCGTCTGACACGCTGACACCGGTACTGGTTTCCGCCGCTGCGGTCACGGGCGCGTCGGTCACGGCGTCCATCATGACGCCGCTGGCGGCGGAATGCGCTGACCTCATCAACATGCTGCTGAGGGATGTGGGTTTAAGACTTTGCATGGCCGCCGGCGTTGTGGCGGTGGCTGGCAGTCTGTCCCGTCGATTTCCGTTGCAGCGGCTGTTCGGCCTGATGAAGGGGACAGTTCACTGGTTGTTGGCGGCATCAATGTTCATCTTTGGCGGTCTGATGTCCGCTCGTGGCCTGATGGGCGCGGCTCGCGATACCGCCGCAATACAGGCGGCAAAGCTGGCCCTCGAAAACCTCGTGCCAGTGATCGGCGGCGAGATCTCGGGGTCTGCCGGTTCCCTGGCGGCCAGCGCGGGAGCAGTCTTTCGTGCGGTGGGTCTTACGGGCGTCGTATTTATACTGCACATCTGCATCGAGCCTATGCTGAAGCTGGGGGCAGGTATGGTATCAATGAAGCTCGTCGCCGCCGTGCTGGAACCCTTAGCTGGAGATGTGCCCGCCGTGGCAATGGTGAGCCGCTTCGGGGAAATCATGGAGCTGCTCCTGGCGCTGTGCGCCTGCGCGGCAGTGGTCACCGCGCTGTTGGTGGGTGGCTTCGCGGTGCTGTTGAGATTATAAGGAGGCACGTATGTCTTTTTTCGAAGCCCTTCGCCCCGCGCTGACGAGCCTTTTCGCTACCAGCCTTGTGGTCGCCCTGACAGATGCCCTTTTCGGCGACTACGCCGACGGCCTCCGCTTGGTCTGCGGCCTCTCCATGGCTCTGTGCGCAGCGCGGATCGCTGTGGATGCGCTTGGAACCCTTTAAGAAAATGGGTGACGGGCAGGGAAACAGGGATTTGTTGAGGAGAGGTCGTTCCCCCGTTACATAGAAAAATTCCAATCTGCTAATTAACATATAAGAGGTAAGAAATCATGAGGCCGCTATTGGAACGCCTGCGCGGCGCGAGGCGCATTGAATGGTTTGCCGCGCTGGTGCTTTTGGCCCTGCTGGCACTGGCACTGACGGGGAGTAGGCTGGCGAATCCCGCAAACGACGGGAAAAGTGACCTGGAGCGGCGGCTGGAAGGGATACTTTCCCGCATCGACGGGGTGGGCCAAGTCAGCGTCATGATAACCGTGGATGGCGAAGGGAAGCCCATAGGCGCGGTAATCGTCGACAGAGAGCTGGAGGGGGTGCGCCCGGCGCTGGAGCTTCAGGCGGCTGTGCGGACGCTGTTGGATATCGATGGGAGCCGGGTCCGCGTGATTGGCAGACAGGACAGCTATAGAGGTGGCATGGAATGAAGGCGTTGAATCGAAGAATATTGACAGCTGTCACAGTCGCGCTGCTGCTGGTAGCCTCTCTGATGGCGCTGACCTGGGTTCATCGCGATCAGCCGGTGACAGCCCAGCCGGCACAGTCCGAGGCTGTGCGCCTGGACGCCCTTACCCGTTTTCGCACAGAGCGCGAGCAGCGCCGTCAGCGGCAGCGGGCGGAGCTGAACGACATCATCCATGATGCCAAGACCGATGCCGAAACCCTGTCGCTGGCCCAGCGTCAGCTCATGGCGCTCATCGACGCGGAGGACGCCGAGGGTCGTCTGGAGGGCCTCATCGGCGCACGTGGCTTTGACAATGCTCTGGTCAGCGTCAGCGATGGCGCGGTAAACGTGCTGGTGCGCCGGGAGAAGCTCACCCGGCAAGAGACTGCCGTGATACTGGACCTCGTTCTCCGGGAGACCGGCGTCTCAGGCGGCAGTGTCAGGATTATTCCCATCAATTGACAGCGGAAGCGCTTAATTAGACATGGATCGCGCTAATACTAAATTGCATCTAATCCATGTACATCTGCGGGCGTCTTTTCCACCCTGGCTTAGCGGACGGCGCGGCGGTCGAATCTTCGATTCGACCGTCCGTGGTCCGGCTTTCAGCCGGACTTGGATCCCCCTCTGGGTTTCCAACCTTGCTCCGGTCAACGATGCTTTGGCATCGCCTCCCTCCGCTCCGCGTTGCCAGGGCAAAAAATCCGCTCCGCATTTGTACCTGTCTTAGAAGCAATTTAGTATAAAAACAGCGAAAATGTGAAAATCCTTCCAAATAATTAAATGAAAGTATTTGCGCATTGCGCGTTTTTCTGTTATAATGATAGGCAGAAGGCTTATCCCCGCCGGGCCCTATTCCGCGGCACCGGCAATTCAATAAAGGAGGTCTGCAACATGAGCGAAAATTATCCTTCCGATGTCAAGCTGAACGAGAATCCGGACGGTACCGTATCCTTTGCGACCGAAGTCGTTGCGACCATCGCCGGCCTTGCGGCCAATGAAGTGGATGGCGTCGCCAGCATGAGCGCGCCCTCCTCCGGCTTTGCCGATATGTTCTCCCGGAAAAACACCCGCAACTTTACCAAGGGCGTGCGGATCGATTTAGAGGGCAACAAGGTTACCGTGGATATCAGCATCGTCGTGGATTATGGCTCTCCCGTGCCCGAGGTGGCCAAAAACCTCCAGGAGAATGTGAAGAAGGCCGTAGAGACCATGACCGGCCTCGAGGTCCGCAGGGTGGATATCCATGTCGTCGGCATCAGCTTTGAGCGCGAGCAGAAGGCCAACGCCGAGCTGGATGCCCAGCACCGCAAGATGCTTGAGCGCAACGCCGAGGCCAAGGCCGAGGAAGCCACAGCGCCCGCCCCGGCAGCTCCCGTGATCGAGGAAGAGGAAGTCGAGGAAGAAGAGGAAGAGGAGCTCGAAGACGAGGAGGAAGAGCTGGACGAGGAAGAGGAAGAAGAGGATGAGGACGACGACGTGATCGAACTTGAGGATGAGGAAGACGATGACATCCCCGAGGCGGTCGAACCCGAGCCTGAGCCCGAACCTGCTCCCGTGCCTCAGCCTGTACCTGAGCCCGAGCCGGCGCCCAAGTCCGTTCGCATCACCCCTGTGGAGGATGATATCGAAGATTACGTCTCGGATTACGAGGATTACGACGACGCTTCCGACGCGGATGCCCTCGAATAAGTCCGCCGTTCCCGACGCCCGGCTTTCAGAGGTCAGCCGCGCCGCCGGGGAAAGGAGAACGCGATGAAACTGACAATCGGTAAACGCATACTGATGTTTTTCCACTGGCTGTGCTCGGTGCTGATCTGCGCAATCTTTACGCTGTACATCATCAAGCCCGACCTGGTGTTGAAATATTACAATCAATTCACCGGCAAACTGACGGCCACTGAGGTGATGGTCCTCGGCATCGCCATACTGGCTATCTATGTGGTGCTGTCCGTGGTGCAGGTGTGCTTCATCTTCCAGCGGGGGAGGAAGACCGCCCGGGGCTTCATCACCGTGGATTCAAGTGAGACGGGCCGCGTGCGCATTTCCGTGCCGGCCATTGAACAGATGGTGCGGCAGGCCGTAATCAATATCGACGGCATCAGCGATATGAAGATCGGCATCCAGAACGCCGACGATGCCATCGCCATCGACATCATTGCCATACTGGTCAACGGCTGCCATGTGCCCACTGTTACCATGAATATGCAGCAGGCCATCCGCAAATTCGTGGAGCTGAACTGCGGCGTAGCCGTGCGCACTGTCTCCATCAGCATCAACAACGTGACCTCCTCGCCGGGGGAACGCAGGAAGGGCCGCAAGGGACACGCAGAGATCCCGCCGACGCCCGATCCCGTTCCCGCGGTACCCGACTATGAGAAGCCCAAGACGATCTTTGAGCACTCCAGGGAAGAGGGAGCGCCGACGACTGTAGAACCTGGGGAGGAAGCGCCGGCCTATGATATCCGAGAGGCGAGCCCCATCAAGCTGACGCTGGATTATTCCGCGTCGGAGGAAGATGACCCCGTGCTCGTAGATGAGGACTGACAGAATCGAACTGACCTATTGCGGCGGCGTGCCAACTGTGCGCCACCGCAATAGTTGTGTTCATGGCAGAACAGTAAGAAGTTACACAACGATAATACAGAGGTTGGGTGAACGATGGATAGAAAGACTGCGCGGGCCCAGGCGATGAAGCTGGTCTACGAATGGGAAATGGGCGGCGACGGCGGCGAGGAAACGCGGCTGGAGCTGCTTGAGGTCGCGCCGGGCGAAGCTGAATCGGAATTCATGAACCGTCTTGCGGAGGGCGTGCAGCAGAACGCCGAGGCGCTGGATGCCAAAATAGCCCCTTTCCTGCGCGGATGGACGCTGGACAGGCTCACGCGGGTGGATCTGGCCATACTCCGTGTGGCTACCTTTGAGCTGCTCCACACCGAAACGCCCGCGGGCGTGGTGGTCAATGAGGCCGTGGAGCTTGCCAACACCTATTCCACCGATAAGGCCGGATCATTCGTCAACGGCGTACTGGGCAGCCTCGCCCGGAGCCTGAATTAATTCCATAGGAAATAATGCGGCCTTTCGAGGACTGGTGATATCCTCCTTGCAAGGTCAGTTTTCATGTGGATATTTTTGGGGATGGGCGGTAAATTGAAGTTTGTCAGATGACGACCTCTCAGGCGCTTCGCGCCAGCTCCCCTTTTAAGGGGAGCTGTCAGCCGCAGGCTGACTGAGAGGTTCGTCACCCCGATAAAGCCCTGTTTATCCGCAAAAACACATCATTGAGGAAGACGCCATGCTGAATGATAATTCGATACTGACCGTCTCGGAGCTGAACGAGTATGCCCGCCGCCTGCTGGCCGTCGATCCTCTGCTGAGGAATTTAGAGGTCACTGGCGAGATCACCGGCTACAAGCACCACTACAGCGGCCACCGCTACTTTTCATTGAAGGATGAAAACGCCCGCGTCCAGTGTGTGATGTTCCGACAGAGCGCCATGGGCCTGGATTTCCAGCCGGAGGACGGCATGAAGGTGATCGTGCGCGGTTCAGCGTCGCTGTTCGTACGGGACGGCAGCTATCAGGTCTACGTCAACAGCATGCGAAAAGCCGGTCAGGGCGACCTGTTCGCCCGCTTCGAGGCGCTGAAGAAGAAGCTCCAGGCCGAGGGACTGTTCGACCCCGCACGAAAGCGTGAGATCCCCTTTCTCCCGAAAACCATCGGTGTGGCGACCTCCGAGACTGGCGCGGCCATAAGGGACATCATACAGATCGCCCGGCGGCGCAATCCTAATGTGAGCATCGTGGTGGCCCCCTGCGCGGTGCAGGGTGCGGGGGCGGCAGGGGAGATCGTCCGAGCCATCGAACGGTTAAACCACTTCGGTGGCTGCGACGTGTTGCTGGTGGGCCGGGGCGGCGGTTCCATGGAGGACCTCTGGGCTTTCAATGAAGAACCCGTGGCCCGTGCCATCGCCGCCTCACAAACCCCTGTCATCTCCTGTGTCGGCCACGAGATCGACTTCACCATCGCCGACTTTGTGGCCGACCTGCGCGCCCCCACGCCCTCTGCGGCGGCGGAGCTGGCCGTGCCGGTGCTGTTGGAGCTTCGCGCGTCGCTGGACGGCGTGGTTGGCCGCATGGCCCAGGCGCTGACGGCGGGGCAGAAGATGAGACGACTGAAATTGGAGCGTGCATGCGCGGCGTCAGCCTTGCAGAGGCCCGTTGAGACGCTCATCGACCCGCGCCGGGCTGCCCTTGAACAGCTCGCTGTCCGCATGGACAGGGCTCTGCCGCTGACCCAGCAGAAGGCCCGGACCCGCCTCGACCACGCTGCCGCCAGCCTGCGGGCGCTGAATCCGGAGGCGGTGCTGGAGCGGGGCTATGTCATACTGTCCAATGAAAAGGGCATCGTCAAGCGCACCGCCGAGACCGCGATAGGGGAGCACGTCAGCATCCGCATGGCCGACGGCACGTTAGGCGCGGAGGTCAAATCCATACAGCCAAAGGGTGATAACATATGAAAAAGAAGATCAGCTTTGAGGACGGTATGCAGGAGCTGGAGGCGCTGGTGCAGGCGCTGGAAGCCGGGCAACTGCCGTTGGAGGAGTCTTTTAAGACTTATGAAAAGGCCGTGAAGCTCAAGGCGGAGCTCTCCGCCCTGCTGGACGAGGGGGATAAACGCATCCGCGTGCTGACTGAAAACGGCGAGCGCGAGCTGGCAAAGGAGGGCGTAGAATGAGAGATTTGAAAGCATGGGCGGAGATCGTCAACCGCAGATTGGTGGAGATCCCCGCTGTGATTCCCAAGGGCCGCTATGCAATCGGGGAAATGCCCTGGCTGCTTAGCCAGTCCATGCGCTACAGCCTGTCCGCCGGGGGCAAGCGCCTCAGGCCCTCGATGCTGCTGGCGGCGGTGGAACTGCTGGGCGGCGATGTGGAATATGCACTGGATTACGCCTGCGCGGTGGAGATGATCCACACCTATTCCCTGATCCACGACGACCTGCCCGGCATGGACAACGACACCCTTCGCAGGGGCCGTCCAACCAATCACGTAGTTTTCGGTGAGGGTCAGGCGATTCTTGCGGGCGACGGCTTGCTGAACTGCGCCTTCGAGACCATGCTGGCCGCCGCCGTCAAAAAGCCGGAGCGTGCCCTGGACGCCCTGCTGGCCATCCGTGAAATCGCCACCGGCGCGGGTGTCACCGGCATGATCGCGGGGCAGGTGATGGACCTGTACTGTGAAAGAAATCAGTCCCAGGACATCAGGGCCCTTGAATACATCCAGCGGAATAAGACCGCCTGCATGTTTATCTATCCCCTGCGGGCGGCAGCGCGTCTTTGCTGCGCGGATGAAAAGTCCCTCGACGCCCTGACCCGCTACGGCAGCGCCTTCGGCCTGCTGTTCCAGGCCACCGACGACCTGCTGGACGTCACCGGCGATCAGGAGAACATGGGGAAGACCCTGGGCAAGGACACCGAGAGCGGCAAGCTGACCTGCGTGTCCGCCTACGGCATAGAAGGCACACGGGCACTTGTGAAGAAGCTGCATAGCGAAGCCATCGAAGCGCTCAACATATTTGGAGAGAAGGCCGCGTTCTTCGCTGGGCTTGTAAACGACATGGTGAACAGAGAAAAATAAAACGACTATGTATTTGGAAAAGATAAACGACCCGTCCGACATCAAAAAGCTTAATATAAAAGAACTAAAGGTGCTGGCGGAGGAGCTGCGCTCGGAGATCATCAAGGTGGTCTCGGACCGGGGCGGACACCTTGCGTCCAATTTGGGCATGGTGGAGCTGACCCTCGCCATGCACTATGTATTCGACACGCCCTCGGACAAGCTGGTTTTCGACGTGGGCCACCAGTGCTACGCCCACAAGCTGCTGACCGGGCGCTATCAGGCATTCCAGAAGCTGCGGGGCCAGGGCGGCGTCAGCGGCTTCCCCCAGGCGGAGGAGAGTGAATATGACGCCTTTACCGCCGGCCACGCCTCCACGGCCATCTCCGCGGCCCTGGGCATGGCCCGTACCCGTGACATCATGCACGGCGATTTCAACGTGGTGGCCCTGGTGGGCGACGGCGCGCTCACCGGCGGCATGTGCTACGAGGCCCTCAACGACGCGGGGCAGTCGGGCACGCGGATGATCGTCATACTGAACGACAACGCCATGTCCATCTCTCCCAATGTCGGCGCGATGAGCGGCTATCTGAACGGGCTTCGCCAGAGTGTGACCTATCGCGGCGTCAAGCGGGGCATCCGCCGGGGACTGAGCAAGATCCCCCACATCGGTATGCCGGTGTTTCGGTTTTTGGAGAAAATACGCGACTTCCTGAAATCGCTGTTCTTGGACGGCAAATTCTTCGACGCCTTGGGCTTTGAATACATCGGCCCCATCGACGGCCACGATTTGAAGCACATGATCCGCATACTGAAGCGGGCGAAAAATTCCCAGGAGCCGGTGCTGATCCATGCTGTCACCCAGAAGGGCCGGGGCTATCGCCCTGCCGAAGCGCATCCCGATCAGTTTCACGGGGTGGCCCCGTTCCTCGTCGAATCCGGCGAGGCCCGGGAGGACAGTGGCATTTCCATGGGCCGCATCGCCGCGAAGCAGCTTTCGGAGCTGGCGGAGAATGACATACGCATCTGCGCCGTCACCGCAGCCATGCCCATGGGCACTGGTCTGGACGTCTTTGGCGAGGCCCACCCGGACCGCTTCTTCGACGTAGGCATCGCTGAGGAGCATGCCGTCACCATGGCGGCGGGCATGGCCTCCCAGGGCATGAAGCCCTATGTGGGCATCTATTCCACGTTTTTGCAGCGGGCCTACGATCAGATCGCCATGGATGTCTGCCGCAACAGCCTGCCCGTGACCTTCCTGGTGGACCGGGCCGGGCTGGTGGGCGGCGACGGCGCGACCCATCAGGGCGTGTTCGATCTGAGCTATCTGCGCAGCATCCCCAACCTTGTGGTGGCCTCGCCCAGGGACGTCCGGGACCTCAAGAAGCTGGTGAACCTTAGTGCCGATCTGGACGGCCCGATGGCCATACGCTATCCCAAGAGCGGCGAGGACCTGGGCCCCGGTATACAGTCCCAACGGGATTTTAAGATCGGTGAGTGGGAGCTGTTGAGCGCCGGGAATGACGTGATGATATTCGCCGTGGGCCGTATGGTGCAGCTTGCGATGCAGGCATCCATCGAGCTGATGGGCAAGGGCGTCAGCACCGGTGTGGTGGACGCCCGCTTCGTCAAGCCCATGGACGAGACCATGCTGACCACCCAGGCCGCCCGGGCAAAGCTGGTGGTCACCGTGGAGGAAAATGTGCTGGCCGGCGGCTTCGGTGAGGGCGTGCTGGATGCTCTGTCCCGTGCCGGTATCGACAAGCCCGTGCTGACCCTGGGCGTGCCCGACCGCTTTGTCAGCCACGCCCGCACCTCCCAGCAGCTCGAGGAATGCGGCCTCAGCACCATGCAAATATCCAGTCGGATATTGGAGCGGGTAGAGGCGATGAAACGGTGGCCGTAGGCTGATATAGAGGGATTTGTTTGGGAGGGGAGATGAACCTCTCAGTTATCTTGACAAATTCCTTTTTATCCATTTGGAAAATAAGAACTGGTGACATCATATGAAGAAACGCCGCGCCGACGAGGCACTTTATGAGGACATGAATCTGGAATCCCTGGCCCTGGCCAGGGCGCTCATCATGGAGGGGCGCGTGATGGCGGGGGACCGGAAGATTTTGCGTGCCAGCGAAACCTTAAAGGAGGGCGACGTTCTCCGGGTGAAGGGTGAGCTGGACGCCTACGTCAGCCGGGGCGCGCACAAGCTCCGAAAGGCGCTGGAGGTCTTTCCCATTGATTTGAAGGACCGGGTCTGCCTAGATGTGGGCGCGTCTACTGGAGGTTTCACTGATGTGATGCTTCGGGCGGGGGCCAGCCGTGTTTATTCCGTGGATGTGGGCTACAATCTGCTGGACTACCGCCTGCGCAGCGATCCGCGGGTGGTCTGCATGGAGCGCACCAACGCCCGGTTTCTCCAACCGGAGGACTTCGATCCCCATCCCACCTTCGGCGCGACGGACGTCTCCTTCATCTCCTTAAAGGCAGTGTTGCCCGCGGCCCTCGGGACGCTCCAGGGGCCGGATGCGGCCTTCGTGGCACTGGTCAAGCCCCAGTTCGAAGCGGATAAGGCCGATGTTGGGGAGCGGGGAGTAGTCCGAGAGCGGCGGGTCCACGAGCAGGTCCTTCGAGACATCGCGGCCTTTATACCCTCCGCCGGCTGGGTGCTATCCGGCATGGACTTTTCCCCGATTCGCGGGCCCGAGGGCAATATCGAATTTCTGTTCTTCATCACTCAAAACGCGGATTATGCCCGAAATGTGACCGAAAAAACGATAGATGTCACAATTGACGCCGCTTATGACAAATTTCTTAAATCAACAAAAGGGGGCTTGTAAGCGAGCCCTTTTTTTGTATATTATAATAATATAGACTCGAATGGAAGCTCGCGCATAATATTAACAAAGTCAAAATTTGTATTTTGGCTTTGTTAATTTGACTCAAAAAGCGCCCGCGGGAAGGGAGAGATGTGCCAAATGGCGGATCGTTGCGTTGGAATTCACTGGAATTCGACCAAGCAAACCGGCCTGCCGGTGGCGCTGAGACTCATTGAAATGCTGGAGGCGCGGAGCATACAGGTCTGCGTCAACAGTGGGCTATATGGCTACCTCAACCGCGCGGAGCTGCGTGTGAACGCCTTTGAAGGCTGCGAGCTGCTGATCGTTCTGGGTGGCGATGGCACGATATTGACCGCCCTGGACAGCGCGATTCCCTATGATATCCCAATTCTCGGCATCAATCTGGGCCGCCTCGGCTTTTTGACGGAGCTTGAGACCAACGACATCAGCGATGCCATGATCGACCGGGCACTCGCCCGAGACTATGAAATTGATGGCCGCACCATCATGGGCATTGAGGGGCAGGACGACATGCGGATGTTCGCCCTCAACGACATCGTCATCACCCGCTCCACGCCCTCCGTGCGTATACTGTCATTGGAATACGAAGCCGATGGCGCGCTGGTGGACGCCATCTCCGGCGATGGGCTCATCGTGGCCACGGCCACCGGCTCCACCGCCTATTCCCTTTCCTCCGGAGGGCCCATCGTGCTGCCGGGGCTGGACTGCTTTGTATTGACGCCGGTCTGCCCGCATACGCTGAACGCCCGGCCCGTGGTGGTGTCGGCCAATCATCGCATCACCATCCGCGTGCTGGACGACCGCGGCGGCGCTCAGGCGGTGCTGGATGGCCGCCGGATCATCCCCCTGAACAACGAATCCCGGGAGATTACCATATGCCGTTCCCCGCGCGTGGCCCGTTTTGTCCGCATGAAGGAGCGGAACAACTTTAGCCTGCTCAGAAGTAAGCTGTCCGAATGGACGCATTGACGAAGATCGTTTTTATATAGATACCGGGGGGCTTTAACGTGATGAAGAGTGCGCGACACAACCTCATATTGGAAATTATAGATACCATGGATATAGAAACCCAGGAGGAGCTGGCCGAGGAACTGAAAAGACGGGGCGTGCGGGTGACGCAGGCCACGGTTTCCCGCGATATAAAGGAACTGCGCCTCCTGAAGGTGCTCTCTGAAAAGGGCGGCTATAAATACGCCACCGTGGAGCGCGCCGAGAAAGGCATGAACGACCGCTTTGCCCGCATACTGGCGGAGTCCATCATCAATATCGATTCTGTAAATAACCTCATCATCGTCACCACGCTGCCGGCCAGCGCCAACGCCGCGGGCGAGGCTATCGACTCCATGAAGTGGAGCGAGGTGCTCGGCACCATCGCCGGCGACAACACCCTGCTCATCATCGCCCGGTCCAACGAGGCGGTGGAGACGGTACTGGCCCGGATCAACAATCTGGTGAACGGCTGATACTGCTACACGGTGTTCACGTAAAAAATGCTTTTTGAAAGCGGAGCCTGTCTTTACGGTTCCTGTCCGGTTTAAACAAATTCCGCTAAATGGAATACTGAGCTGAAAGCAACTCACGGAGATAATTACAAATGCTTCTGGAATTGACCATTGAAAATATCGCGTTGATCGAACAATTGCGCATCGAGTTCTCAAAGGGCTTCAACGTGCTGACCGGCGAGACGGGCGCGGGCAAGTCCATCGTGGTGGACAGCGTGAACCTGGCCCTGGGCGGTCGTGCGGATCGTGACATCATCCGCACAGGCGCGGAGAAGGGCAGCGTTCAGGCGCTGTTCGACATTGCTGGGAATGAGAGAGCCATCGAATATGCTCGTGAGCAGGGCATTGAAGCCGAGGACGGCATGATCGTCGTGCGCCGTGAGCTGAGCCGAGGCGGGCGGAACCTCTGCCGCGTCTCCGGGGTCATCGTGCCGCTGAACGTATTAAAGACTCTCACTGCCATGCTGATGGACGTACATGGTCAGCACGAGCATCAGGCGCTGATGAATCCCGCCCGTCATCTGGGCTTTCTGGACGCCTTCGGCGGCGCGGCACATGCCGAGCTGCTGCAAAAGGTGGGGGAGCTTCACGCCGCCCGCGCGAAAATCGGCACACAGCTTAAAAAACTGATGAACGACGCTTCCGAAAAGGAGCGTTTGTTTGATGTCCTCTCCTTCCAGGCCCAGGAGATCGCCGCCGCGAAGCTGAAGCCCGGCGAGGAGAAAAAGCTGACCCAGCGGCTCTCTGTCCTGGAAAACGCAGAGAAGATACGAAACGGCGTGCAGACCGCCTACAGCCTGGTCTATCAGGGTGCGGGCCGGGGCGTGAGCGCCCAGGAGGCGCTGTTGCAATCGGCGGAGGCCATGGATCACATCTCCGGATTGGATGAGAAGTACGGCGCACTGGCTGGGCGTCTTCGTGAGCTCTACTATGCCGCCCAGGACGTGGGCTATGAATTGCAGGCGCTGATGGACGACATGGACTTCGACCCGGAGCTGATCGACAAGATTTCTGCGCGGCTTGATCTGATCGGACGACTGGAGCGAAAGTACGGTCCCTCCCTGGAAGAGGTCATCGCTTTCGGCCAGTCCGCCCAGCAGCGGCTCGACGAGCTGAAATCCAGCGATGAATCCATCGCGGCCCTCAAGAAGCAGTATAAGGAGGCTGACGCGAAGCTCCGCGAGGCGTGCGCCGAGCTGACGGAGGCGCGCAAAACGTCCGCGTCGAAGCTGTCCGCCGAGATATGTAAACAGCTTGCGGACCTCGGTATGGCGAAGACCCGGTTCGAGGTGCGTCTGGAACCGGAGCCCAAGCCCCTCGCCACCGGCATGGACAGGGTGGAATTTATGATCTCTCCCAACCCCGGCGAGCCCCTGCGCCCGCTGGCGGCCATCGCCTCCGGCGGCGAGATCTCCCGCGTGATGCTGGCGCTGAAGGTCATCTCCATGGACGCGGAGGGCGTGGATTCCATGGTGTTCGATGAGATCGACACCGGTGTCTCCGGCCGCATGGCCCAGGTGGTGGGGGAGAAGATGTGCCTCATCGCCAAGGCGCGGCAGGTGCTCTGCATCACCCACCTGCCTCAGATCGCCGCGCTGGGCGACGCCCACTTCATGGTGGAGAAGATTTCCAACGACGAACACACCCAGACTCACGTCCGCCGCCTGGACCGCGAGGGCCGAATCCGCGAGCTTTCCCGCCTCGTCGGTGGCGGCGTGGACAGTGAAAGCAGCCTGTCCCACGCCGGTCACATGCTGGACGACGCTGCGGCGACTAAAGCGGCATTATGAACGGGGATTTATAACAATAATCAAAAAGGCATCGCAGGAACCGATATTCCCGCGATGCCTTTTTTTACTGCGACTCGATCATGCCGGAATTGATATAATGGGCCAGTATATCGACGATCCGGGCGTTTTTGCCGCCGCGGGCGACGATGAGGTCGGCATGTTCGACGTAATTGCGTATGTGCTTTTCATACATGGGCTTGACGGTCTCCAAGTACTGCCGGTAGACGCTCTCGATAGTCCTGCCGCGGTCCCGTATATCGCGCTTGACGCGGCGCAGCAGGCAGACGTCCGGGTCCACCTGGATGTAGATCTTGAAATCCATCAGATCCCGGACCTCGGGGTCGTAGAACACGTGGATGCCCTCGATGATGACCACGTCCGTGGGCTCGATGGTGAAGCCGGGGTCGCACCGCCGGTGCTGGGTGTAGTCGTATTCCTTGGCGGTGATGCTCTGCCCGGCCCGCAGGCGCTTCAGATCGTCCCGGAGGGCATCGTGTTCAAAGGCCTCCGGCTCGTCGTAGTTGATGCGCTCCCGTTCCGCGAAGGTCATGTCCGGGTGGTCCTTATAGTATGAATCCTGCTTCATGTAGATGCAGGGCTTTTCCAGCCGTTCGCACAGCGCCTTCGCCATGGTGGACTTGCCGCTGCCGCTGGCCCCGCAAATGCCGATGATCAACATGGTTTATTCTCCTTATCCCGCGCTGTTTTATGGAATGTAGATTCGGTTGATCTCCACGACCCTGCCGTTTTCGATGGTGATGGTGGTGTTGTACTGATCGAAATAGGCGTTGGCGGAGGCCAGCATGGCGCCGACGATGCGGTTGTAATTGGCCCTGACCGTCCGGCTGGGGTCAGACTGATCGACAAAGACCGCGGAGGGATCGACGGTCAGCGCCGTGACGCCTTGCTCGGTATAGGTGGCCGCGTCGTCGAACATGCGCACCTTGTAGGCGTTGCCGTCATCGGTGAGCGCAAATTCGTTGCCGTCGGATCTGTCCATGCCACCGTTGACAATTATGGTGTTGCCCCGGCGGGTCACGGTCTTTACCTTGAAGGTCTCGCCGACCACCACGATGGAATCCCCGGCCTGGAGTGCTTCCATCTCATCGGCGTCATAGAGGTCCATGGCGTAGATGTGTACGGCGTTCATGAACACGCCTGACGCCCCGCTGAACAGGTCACCGCGATTGAAGGCGACGGGGTACTCGCCGTCGGCCAGGGAGCGAACATTGACATTGGCGTTCATGGGCTTCACAGTCCGCGGCGCGGTGGGGTCGTCCCCCTGGAACACCACGGTGTTGCTCAGCCACTTCGCGCCGGTGCTCTCGTTCTCCACCAGCGCGGCGAAGTTCAGGCTGCCCTCGCCCCAGTTGTGGTTGACGGAGAAGCTGCCGGACACGCTGTTGCCCACATTGGCCTTCAGGTCTGCCCCGTCCACGGTCATCACCAGGTCGTCCCCCTTGAAGTTGGGACGGCTGCCGAAGGACAGCAGCAGCGCGGTGAAGCGGCAGCGCTGGCTGCCCAGGTTGGTCAGGCTCCAGCTATAGGTGACCACGCCGCTGTCGTCCGGGTCGCCGGTGGGGGTGACGGTGAGCGCCAGGTTCACCGGCCCGTTGACCGCGCCCTGTCCCCGCCACTGGGAGGCGGGCAGGCTTTCCAGCCAAGCGTTGAAAATGGCGTCCACGTCGCCGGGACGCAGCTTGCCCTCCACGGCGGTGATGCCGCGAGTGGCGGCAAAGGCGGCGAAAGCGGTGTCCAGCTTGCGGCCATAGATGCCGTCATAGCTGCCCACGCTGTAGCCCATGTCGCCCAGCCTCTGCTGGATGGCGCGGATAGCCTCGCCCCGGTTGCCCCGCTCGAATATGGTGCCGGTCTCCAGGGTCTCCCGCTGCTCAAAGCCGCAGTCCAGGCAGGTGCGGACGCGCTCACCGGGCTCCGTGCGGGTCATCTCTTTGATGGTGGTCCAGGGACCGAACTCGTGGCGCAGCCGTTTCTGGGTCTGGGGCCAGGCGATGCCGTCGGCATAGAGGCCCTGATTCTGCTGGAAGGCGATGATGGCCCGTTCCGTGCCGCCGCCATAGACGGCGTCCGCGCCGCCGGCGTTCAGATAGCCCTGCTCCACCAGCAGATTTTGCAGCTCGCGCACATCTTCGCCCCGATCGCCCCGGCGCAGCGTGCCCTCGGGGTCATAGGTCTCGGAGGCCGTCTGCGCGCCGCAGACCCGGCAGACCTTCGCCCGCACGCCGGCGGAATAGTCCGTGGCCTGCTGAATGATCTTCCACTGGTATTCGTGAGGGAGCTTTTCGATGGACTGCTTCGTCTGGGTGCCGCAGACCTGGCAGGTGTGGACCCGCTGGCCCACCTCGGTGCAGGTGGCGGCCCGGAGGATGGTCCACGCGCCATAGGAATGTGCCGTCTTTTCAAGGGTCTGCGTCTGGCGGTAGCCGCATTCCTTGCATTTGCGATAGCGCTCGCCGGTCTCGGAGCAGGTGGCCTTTTCGGTGACAGTCCACTTGCCGTATTCATGAGGTATCTTTTCGATGGTCTCGCTCTGAACGTAGCCGCAGACGGAGCAGGTCCGCTGCCGCTCGCCGGCCTTGGTGCAGGTGGCCTCCCGGTTGACGGTCCACTTGCCGTACTCATGGCCCAGCTTCTTGGTCTCCTTTTCATCCCGGAGGCCGCAGATATCGCAGTAGCGGTAGCGATAGCCCGGCTTGGTGCAGGTAGCCTCCTGCTCCACAGTCCACTCGCCCCACTCATGCTTGCACATGCTCTGGGGCATGGTGTCGCTCAGGTACTTTCCCTGTATCCAGCCGATGCTCTGGCCGTCGCCGTCGTCCACCAGTATGCCGTACCAGTCCTCTTGGCTTTCCTCGATCAACAGCTTGCTGCCGCCCTTGAGCTTTTGAAGCACTGAGGATTTGGTGTCCGGCTCCTCATAGACCTTGACGCTGGATTTCGTCGTATATTTGATCCACGGGTCCGCCAGCGCGGGCACGGCCAGCGCCATCAGGGCGATCAACACCAGCATCGCCGCAACGACCTTCTTCATCATCGTTCCCTCCTTGATATGTATATTACCATTATAACACATAATGGAATAAAATGATACAAATTTCCCCCTATATTTGCCTGATTTTTTAAGAAACAGGGCATTCATTGACTTTTGTGTCTGTCAGGGATTAGAATGGAGGAGCGTAGTAATTCAGTCCAATTCGACAGATTGGAAATTGTCGGGGTACCCAGCCAACCCTGTAGGGGCGCCGTTTCGGCGCCCGTCCCCTGCGAAACGCTGCGTTCTCTCGGGCGGGCGGCGCAACGCCGCCCCTACAGGAGAGCGGGTAACTCCTCGACAAATCCCTGTTTATCGACATGACTGAATGCCTGCGAATGGGCAGTATACAAAGGACAGTGACGCGCATGAACGCAAATCAGATCTACATCGGCTGTCATCTCTCCGTGACGAAGGGCTACGCGGCTATGGGGCGGACGATGCTGGACATGGGTGGAAACACCTTCGCCTGGTTCACCAGAAACCCGAGAGGCGGAAAGTCAAAGGACATAGACCCGGAGGACGCGGCGGCGCTGAACGCACTGCTTCACGACCGGGGCTTCGGCCCGATGGTGGCCCATGGCAGCTACACCATGAACCTCTGCGCGGCCTCCCCGGAGACCCGGTCCAATGGCGTGGACATGCTGGCCAAGGACCTCAGACGCATGGCATTGTTTCCCGGGAATCTCTACAACTTCCACCCCGGCTCCCACACGGGACAGGGCCTGAAGCGCGGCATCGAGCTGATTGCCGAGGCGCTGAACGGCGCTTTGCTTCCGGAAATGGAAAACCTTGTGCTGCTGGAAACCATGGCGGGCAAGGGCTCGGAGGTGGGCGGTACCTTCGAGGAGCTGAGGGAGATCATCGACCGTGTGGAGCATCAGGCGCTGATGGGCGTCTGCCTGGACACCTGCCACGTCTGGGATGCAGGCTATGACATCGCGAACGACCTGGACGGCGTGCTGACCGAATTCGACCGCGTTATCGGCCTCGACCGACTGAAGGCTGTCCATCTGAACGACAGCAAAAACGAGCTCGGCAGTCACAAGGACCGCCACGAAAAGCTGGGCGAGGGGAGGATCGGCTGGGAAGCGCTTCAGCGGGTGATACGCCATCCCGCGCTGGCCGGGCGTCCCTTCATACTGGAAACGCCCAATGAGGATGAGGGCTACCGGCGGGAGATCAGAATGGTGCTGGATTGCATGGAAGGAGGTGGCGCGGCGTGAAGCTGATGGTGATGCTGCCCGGCATCGGGTATACCTGCGACCGGCCGCTGCTGTATTACACGGGTAGGCTGGCAGCCGCGATGGGCTACGAGGTCGTGCGGGTCAGCTATGGCGGCTTCCCCATGAACCTCCGGGGCAATGAAGCGGGCCTGCGGGACTGCCTGGACAGCGCGGAAGCGCAGGCGAGGGAAGCGCTGAAAGCTGTGGACTGGCATCAGTACGATGACATCGTGTTCACCGGCAAGAGCATCGGCACCGTCGTAGCCTGCCGTCTCGCTCAAAGTATCGGCGCGCCGTCCCGGTGTGTGCTGCTGACCCCGCTGCCCCAGACCTTCGAGGACATCGTCCCGCAGGCCGTCGCCTTCCACGGCACCGCGGACCCCTGGGCAAATACGCCCACCATAAGCGCCGCCTGCATCGAAAAACAGGTGCCCCTCTATATCACGGAAAACGCGAACCATTCCCTTGAAACCGGCGACGCTCTCCGGGATATCGCGAATCTTATGAGTGTCGTGGAGAAGGTAAAGGACTTCCTCTCGCGAGGGTAACGATTCGTACAGCCCGATAAATTGAAGTTTGTCGAGGCGACGTGGGAACGACCTCTCAGTCACCCCTCCTCAACAAATCCCTGTTTATCGCCCAAAACTGTATAATTACTATAAGGGAACAATTGCCATCAATGATGCGTCTAACAGCAAATATAAAGGAGGATGTGGAACATGAAAAAATGGCTGGTTGCGCTGCTGACTGCGGCGCTGATGCTGACGGGTCTGGCTGTGGCCGAGCCCGCCGCGGCGACGGTGGTGGAGAACCGTATCGAGAATGGCGGCTATGTCATTCGGATACCTGTGCAGGGTGACGGTACAGGCTGGGTAGCGGACGACATGTCTCAGGACCCTTCCGTGGTGAAGCTGGAGAGCGCGGCGGTGGAGGACGGCGCCTTTGTGGCCCGCTACGCGCCCGTGGCCGACGGCGAGATGACCATCAGCATCCGTCACTACAGCGGCATCGCCTGTGATGCGGCCTTTACCTGGGACCTGCGGGTCGCGGGCGGCCAGGTGGTCGAGTGCACCGGCGGCTCCCTGACGGAATCGCCCGCCGCAGAGGACATGGCCCCCTACATCACCGGCGAATGGGTCGAGAAGGAGCTGGGCAATGACAGCCTGTTCATCGAGCGCGGCGACGTAGGCTTTACCGTGCAATATCTCGCCCCGGGCCGCGACGGCGCGACTGAATTTGTGGCCAACGCCAGCTATGACTGCGTGCTGGACGCCTTTGTCTACGCTGACGGCACCTTCCGCAGCGCGGCCATCACCGATTCCGAAGACGTCGGGGAGGGCGAACTGATCGCCGAGAACACCAATGGCAGTTTCGAAGTGGTCCCCGGCGACGAGGCCGATCCCATCATGGTGACCTGGTACAACAGCCTAAGCCCCGAAAACACGCTGACCTTCGTGCGCGCAAAGGCCGAAACCGAGCCCAGGATCGTCGCGCCCATGAGCGAGACCGTCGATCTCAACGACGGCGCTTATTCCGTAGCTTTCAACCGCGACGATCTGAAGGACGGCACGCTGGATCATGTCCATATTTACACCATGGACCAGTATGACATCGCGGACATCGCCGCCCTCGAGGTGGGAGATTCCATCATCATCGACGGCAAGACCGTGGAAATCACGGATCTGAACAGGTCCGAGGGCGGCTGGCTTGAGATCAACGGCGGCCTCCTGGAGGGCGGCTACGACCTCTCTCTCATGGAGGAGGACAACTGCTATCGCGTGCGCCTGGACGACGATTATCCCACCTACACCGACCACGGCGAGGTGACGATGACTCTCGATGAAAATGTCACCTTCAACGATACCTGGAGCCTTGAGCGCGATCCCGTCATCGTCACGGGTATCCCCGAGGTTGAAAAGGCCATCCGGGAATCCGAAAACGAGCACTTCTTCGAGGATAACACCACCATTCGCCTTGAGGGCGGCAAGGTCGTGGAGATCATTCGGACCTATGTGCCGTAAAGACACGTCATATTAGTATAAATCCCTCTGTACTGTAAAGCGCAGAGGGTTTTTTGTATAGATATATGTCAATAATGGGCACGGCCAAATCATCAAGTTACATAAATATTACAAATATTACGATTTAATAACCAAAAGGAGATATGAGGTATAATGTCGAAAAGAACACCGAGGTGATCGGTGTGATGCGGGAGCATTTCAGCAAAGAAGACACAAGGCAACAGGCTCAAGTAAGACATGAGCTATATGAGATCTTCTTCCAATTCAATGAGGATGCATTAAAAGCATGGGTGCAGTAGTCGGCGGTTAATGATCGAATCAAGACACTCGACAACTCTTGGAAGAACTCGTGGTTCGGGCGCAATGCCAATGAAAAGTTGCACTCAGAATTTCTACTCATTCATACTTTTGCCCATTTGATCATCAACCAACTGAGCTTTGATTGCGGCTACGGTTCATCGTCAATCCGTGAGCGCATTTACTGTGAGCGGTCCGGTGAAAAAACAACGCATTCTCAATGATTCCATACCGGGGACCTGAGAAGAAGCGCGGAGCGCCACAAAACATTTGAGCAGCTTCCCGGCAAGGAACCATGGAATCGGCGGCTTTAACGTCTACTGACAAGTTTACCTTGTCTGCTGTGACCTGCGCCTGCGTTTATTCGCATGTACTTGATTGACAGCCACGTCCTTGTTTACTGTCCGCAGGAGTGATGGCATTTATTCCGCCACACAATATCTCCATCAGCTACACGTCATTCGACGTTTCACTGATTCGATTACATTATAACTCTATCTGCGCGTCTTGTCAAACGACACATTGGCAACCGTCACCAATGGGATTAAAAGACATGTTGCAAATACGTTGCACAAGTGTACAGACCAAAATGCGCAAAACGAAAAAAATCCCACGAAAACTCAATGTTTTCAGGGGTTTTTCAGTGGTGTGCCGGGCATGGCACACATCTAACCGGTGAGAGTCCGGTCGCGGGTATTTACCGCCAAGGGTAGCGAACCGCAAGCCGTTGGTGGCGACGCCAAGGGGGGAGGAAGCGGTGTAGCAAAGTCCAGGAGCCTACGAACAGAAACCTGATATGAGGCCAAAC
>CACZXF010000007.1 GCA_902785105.1 uncultured Eubacteriales bacterium | reverse complement strand
CGTACTTCATGACCTTGCCATACAGCACCGCCAGCAGGTCGCAGATGGACAGCGAGCCGCCGATGTGGCCGAATCCGCGCGCCTTCATTTCCTCCAGCAGCGCGATGCGGATCTGAGCGGCGAAAATCCGCAGATCCTTCTTTTCCTGATTGTTCAAGGCTATCGCCTCCTGTCAATATTCATCCGAATGGGCAACTGTTCAACGTCATAGATAAACTCGGATTGGCAGGATAATTTTCCAATGGAAAATGAATTGCCCTGACAACTTTATTTCTATTAAACACTGATCAGTCACCCGGATAATACTATTATACTCCATAAACAGTACATTTCGCAAGTGGATTTTTTATTGAATCTTCACAAATATCATCATTACAGCATTGAGAAAGCGCAATTCTTTAATTTATTGTTATTTCGTGTCATGAACAGGTTATTTTTATGGTGAAAAACCGTATATATGATGGATAATTTTGCATGATTATGATAGAATAAGATGTTATTGATTGATGTGGAATCGAAGGGGGACTGGACATGCCGGAGAAGGGCAAGCGTCAGCGGGGGGACCGGTTTGACGCCACCATGGTGAGGGGGCTGGACCCGCTGCACTGGTTCATGCCGTACATCTATCCCAATCGTGCGGACAACGAGGCCTTCATCAAGGAGGAATTCGACTTAACGAATCTCGAAGCCTTCCTGGAGAAGAAGAACGCGGAACTGGAGAAGGCGGACCGGTACACCATATTTCACGCGGTGGCGGCGGCGCTGGTGAAGGCAGTTACACTGCGGCCCCGCATGAATCGCTTCATCAAGGGCTGCCGGCTCTACCAGCGGGATGAGCTAAGCCTGGCCTTTGTGGTGAAGAAGCAATTCGCCGACGACGCCAAGGAGGCGTTGGCCTTCATCAAGTTCCCGGAGGACACCACCATCGACAGCCTGCACCAGCGGATCATGGACGAAATCCACGAGTGCCGCTCGGACAAACTTGACAACTCCACCGAGGCCATGGACATGTTCACGAAGCTGCCCCGGTGGCTGATGCGCATCGTAATGTGGGGGCTTCACCGGCTGGACTTTTATGGGAAAGTGCCCTATGACCTCATCAAGGCCGATCCCAACTACGCCTCGGTTTTCATTACCAATCTGGGCTCCATTAAGCTCAACGCGGCCTATCACCATCTGAGCAACTGGGGCACTAATTCGGTGTTCGTCATCATCGGCGAGAAGGGCCGCAAGCCGGTGTTCCACGAGGATGGCACCTTTGAAATGCACACCATGCTCTCCGTGGGCATCACACTGGACGAGCGCATCGCCGACGGCTACTATTACGCCCAAACCATTCGTCTGGTGAAGAAGCTGATCGAGTGCCCGGAGCTGCTGGACCTGCCGGCCAATGTGCCGATTGAATATTAGGAGATCATGTTATGAGCAATGTCAAGACCCCCTGGGCTTATTGGATGGGTTCGGTGCCGATGCACCTTGATTACTTTCAGGGCTCCATGGTGGAGATGGTGGAGGGCGTCGCGAAGCGGTATCCCAACGTCATCGCCTGTGATTTCATGGGCGGCCATATACTGTATCCCCAGTTGGTCAGCCGGATTCACAAGTGTGCCCGGGCCCTTCGGCAGATCGGCATACAGCCCGGGGAGCGCGTGACCATCTGCATGCCCAACGCGCCGCAGACCGTGGTGATGTTCTATGCGGTGAACATGGTGGGCGCCATCGCCAACATGGTCCATCCGCTGTCCGCTGAAGGAGAAATCGAGTTCTATCTCAACGATTCCGAGTCCGTAGCGGCGCTGACGCTGGACCAGTTCTACGGCAAGTTCGCCAACATCCGGAAGAATACCCCCTATCTGAAACATCTCATCATCGCGGACGTGGCGGACGCGCTGAATCCTATAATGAAAATAGGCTACAAGTTAACGGCGGGCCGCAAGATCCCCAAGGTGCCGAAGGACGCCGACGTGTTACTCTGGAGGCAGTTTATTGAGAACGGCAAGGCGTTCCGGGATGATCCGAGGATCAGGCGCAAGGCTAACGACCCGGCGGTCATACTCTATTCCGGCGGCACGACGGGCATCACCAAGGGCATACTGCTGTCCAATCTGAATTTCAACGCTCTGGCCGCGCAGATCATCGCCACCAATCCCATCTATGAGATCGGCGACAAGATGCTGGCCATCATGCCCATGTTCCACGGCTTCGGCCTGGGTGTCAGCATTCATTCCATGCTGGCCAACGGCGGGCGCTGCATATTGGTGCCTCGGTTCACGCCCCAGACCTACGCCGAGCTTCTCCGCAAGCACAAGCCGAATTTTATCGCAGGTGTGCCGACGTTATATGAGGCGCTGCTTCGGATTCCGAATCTTGAAAACCTCGATTTGTCCTGTCTCAAGGGCGTTTTCTCCGGCGGCGACAGTCTGCCTATAGAATTGAAGAAGCGGTTTGACGCCTTTTTAAAGGCGCACGGCGCGAAGATCGAGGTGCGGGAGGGCTATGGCACCACGGAGTGCGTCACCGCCTCCTGCCTGACCCCGCTGACCAAGGCGAAGGAGGGCTCCATCGGCATTCCCTTCCCGGACACCTACTATAAGATCGTCCGTGTAGGTGGCGAGGAAGAAGTGCCCTATGGCGAGGAGGGCGAAATCTGCCTGGCCGGGCCAACAGTGATGCTGGAATACGTGAAGCATCCCCAGGAGACCGCCCAGACCCGGCGCGTCCATGCTGACGGTATGACCTGGATTCACACCGGCGATCTGGGCGTCATGGATTCCGAGGGCTACATCTACTTCCGCCAGCGCATCAAGCGGATGATCGTCACCAGCGGCTACAACGTCTACCCCTCCCAGATCGAGAACATACTGGACGCCCACGAGGCCGTCCACATGAGCTGCGTCATCGGCGTGCGGGACCCCTACAAGATGCAGAAGGTCAAGGCGTACATCGTCTTAAAGCCCGGCTACGAGCCCTCAGAGGCCACCCGGGAAATGCTGATGGACTACTGCCGCAAGCATATTGCGAAGTACGCCCTCCCCTATGACATCGAGTTCAGGGCCGACCTCCCCAAGACGCTGGTGGGCAAGGTGGCCTATCGCGTGCTGGAGGAGGAGATGTCCAACAACAGCGCTGCTCCTGCCAGGGCGTAAGCATGACACGATTGCATTTTATATTTCACGGCGAAGTACAGCATGTGGGCTTCCGTTACACGGCCTACTATTTCACCCGTCAGCTCTATATCACAGGCTGGGTAGATAACCTGTCGGACGGCACCGTGGAGATGGAGGCCCAGGGGAACCCTATACAGCTTCAAAAGCTGCTGTCCAAATTGAAAGGACAGTTCCGCATCGACCATATTGAGGTTGAGAAGCTCGAAACCCTCCCCTATGAACGCAAGTTTGTCGTTCGCGGCTATGGTTAACAAAATCCCGACATCCGTTTAGCCGGATGTCGGGATTTTTTGTC
This sequence comes from uncultured Eubacteriales bacterium, assembly GCA_902785105.1. Taxonomy (GTDB): domain Bacteria; phylum Bacillota; class Clostridia; order Christensenellales; family Aristaeellaceae; genus UBA2862. Next base: position 44,236 of record CACZXF010000007.1, on the reverse strand, counting down.
TTATTCTTTCCACTCGAAATAGTTGGCGATGACCTGTACGTCGTTGTTGGCGACGTGGAGTATGCCGCCCTGGGCACGAGCCTTTTTGACCTCGCCGGAGGCTGTGGTGATCCGGGCCTCGCCGTCGCCGATGGCGGCGGCATAGTCGATGTGGTTCGGGAGGATGCAGACATCGCCGCCCGTGGTGCGGACGATGACCTTTTGGGCGTCCTCCTCAAAGTATTTATTCTCCGGGGTGACGATGGTCAGATGAATCACAGCCATGATCACTCACCCTTTTTCGCCTTGGCGACGGCCTCGTCGATGGTGCCTACGAACAAGAAGGCGCTCTCGGGCAGGTCGTCGTGCTTGCCCTCGATGATCTCCTTGAAGCCGCGGATGGTCTCCTTGAGGGGCACGTAGCGGCCCTCCATGCCGGTGAACTGCTCGGCCACAGAGAAGGGCTGGCTCAGGAAGCGCTGCACCTTGCGGGCGCGAGCAACGATGATCTTGTCGTCGTCGGACAGCTCGTCCATGCCCATGATGGCGATGATGTCCTGGAGCTCCTTATAGCGCTGGAGGATGCTCTGCACCTGGCGGGCGACCTCGTAGTGCTCCTTGCCCACGATCTCGGGGGTCAGTATGCGGCTGGTGGAATCCAGCGGGTCCACGGCGGGATAGATGCCCAGAGACGCGATGGAGCGGCTCAACACCGTGGTGGCGTCCAGATGGGCGAAGGTAGTGGCCGGGGCGGGGTCTGTCAGGTCGTCGGCGGGCACGTAGACCGCCTGGACGGAGGTGATGGAGCCCTTTTTGGTGGAGGTGATGCGCTCCTGCAGGGCGCCCATCTCCGTGGCCAGCGTCGGCTGGTAGCCCACGGCGGATGGCATGCGGCCCAGCAGCGCCGAAACTTCGGAACCGGCCTGGGTGAAACGGAAGATGTTGTCGATGAACAGCAGCACGTCCTGGTTCTCGCGGTCGCGGAAGTATTCCGCCATCGTCAAGCCGGACAGTGCAACGCGCATGCGAGCTCCCGGCGGCTCGTTCATCTGGCCGTAGACCAGCGCCGTCTTGTTGATGACGCCGGATTCCTTCATCTCATTATAGAGGTCGTTGCCCTCGCGGGTACGCTCACCGACGCCGCAGAACACGGACAGACCGCCGTGCTGGGTGGCGATGTTGTTGATGAGCTCCATGATGATGACCGTCTTGCCGACGCCAGCGCCGCCAAACAGGCCGATCTTGCCGCCCTTGGCATAGGGGGCGATGAGGTCAACCACCTTGATGCCGGTTTCCAGGATCTCCGTGATGCCCTCCTGCTCGTCGTAGGCGGGGGCGGGGCGATGGATGGGCCAGCGCTCCTTGGCCTCAGGCGCGGGCAGATTGTCCACAGGCTCGCCCAGCAGGTTGAACACGCGGCCCAGGCACTCGTTGCCCACGGGCACGGAGATCGGCGCGCCGGTGTCCACCGCGTCGATGCCCCGGCGCAGGCCATCGGTAGAGGACATGGCGATGCATCGCACCACGTTGTCGCCGATGTGCTGGGCCACCTCCGCCACGACCCTGCGGCCGTTGTTGTCTATTTCGATTGCCGACAGCAGGTTCGGGAGCTGGCCGTCGCCGAAGCGGATGTCCAGCACAGGGCCGATGACCTGTACGACAGTGCCGATATTCTTTGCCATTGTCTATTCTCCTATTGCTGTCAGTGTTCCGCGCCGGCGACGATCTCGGTGATCTCCTGGGTGATGGAGGACTGTCTGGCGCGGTTATAGCGCAGGCTCAGATCCTCGATCATCTCGCCCGCGTTCTTGGTGGCGGAATCCATGGCGACGCGGCGGGCGGCTTGCTCGCTGGCAAAGGCGTCGCACGCGGCGGAATAGATCAGGCCCGCCAGGTACTGGGGAAGGAAGCCCTTCAGCAGCGCGTCCGCGCCGGGCTCGCAAAGCATGACCCGGTTGGTCTGCTCTTCCTTGGGCGCGTCCCGGGTGTCCAGGGGCAGCAGCGGCTTAAGCTTGGTCTTTTGGGTCAGCACGGACACGAAGGAAGTGTAGGCCAGCACGATTTCATCATATCGGCCCTCGTCGTAGCCCTTCATCACGTGGACGGCGATCTCCTTGCAGGTGTCGAAGGTCAGGCCCTCCACCTTTTCGATGTCCACCACCATGTCGAGCTGGTGCCGCGTATAGTATTCCTTGGCCTTTTTGCCGATGGGGATGAAGCAGCACTGAGCGTCCTTCATGTCCCACTCGATGCGCTTCAATATGTTGGCATTATAGCTGCCCGCGAGACCGCGGTCGCCGGCGATGACGATATAGCACCGATGCTTTATTTCACGGGGGATCACATAGTCGCTCTGCGCGCCGGTGTTGTGCAGGGCGATGTCCCACACGGCCCTGCGCGCCACCTTCATGTAGGGGCGGCTGGCCTCCATCCTCATGCGCGCGCCGCGCAGCTTGGAGGAAGCCACCAGCTGCATGGCCTTGGTGATCTGCATGGTGCTCTCAACGCTTCTGATCCGCAGCTTGATATCCTTCATCGATGCTCCGGCCATGCGTTACGCCTCCTCGTGCAGCTTCAAAAAGTCCTCCGTATAGGACTGTATGGCGGCCTTCAACTGGGCCTCGGATTCTTTTGAGAGATCGCCCGTCTCGCGTATGGTCCTGAGCAACGCCTCGTTCTGGGCGTCCAGGCGCTCATACAGGCCGCGCTCGTAGTCCGGGATGAACTCCACGGCCACGTCCTTTAAGTAATCATGGACGACAGCGTAGAGTATTGCCACCTGATGCTCTACCGTCACCGGGGCGTTGTGGTTCTGCTTCAGCACGGCCACGATGCGCTCACCCTGGCCCAGTCGGGCCTTGGTGTCGGCGTCCAGGTCTGAGCCGAACTGGGCGAAGCTCTGCAGCTCGCGGTACTGGCTGTACAGCAGCTTCAGCGTACCGGAGACCTTCTTCATGGCCTTGATCTGGGCGTTGCCGCCCACGCGGCTGACGGAGATGCCGGGGTTCACGGCAGGCATGATGCCGGCGTGGAACAGCTCGGTCTCCAGGAAGATCTGGCCGTCAGTGATGGAGATGACGTTGGTGGGAATGTAGGCGGAAACGTCGCCAGCCTGGGTCTCGATGATGGGCAGCGCCGTCAGGGAGCCGCCGCCGTACTCGGGAGCCACGCGGGCAGCGCGCTCCAGCAGACGGCTGTGGAGGTAGAATACGTCTCCGGGATACGCCTCACGTCCCGGCGGGCGGCGGATCAGCAGCGACAGGGCGCGGTAGGCCACAGCGTGCTTGGACAGGTCGTCATAGATGATCAATACGTCCTTGCCCTGAGCCATGAAATATTCACCCATGGCGCAGCCGGAATAGGGCGCGATATACTGCAAAGGAGCCATCTCGGAGGCCGTGGCGGAGACGACGATGGTATAATCCATCGCGCCCGCATTGGTGAGCTGATCCACCACCTGGGCCACCGTGGACCGCTTCTGGCCGATGGCGACGTAAATGCAGGTGACGTTCTGCCCCTTCTGGTTGATGATGGTATCCGTGGCGATGGTGGTCTTGCCGGTCTGGCGGTCGCCGATAATGAGCTCGCGCTGGCCGCGTCCGATGGGGATCATGGAGTCGATGGCCTTGATGCCGGTCTGCAGCGGCACAGAGACGCTCTTTCGCTCAATGATGCCGGGGGCCGGGGACTCGATTTGGCGGGTCTCCTTTGTAAGAATGGGGCCCTTGCCGTCGATGGGCTGGCCCAGGGCGTCCACGACGCGGCCGATCAGGGCCTCGCCCACGGGGACGGACACGACCTCGCGGGTGCGCTCAACGGTGTCGCCCTCCTTGATGCCCTCGTCGTCGCCCAGCAGCACGACGGCCACGGAATTTTCCTCCAAGTTCAGCGCCATGCCGTAGGCGCCGGTGGAAAAGCGCACCAGCTCGTTCGCCATGCAGTTTTCCAGGCCGGAGACGCGCGCAATGCCATCGCCCACCAGAAGAACCGTGCCGACGTCCGACTGCACGATGCGGTTGTCATAGTGTTTGATCTGATCCTTGATGATCTTCGATATTTCTTCAGGTCTCAGCTGCATCTGCTCGTCCTCTTTTCCTACAGGCTGTGGGTCATTTGCTGCCTGAGCCTGCCCAGCTTGTTTTGAATGGTGTTGTCATAGCGCCGGCCCTCCATCTCCACGCGGACGCCGCCGATGAGGGACTGGTCCACGGAGGCGATCAGGGAGACCTTCCGCTTCGACATCTTCTCCAGCTTCTGCCGGAGGGCCTCCTGGTCGTTCTCGGTCAGCGGCACGGCGGAGGTGACGAAGGCCTCGACGATGCCGAGGTCATCCATATACTGTTGATGGAAGAACGTCACGCAGTCCGCCAGGCAGTCGATGCGCTCCTTCTCCACCAGCAGCTTCATGAAATTCACAATATAAGGATGGGCGCGGCCCCCGAAGGTGTCGTCCACCACCTTAATGCGGTTTTCCCGCTCGATGGCGCGGGAGGACAGCAGCCGAACGAAATTCGGCTCCGCTTTGATGAGCTTCCCGATCTCGGTCAGCTCCCCGTGCAGCTCATCCAGCAGGCGCTCTTCCCGAGCCAGCTCGTACAGGCCCTGTCCGTACTCCTTCGCCAGCCTCGTCACGACGCCTCACCTGCGCTTTTGATAAATTCCTCCACCAGCTCGCGGTGGTCCTCGGCGTTGATCTCGCGCTCGACCATCTTGCCGGCGATATCCACGGCCATGCCGGAGATCTCGCCAACCAGCTCAGAATAGGCCTTGCGGCGCTCCAGCTCAATATCGGCCTCGGCCTTCTGCTTGAGGTGGATAGCCTCGTCCCGGGCCTCCTGCACGATGGTCTCGCCGCGACGGTTGGCGGTGTCCACGGCGTTCTTCACCAAGCGGTCGGCCTCGGCGCGGGCATTGGACATGCGCTCGGTGTACTCGGCCTTCATCTGCTCCGCGTCGATCTTGGCCTTGTCTGCATCCCCATAGATGCCATCGATCTCCTGTTGGCGGGCCTCAAGAATAGCCATGACGCGTTTGAAGAGGAACTTCTTCATCAACGCAACCAGTATCAGCAGGTTGCAGATCTGGAAGATGATCGTCCAGGGCGTAATCGATATAAATTCTTGTACCGCGTTATTCACTTTTCACCCTCCTGAAAATCACGTTTTCAGTATAGGATCAGAGCTTGCCGATGAAGGGATTGGCGAACATCAGCAGCAGGGCCACGATGAAGCCATAGATACCGGTGGTCTCAGCGACGGCGCAACCCAGAAGCATGGTGGACTGGACGGTGCCCTTGCACTCCGGCTGGCGGCCGATGGCCTCGCAGGCCTTGCCGACGGCGTAACCTTCGCCGATACCAGGACCGATACCGGCGATCATGGCCAGGCCGGCACCGATGGCGGAAGAACCCATGACGATTGCTTTGGTCCAGAGCTGTTCATTCATTGCAATATTCCTCCCAAGAATATGATGTCCGTTGGTATATGCTTAACCCTCCGCCGCTGAGCCGATGTACATCATCGTCAGCATACAGAAGATGAATGCCTGCAAGCAGGAAGAGAACAGGTCGAAGTAGATGGAGAAAATGGCCGGGATGCCGACCTGCAACAGCGGGATCTGGCCCATCACCTGACCCAGCGCGCCGGGCAACAGGGAGAACAGGGCGTGGGATGCCGCCGCCAGGGCCGCGTAGATCAGGCCGGTGATGACCGAGCCGGAAGCTATGTTGCCGAAATGACGGAAAGCCATCGACAGCGGCGTGGCGAATTCGGAGATGATGTTGAAGGGCAGCAGCACCGGGATGGGCTCGAAATAGCCCTTGATGTAGCCCAGTGGGCCACCGGCTCGGAACTTGTTATAGGTAATCAGCACAAACACCATCAGCGACCAGCCCAGCAGCGTGGAGAGGTCGGAGGTGGGCGCGTACATACCGATCATCGAGGACAGGCTGCACAGCGCGGACAGGCCCATGATGGACGCGATCAGCGGGGCATAGCCCACCTGGAGGAAGTGTTCCCCCATGTTCTCCCCCACCATGGCGTTCACTTTTTTGACGATGAACTCCGCGATGATCTGCCGCTTGGTACGGCAGTGCACCTGCATCCCTGAGGTTAAAAACAGGCACAGACCGACGATCACCGCCATGACGATCCAAGTGTTTACCACGGTCTCAGTGATCATCACCGAGCCGAACTGGAACAATATTCTTGCGCCGTGTACATCCAGATTCAAGGCTTCTCACTTCCTTCTGAAACAGAGGGCCGACGGGCCTCCATGATCTGCAATACCCTTATGACGATGGTTGGAAAGATTGCCGGGAGTATGGTGGCCAGCGGGTCGAACTTGAACACTGCAATGCCAAGCACCAGCAGGACAAAAAGGGCGATCATGCGCAGGTTGTAGGAGACTTTCATGCGGTTCTTCATCTCGATGGCGAGGTCCGCCAGCTCCTGCTCGGTGCGCTCCTTCTCCGCCGCCCGGTTGGTCACACCCTGGACGGTCAGGCCCATGACGAAGAAGTTCAGCACCGTCAAAAGCCCTGTATATATCCCGCCCAGCGCCACCTTCGCACTGAATTTTCCGATGATGGCGTAGACCAGCAGCATCACGGCCACCATTCCTAATACGCCGACGGCCACCCGCGCGGTCTCCCGCCGCACGGCATTGTCAGGTTTCATTGTCTCTTCCGATATCCCTTCGGTTGATTGTTGCTGATAATAACGCTCTATTGTATTGAATATAGCCCGTTTCTGGTCCATTTACAAGGCAATGTGTATTAAATCTTCGCGGAAATTTAGCAGAAAACTGGCTCATTTGTATAATTCTGGTCTATTTATAATAATCACAGTGGAACCTAACCCATAAGATCAGTTTCCGTCAGAGCGTTGGCAGGCTATAGGGTGAAACGAACCATCTTAAAAAACGGTCTTAACTGTCAATGGAACAAATCACAATTGATCATAAAGGATTTCAAATGGCAATACAACCACTATCCTTCTGTGCAATTTTAGAGTTTTTCTTTTTTATTTCCTCAGTTGCTGGCAGTCGCAACTTCCAAATATTTTACAGCTTTGCCGTTTGCGCGGGCATATTCGATCTCGGATCGGGTGCTCTCTCCGATATATCCGCCAACGTTGATGACGTAGATCTCGTCGGCCATGTCGATCTTTCGCTTGTGCATGTCGTCGAGCATGGCCTTTGTGCCCTCCGTCCAGACCTCGTTATCCCCTGAATGGCCGAAAAGGCCCACGCTGATGACGATGTTTCCTTCAAGGGTGAGGCGCTTCTGAGCTTCGATGAAGGCGTCCTTGAATCGTGTGCTGCCACAGAGTGTGACCACCTTATAAGAACCAACCATGGCTTCCTCCTCCAATGATAAACACGGATCACCATTTTCCAAGCATCTTGATCCGTCCGCCCAGCTTCAAATCGACCACAAGGCGTACCTGCTTTTTGCAGCTGGGACAGGTTCCCTCGATCTCCTTCACATCTCTGTGTGAAAGGTGGACATTATAGCGGCTGTCAAAGCAGCGCCGACATAGGAAATCGCCGTATTCCACAACCGTCCTTTGCATTTTCATACCTGATACCTCCCGTTTTGAGGTCCGTATTTTGCTACTGTTCAGCAAGCAGCCTGCCCAGCAGGGCCTTGAGCTGGTCTATATCCACGGGCTTCGACAGGTGCGCGTTCATGCCGGCCTGGATACATTGCTTCACGTCCTCCTCAAAGGCGTTGGCCGTGAGGGCGATGATGGGAATTGCGGTAGCATCGGGCCTGTTCAGCTTTCGAATTTCCCGCGTCGCCGTCAGACCGTCCATGACGGGCATCCGCATGTCCATCAGTATGGCGGAGAAGTGGTCCTCTCCCCCACCTTCAAACATCTCTACGGCTCGCTGGCCATTCTCAGCCCATTCGATGGTCATGTCTTCCATTTCCAGCAGGTCGGTGAGGATCTCCGCGTTCAGCTCTATGTCCTCCGCGATCAGCACGTGCAGGCCCGCGAGAGAGAACCCCGGATTCACGATCTCCGGCGCTGCCTCCACATGTTCCGATTTGCGCAGCGGAATATGCACCGTGAAGGTCGTGCCGCGGCCCTTTTCGCTTTCAACCTCGATTTGGCCGCCCATCAGGTTGATCATGTTCTTGGTGATGGCCATGCCGAGGCCGCTGCCGCCGTAACGGTTGGTGGTGGTAGCATCCTCCTGCGTGAAGGCATCAAACAATCTGGGGATGAAAGCCGGGTCTATGCCGATGCCGGTATCCCTGATGACGAAACGCATCATCGCGCTGTCCTCCGAGGTGCCCTCCTGCTCCACGGTAAAGGTGACGGTTCCCGGCGCGTCGGTGAATTTCACAGCGTTGCCGAGGATGTTGATGATGACCTGCCTGAGCCTCAGATCATCGCCGATGAAGTATTCATCCAACGGTTCCACCCGATTTCGGACAAAATCCAAGCCCTTGTCCTCACATTGTCCATAGATGATGACGTTGATCTGATCGAGCATCTCCAGGAAGGAGAATTCTTCCTCTTTCAACACCATGCGGCCGGACTCGATGCGACTCATATCCAGTATGTCGTTGATGAGGGAGAGCAGGTGCCGGGCGCTGGAGCCTATCTTTTCCAGCTCGTTCCGCGTCTGGGGAGAAAGGTTCGGATCGTGGAGCGCGATATTGTCCAGGCCGATGATGGCGTTCATGGGTGTGCGAATCTCGTGGCTCATGGAGCTGAGGAAGGCGGTCTTGGCCGCGTTGGCTTCCTCGGCCTTGGAGAGGGCCTCCGCGAGGGCACGGTTCTGCTCCATGGATTCGCGGGTCTCCCGGTCGACGTTGGAGAAGCCGACGCCGATGGCGTGGACGGTGTTGTCGTCACGCTCCTCGATGGTGCGGACGCCCGCGATACGAAGCATCTCATAGACCTCCCTGCCGTCCTCCCGCACGGCGAGATAGCGATGGGAGATCATGGCCTCCTTCAAAAGCCCGGCGCGGATGTTGTCGGGCTCAGTAAATTGCAGGAAGCCCTCCCTATCCCCCTCGGCGACGCAGTGCTCGGCGTATTCGGCAAAGCCCTTCCGGAAGGAGAAGCTCCTGCCCTCGTTCATGTGGTGATCCATCTCTCTGGAGCCCCTGACGCAGAGGCACTCGTCCTTGTCGAGGTTGACGTAGTAGATGCTCCGGTAATCCGCGGCCATGGCGGTGATCATACCGGAGAGTATCTCGCGGTTTTGATCACTCAGATAGATCAGCACGATGGAGACCGCGCCGCAGGTCCAGGTTCCGGGCATACCGGTCTGAAACAGGCTGACGATGGAGCCGATGAAGGGGATCATGTAGAACTTCAGGAGCTTATGGATGTCCTTGCGGGACACGCGATTGTCGTTCCGAACCAGTTGGATGAGGATATGTAAAAAGGAGACCACGATCATGCCATAGGCCCCGGCGGTCTGGAGCCAGAACAGGGAGCTGTGACTGTAGACGTTGTCCTCAGAAACGGTGAATATCCAGCCTGTCCAAATGGAAATCAGGTTGAGAACCATGAAAACGATACCCGGCAGCATGACCAGCGTCTGAAGCTTCCGTGTGACCCTGTAGCCCAGCGTTTGCAGCACATATAAATACCACAGGCCGCCGATGACGACGCCGATTCCCAGGTAGAGGGCGTTGACCAGGCGGTTCAGCGCCACCGCGCCGGGAAAGACACGCCCTTCGATCAGCACCCACACGATATCCAGCGCCAGAAGCAGTATGATGCCGTAGGCGGTCGTCCGAAACAGTATGCGATCCTTCTCCTGATTGACGCTCTGACGGCTTTGCAGCGCGATTGTGCACAGCAGTATCAGGCACAGCGCGTCAAGCTCTATATGAATTGCCGGAGACATTGTTACACATCCTTTTGACAATGACAAAACATTACATCAGTAAATATTATAACATGGAATTTTCATCCCGTCTACAGTTTATTTATTGCTACAGCGTAGAGACTGTGCTGGCATCAATGATGCCTGGCTTCAGGACTTATTCAAACCGGCGGGGAAGCTGAGAGAAGCAATTGTCTACTCCCTAAACCCACTGGAGTACCATTGCCCGTTCCTGGACCACGGTGAGATTGAGAATGTACAAAAGGGAACCGCTTTGAAGCGATTCCCTTTTGAGTATAGTTGAGTTGTTTCCCAAATGGTTCATGATCTCAGGCAGCCTTTGCGCCATAGGGCGTGGGGGCCGGGGCCACCGGGGCTTCCGCCTCGGTGCGCCACTGGCCGTCCACACGGATGAAGCTGTCGCCGCCCACCGTCACAGCGTCATTCTCGCCGGTCCACTCGGGCCAGACGGGCTGATTCTGCTTGAGAGTGACGTTCACGTCGCCGCTGGCAATGCCATCGATCAAGACGTAATCGGATTCAAAGACATCGCCGTCGAAGGTGTTCTGATAGAGTCCATCAAACAGGCTTGCCGTACCCTTCGTGCCGTCCAGCATGACGATGTAGCTACCACCCAGGCTGAACGCCGGCAGTTCAGCGCCGCTGAACGTGAGCTTCCTCAGCGCGATGCGCATGGGCTTGGGCATTTCCAGCGTGCGGTTGTCCAGCACGTCGGCAACGACCTTCACCACGCTTTCCTTGCCCTCTGGCGTATCGAAGAACAGCAGGTTGTACTTCTCCACCTCGGCCCGGTCAGACTGGCTGTCGCGGAAGAGGTACAGGGAGACGTCGATGGGCATATCGTTGTTTGCGATCATGTTCGCGCTGGTGCGGAAGGCATCGACCTCGTCAGTCGCCTCATCCACCAGCAGGAAGAACAGCGCCTGGTCGGGGTCCTGAACCGTCACAGGGGTATCGCCCACCCAGTAGAGATTCCAGCCGGACAGCACGCCGTTGGGTACAATGCCATTGAGGATGATTCCCTGGGGCAGCTTCGCGCCGTTGATCGCGGTCTCGTTGGCTGCGGAAGGCTCGGCGACATAGATCTGAATGAAGTCATTTCCAATCTGCTCGACCACCCAGCCCGCGGATACCTCGCGCAGATACAGCTCCTGATCCACATAGGAGGGCATGGTCAGCATACCGGTGCTCATATTCAGCGAACCGGAGGAGCCGATGGGGATGGTCGGGTGCGCGTAGGCGTACTCAGTCAGCGCGGTGATCGCCGCGATGTCGCTCATCGCGCCATTGCCGCGCAGGTCGCTCATGAGGGTCTCGGCGATGTACTGCGGCACGCCGCCGTTGATGAACAGCCGGGTGGCGTTGGGCAACAGATACACGTCGTCGAAGGTGCGATCGTTGGTCCAGACGCGGTAATCATCCAGCTTCAGACTGTCGATGCGCACATCCTTGTTTAGTATCGACCGGACCGCCAGCACGAACCTGTCGCTCATGGACGCCTGCTCTTCCTCGCCGAAGTGCGCCCTCATGACGGCCGCCTGGGTCTTGACCACGGCGTTCATGTAGGTCAGCGGCATCAGGCCCTTGGCGAGCTGCAGCGCCATCAGCGCGTTCGGGTCGCGGGGCAGGCCAGACGCCATGGCGTAGATGGCATTGATGGGGGCCATGGCCCGCTCATAGGCATCCTTGTAGCGCTTCTCCATGGTGGTGTCGTCGTCATAGGGCTGTACATCCACCGCCGTGCCCTTGCCGCAGAAGTCGCAGTTGGCCGTGTCGATCCACTCGTACCGCTTCGTCACGTTGGCCTTGGTCAGCGTGATGGTGATGCCCAGGACCTTCTTCTGCCAGCGCTTGTAATTGGCGATCAGATCGGCCCAAAGCTGTGCTTTCGGCTTGGATGCCTCGTGAACGATACCAGAAACGTTAAGTGCATTCGCCATCTGTTCGACCCAGGATCTGTCAGCTTTCTTATCACTGCTGCCGTTCCATAGGACCTTTTCCTTATCGTTGGTGCGAATCTGATTGATCGTAAGGCCGGTAACCAGTGTGGAGGGCGCGACCTTGCCCATCACAGCATTCAGTCCGCTGTAAGAATCGCCGATCAGATGCGTTCTGGTACCGGTTCCGCCATTGTCCGCATGGACATTGATTTTTGACCATGGACTGCACTCCAGCGCTGCGTTGTCGATCCAGACCATGTTGTTCAGGTTGGCGATGATCCAGGCGGTGGAGCTGGCGACGCCCACCGCGCCTTTGCCGAAGGATCTGGCCTGTGACTTGAGGGTCGTGCGATCCGTCGATGCATTGATCCAGATCTTTTCGGCCTTCAGGGTCGTAGCCGTTTCACCGCCGCGGTTGATGCCGATATACTCTGTGGCGTTGACCGTGGTCTTTGCGGTGGTCTTCGGCACGCCTATCAATGCCGCGCTGTCCGCGATGGCGATAGTCTCGATACCCGGCTCCCAGCCGTAGTTCTCTTCGCCCTCCTTATCGGTTCCATAATTCTTCCTGTCACCATAGGGATTGAACACGGCATCCATCTTCAATTGCCCCTTCGCGGTTGTGGTGACACCCTGGCCCAACAGAATATTGGTGTTGCTGATGATATCCGCGTAGGCCTGGGCCTTGGCGACGGCAAAGCCACCTTCACCGTCGGAGTACGCGCGGGTGTAGATGTTATCCCTTAACTCATTCTCACTGGCACCTGCTCTGCCGGCTCTCGCAATGATAAACACATTGGAACCCGTGGATTCGATGTTTACACCGTCCGCTATCGTGATGATATCGGCCCTGTCTATGGTATTCTCCGCCTTGACGGTGCTGCCCTGGAGGAAACCGCCGCCGCTGGCCGACGTCTCCGCACGGGCGTTTGTGTGCTGGTAGGCATGCAGCGAGAGGTTCGAACTGCTCTTCAGCACCGCGTCCTTGCCGATGTCGATCCGGTTCGTCTGCCTGAGGCTGTTCTTGCCCTTCATGGTATCGAAGTTCATGGCGATGCCGATGCTGCTGCTGTTGGCGACGGATTCCGCCGAGGGCATATCCTCGCTGGTGATCTCCAGCTTGCCATTTGTGGCGGTCAGCTTCGCCTTCGGGCCGATGTAGACGCCCGTGCTGTACCAGGATTCGGTGGGCTGACTGGAGGACTTGATGCCGGCCGCCGCGAGAACGGTATCAGCCTTCATGCCCGCCTTCGCCGCGCCGATATTATTGCTGGTGAGCGCGATGTCTTTAGCGGTCAGTGTAGCGCCTTCGCCGATGACCACATTCACAGTCTGGTAGTCGTCGCCCCGGCCCACGCCGGACTTCAAGTCGATCTTGCCGGCGTCGAATCCGGCGATGCCGCCGGCCTTGGTGCCGATGGCCTCGGCGTTGGTATCGCTGGCGGCCTTGATGCTGGCGCTGCCGGTGACGGTGGCGTGCATGCCCTCCAGCATGGCGCTGAAGCTGTCGGTGGACCGGGCGTTGATGTCCATCTTGCTTGCGGTCAGCAGGCCGACGGTCTTGGACTGCGCGGCACTGGCGTTGGACTGGGTCTTGCTGCCATTCTGCACGCCGGAGAGGACGTTCATATCGCCGCCCACGCTCAGGTGGTTCGCGTCGGTGTCGTACACCGGCGCCAGCCCGGGGATGTAGTCGGTCTTCTCCTCCAGCTCCCAGTAGGTGATCTCACGCCAGGGGTAGTTGAAGTCTTCCTTCCAGCTCTTGTCAGAGAAGGAATCCCACACCCCGAGCTCATCCGCCTTATCAAAGGCCTTTTCAAGCGCCTTCTGGGGGAAATCATATTTGCCTTTTACGAAGTATCTTTCATTCTTGCCCGTCAGGGGATTCTTGACCCAGTTCCAGCTAATGCCTTTATCAACATTTTTCCAGAAGGTTTCCATTACCTTATAGACCTTATCGGCATAAGCGTTATCCTGGAAATACTCCCTGAGTTTCGCCTTAGCATTGGACAATTTTCCACCCTGTTCTTGGACGGTATGTTGCCACAACTCTGCCAGGAGCCTCGTCCTTGCCACGAAGTCGCCTTCGTTGGCGGTCGTTTCAAAGCGGAAGGAGCCCTTGTCAAACTTATAGGTCACGCTCTCGACCTCGTCATAGTCGTAATCCCACTTCTTCTTCTCGTTCCACTCATAGGTGACCACGGGAATGGTGGTATCCTCGACATCCGAGGCCGCGCCCAGTATGGCGGCAGTGTTGGACATGTTCTCCCGCGCGGTGGCCTTGCTGACGTCCATGCTGCCCAGGTTGAATGAGACGCCCTCGGCCCCTCCGACCGCACCGATGCTGGCGGTGGCGGTGGCGGAACCCGTCTCATCAATGGGATCGCCATCAAACACTTTATACATGTACTCAACTTCACTCGCGCTCATCTTGTCAACGTCTGAGTCTTTCTTGAGCATGACAGTCGTGTTGCCCTTTTTGGTGACCAGATACTCTCCATCGACATCGACAAGCCATGATTTGATCGTCTCGCGCTTCATAGCCACGGCTTCCTGATGGGTGATCTTCTTCACTGTGGACTGAACATCCACATTGCCGTCGATGGTCAGGTCGCCGCCGGCCCGCAGCACGGCCGCCTGGGTCATGCCCAGGTTGGACTTGGCGATGTTGGCGGTGAAGTTGAGGCCGCCGACAGTCAGCTCCGCCGTCTGCACCTTGGCGTCGGTCTTGGCAAGGCCCTGGGTCTTGACGTTGACATTGCCGTCCACATGGGACTTGCCGATGGACATCTCAAAGTCGGTGCCCGCGAAGGCGGTGTTGTTGGCCACGGCCGCGTTGGCGCTCAGGCTGCCCAGGCTCACATCCACGCCGGAGGAGGAGGGCTGCACATCCGCCGTGCCGTTGACGCCGTAGTCCATGGTCACGTCCACGTTGCCGCGGATGTGGTAGTCGCCGCCGGTGAGCTGGATGCCGGTGCGATAGACATCCTGGCTGTAGGCCGCGCCATAGAGGGCATTGGCGGTGACGGCGCTGACCGCCGCGTTGGCGATCTTGCTCTTCACGGCGTCACCCGCCTTGTTGTCCGACTTGACGAAGGCGTAATCGCCGCCGCCGCTGATGGACACGTCCACCAGGGAATTGGTGCGGCCATAGGCCAGCGCCATGGACAGGGCCATGCCCACCAGGGAGCCGCCGCCGGTGGTGAGCTTCACGTCGGTGCCGCCGTTCTGGGTGGCGTTGAAGGTCAGGCCCTCCTTGGCCTTGAGGACATTGGGCACGATGGTAGCCTTCTCATTGCCGTCCGCGTCGGTGGTCCTGGAGCTGTTGCCCACCACGGCGGTGACGCGGGCGTCCGCGTCGTTGATGGCCGTCACGAAGCTGGCCGCCACCTTGGCGATGGACAGGGTATTGCCCTCCAGTTCCGACTTGGCGGTGGAATTGCCTTTGGCGTCCATGGTGAGGCTGTTCAGATCCAGCGTCTTGTCGCCGATCAGCGTGGCGTAGTTTTTGGTGTTGTTGCGGGCCACAGCCGCGTTCACGCCCACAGTGACGTCGCCCAGCTCGGTGGAGACGGAGTGGGCCTCGGCGCTGGTGGCCTCTTCGTGTTCGTTGGTGAGTATCTTCGTGGCCTCGGTGGTCCTGACCGTGCTGTCCATGACCGTGGCGCGGTTGGCGGCGCGCATGTCGGCATAGTTCACGGAGATGCCCGCGGCGACGGCGCCCACCACCGCGGCAGTCAGGCTGCTCTGGGCCGTGCCCTTCAGGTTGCCCACCACGTTCAGGTTCTTCACGCTGAGGTCCGCGTTCTCCACGGAGGCCTGCGCGTCGGTCTCGTTGAAGGCCAGCAGCAGATTGCCGCCCGCCGCCAGACCGCCGCCGGCAATGGAGAGGACCTTGGGCGTCGATTCGGTGTTGATGGTGTTCTTGATGTTGATGTTGTTGGCCACGACCTTCGTCACCTGGGGCATGGTCGGGTCGGTATCCTTGGCGGTGACGAGCTTGCTGCGGCCGATGTGGGTGTCCACATCCGCGGACACGTTGGACACGGCGGCGTTCAGGTTCAGGCCCGCCGCGCCGACGGACACGCCCAGCAGATAGCTCCTGGAGGCCGCCTTCTCGATGGTGCCGGTGACGGTCAGGTCGCCGGTGGCCTTGAGCTTCACGCCGTCGGTGACGCCGGTCTCCTGACGCAGGCGGTTCAGGGCCAGGCCCACGCCCGCGTTGATAGCGGTCGCGCCCACGCCGATGCTGGCGGCCAGCGCGTCCGCCTCCACGATGGAGTGGGTGGTGACGCTGACGTCGCCGGTGGTGTCGATGTCGTACGCGTTGCTGGCGGTCTTGTTCTTCGTGGTGTTGCCGCTGATGAGGGCCTTCACCGTACCGTTGGCCTGGGCCACGGCCACGGACGCGCCCGCGGCAAACGCGCCGCCTGCCAGGGAGCCGGTGGCGGCCAGGACGTTGCCGTAATCGTGGTTGGCATGGACGTTGATATTGCCCGCGTCGCTCACGCGGCCGCCCAGTATGGCCTGTGTGGTGTTGTCGGTGAGGGCTACAGCCGCGCTGACGGCCACGCCGACCTCGCCCACGCCCACGGCCACGCCCACCACGCGGATGGCGCGGTTGGAGGGATCGAGGGCATTTTTCAGCAGGGACTTCACGCCCGCGTCGCGTTTGGACTTTTCGTCGTCCTTCTCACGGGTGCCCGCCACGGAGCTGGCCTGGATGTTCACGCTGCCCTTGGCGTTCTTGATGGTGCCCGTGCTGGAGGCGGAGACATTGGAATGGAGGATTGCCACGGCGGTGCTGACGCCGATGCCGGTCTGGCCACCCGCGATGGTCGCGCCGATCATATCCACGGCGGCGGGCTGGCTGGCGGTGACGTTCACCTGGTCCGCTTCCACCTCGGCGGTGTCGTCGATCCGGGCGATGACCGCGTCGGTGGGCGCTTCGTAGCTGTAGCTGTTGACGTCCTTGGCATTCCGGACGTCCTTGGTGTCGCTGAGGTCCACGATCCTGGTGGCGCTGGGATCGACCTTGATGGTCTGGGTCCTGACGGACTTCGACTTGTCCGTGGTCACCTTGTTGTTCTTGTCAAACATGACGGTGGCCTGGCTGGGATCGTCGGTCTCGAACTCGAGGGTCTGTACGGCCTGCTCCGGGTCGCCGGTGATCTTGCCGTTCTTGTCGACCATGACCTGGGCGTACATGACGGAGGTCTTGAGGTTCTCGCCGCGGCCTTGCTCGTTGTCGTTGCCCTTCTGCTTGCCGTCGCCGTAGTCCTGCTTGTCAAAGTCCTCGCTGCGATAGGCGGAGCTGGCGTCGAAGGTGTTTTTGCCCTTGCTGTCCTTGCTGCCCACGTTCTGCTGGCTCTCGTTGTGGCCGTTGCCCGCGAGATCCTGATCCAGCGTGTCGCCGTCCAGCACGTCGCCGTAATACTCGGACGCGCCGCGGTTGTTGCTGTCGGCAGTGCTCATGAAGGTCTTGCCGTCGAAGCCGGTCTTTTTGCTCTTGCTGTCGCCGTTGCCGTAGGCCACCATGTCGGCGGCATCCTGGCTCATGGGCGCGCCGGCGGAAAGCACCATCACGGTGACGCCCGCGCCGACGGTGCCGGCCGACAGAGCGGCGGCGGCATTGATGATGTCACGCTTGCCCTGGGCGTTGACGTTGACCGCCTTTTTGGCGGTGGCTTTGCCCGCGATCTCGGCAATGGTGCTGGACTTGATGACGCTGACCATGGCGTTCACGCCCACGCTGGGGCCGCCGGAGAGGGCCATGGCGGCGCTGGCAGCGCGGAGCTTGTAATCGCTGTCGGCCTTCACGTTCACATTGCCGTCCTCGCCGTTGGCGGTGACGGTCGCGCCGTTTTCGACGATGGCGCTGTTCTTGTCCTTGCTGACCAGCACGCTCACCGTGCCGGAGAGGCCCAGGTTGGAGGAGGCCGCGAAGCCCGCCGCGTACTGGCTGATCTCCTTGTTGGAGTTGGTGTTGATGCTGACGTTCTTCACCGTGACCCTGGTGCCGGAGAGGACTTTGCCCTCCGTCTCGCCCTGGAAGTAGGTCACCACGCCCACGGGGGTGACCGCCGCGCCGCTGCCCACAGCCAGCGCCGCCGCGGCGTTGGTCAGATCAGTGGTATTGTTGGCGTTCAGGCTGAAGTTGCCGTTTGCGGATTCCACGGTGCTGCCTACGGTGGCCTTCGCCTTGCTCTTCAAAACCTGTATGGCCGCGCCGATCTGCACCGCGTTGCTGCCGCTGACGCCCACGCTCAGCGCGAGCTGGGCGAGCTTGTCCTTGTTGTCGGCGGTGACCTTGATGTCGTCATAGGCGGTCATGTCGTGAGCCTTGGCCTCGACTGTCTTGCCGGAGACCACGGTGACCACGGCCGCGCCCACGCCTGCGCCGCTGCTCAGGCTGATGCCGCCGGCCAGCAGCATCTGCTTGGTGTCGTCATTGGACTCCACGTTGATGGAACCGCCGTTCTTGTCGACATTGATGGTGCGGGGCTCCAGCAGGTCGTCCCTGGAATTGATGTAGTGGCGGGCTCCGGTGTTGTCATAATAGAATACACGGATATTGGTGAAATCGGTCATCTTCAGATAGTCGGCTACCGTGATGGTGTTGGCGTACCAGCGCATGCGCTTGTACTCCTCCTTCACGAGCTGCCGGTTCATATCCGGGATCTCCCAGACGGTCTCCGTGGTGTGCAGCCGCTCGGAGTTGAGCACTGCGGCGGAGGCGTCTGTGATGACCTTGTTGTTGTTCACGAGGGTGACGACCTCGCCGTTGATGGCGCTGCCCTCGGCGGCGGACATGCCCGCCGCGCCGATGTACTGGGTCTCCTTGGCGTTCGCGCCCACGTAGACGCCCTCGACCTTCTTATTGGACAGGCTCGTTGCGCTCTCGCCGTTGTTGCGGCCCTCGACGGTGCTCATGCCCAGCTCGGTGCGCACGTCGTTATTCTTGACCACGGTGACGACGGTGCCGCTCAGGGAGGAGCCGCCGCCGCTGCCGGTGATGCTGCCCGCCGCGCCTACGGTGTAATCGCTGAAGTAGCTCTCGAAGATGGCGTTCTTGCCCGCCACGGCCTTGACGCCGTCGGCGATCTTCGTGTTGATCTTGTTGCTCTCCACGACCACGCCGATATTGCCGTTGACCGCCGCGTCGCCGTTGGTGGAGTTGTTGGCCACCACGGTGAGACCGGCCATGATGCCGGTGTCCCTGCCGCTGGTCTGCACGGCCATGTTGCCGCCGGCGTTCATGCTGCCGCTATTCAGGTCAACGGTGGCCTCACGGCCGAACACGTTCACGTTGAAGGACGCGCCCACGGCGAAGTTCTTCGCGCCCGCCACGGCCATGGAGGCGTTGAGCATCCAGGCATCGTTGTTGGCGTTCACCTTCATGTCGCCGTTGGCAGCGGTTAGATCCGCCTTGCCGACGTTGGTGTTGGCCTTGGAGTGGGACACGATGACGTTCACTACGCCCGCGCCGGAGTTGCCGTCGGTCATGCCGGAGGAGGCCGCCGCGGAGAGGCTGGCCGTGCCGGAGATGAGCTGGTCGGAGACGTCGGAGCCGATGGTGAGATTCTTGTCCGCCTCGATGGCCGCGCCGTCGCCGATGTTGGTCCTGGCGCCCGTGCTGTCCACGATGACGTTCACCGTGCCGCCCGCCGCAACGCCGCCGCCCGCGGCCACCGCTGCGCTGCCGGAGATGGCCATGAGGTCGAACTTCGCCGCGCTGGTGATGTCGGCGCTGCCGCCGGCGATGAGCCTGGCGTTGTCGCCCAGGACGTTATTCGCGTGGATCTTGCTGACGATGACGTTGATCGCGCCGCCGACGGACGCGCCGGTATCGGTGGACTGGCCGCTGCCGCCCTCTTCCTTTTCCTTGTCGCTGTCCTGGTGCTTGTTCGCGCCGGCGGCCAGGCTCATGGCGGCGGTAAAGACCTGCTGGTCGCCAGTGGCCTCGGCGTTCTGATGAATGTCGCCCGCGGCCTTGAATTCGGCGTCCTTGCCGACCTCGGTGTCCACGGTGTCGCTGTTCACCAGCACGGCCACGGTCGCGCCGGTGCTGTTGGTGGCGGGAGCCGCGGACAGGGAGCCCGCGATGATGCGGGTGGTGTTGCCGTCCTTGGCGTTGATGTCCACGTCGCCCTTGGCGGTGGTGACCTTGGCGTTTTTGCCCATGCTGGCCTTCACGTCGTTATTGGTAACGACCACGGCGAAGGAGCCCGCCAGGGAGGAGGCCGCGCCGCCGGAGATGGAACCCGCGATGGCCTCGGCATAGGTGTTCTGGCCGGACAGGAAGTTCAGGCCGTCCACGGCGTCCAGCAGCTTCTCGCTGTCCAGATTGACCTCGACCTTGTAGTTCTTCTCATCCCCGCCCTTGTGGAAGTCGATAAGGCCGGTCCTGGAGTTCTCGCGCTGCTCATCGGTGAGCTGGCTGGAATCCGTGATCAGATAGCGCATATCGATCAGGTTCTTGAAGTCCTTGGCGGTGACCTCCTGCTTTTCGGCGTTCAGCTTGAAGCTGTCCGCCTCGACGGTGGTGTAGTCCCCCACCTTCGCGCTGACGTTATTGCCGGTGATGATGTTGGTGGAGCCGATGCCCATGCCCATGCTCGCGCCGGTGGACAGGCTCAGGCCACCCGCGCGGGCGGTGATCTTGGACTTGTCGGTGGCTTCCACGGTGACGTTGCCGCCCTTGATGGAACGGTTGGCGGAGGCCGTGCCGTTGGCGATGTCCACGGTGGACTTGCCCTTGCTGACCACGACGCTCACCGCGCCCGCGATGGACGCGCCGCCGCCCTTGCCCGCCACGGAGCCGGCCAGGGACTGGGCCGCCAGTTTGCCCTGGAAATCGCCGTCCATGTTCTGGGTGAGCTTGCTGGTGACGGCCACGTCTTCCTTGTCGTTGGAAACCAGGTCACCGCTGACTGCAACGCCCGCCTTGTTGCTGTTTACGCTGATGGCGACGCCCATGGCGATGGCGTTGGACTTCTCGGCCAGGGACATGGCCGCTCCGGTGCCCATGGTGTTGAAGTTGCCGGTGTTTTCGGAGGTGGTCTCGATCTTCTTGTTGGCGACGATCTTGCCCACGGCGGTGCTGGCCTCGTGGCTGGCGATGGTGATGCCGACAGCCGCCGCGACCTCGACCTTGGTCTTTTCCTGCTTCTTGTTCACGCCCAGCGTGGAGCCCGCCTGGCTGGAGACCTCGCTCATGGCGCTGCCGGTCTCTGAGCTGCCCTCCTCGCCGTTCTGGGTCTCCACGGCTTGAGAGCGCAGGGCATTGCTGGAGACCGACTGGCCTCCCTTGGCCTGCTTGCCCTTGCCGTCTGTGTTCTTCTCGTTCAGACGGTCGTTGACCTTGTTGGCGGTATTATTGTCCTTCTTGTCCTCGGCCTTGTCCAGATAGGAGCCGTCGAGAACCTTGTTGCTCTTCTGCTCGAGGCTCTCCGCGGCGTCGCCGATCTTGCCCGCCACACGGGCCATGTCCGCGCCCATGGCGGTGGCCAGGGCCTTGGTGACATCCTCGCTGTGGCTGTTGGAGGACACGGTGGCGCTGCCATCTACTTTAGCGTCGCCAAGCATCTCGGCTTTGACGCCGCTTTTGGCGATGTTCAGGGCCACGCTGGCGCCCACCGCCGTCTGTCCGCCCACGGCGAAGGCTGAGGACGTGGTCTCGGTGGAGGCTTCTTCCTTCGCTGTCACGCTCAGGTCGCCGGACTTCTGCTCCTCGCCGTCAGCGTAGCCCTTCACGTCGGTGGCTTCCGCCTGGTTCCGGGCCTTGACATCGGTGTCCAGTATGTTCAGCGCCACGGAGGCGTCCAGGGAGAAATTCTTGCTGTCATCGGTGTTCAGATCGCCGGACATGGGATCGGTGCCCGCCGCAGCGGAGATGTTCTCCATGTGGTTGGAGGTCGCGTTGACGTTCATCGCGCCGGCGGTGACGGTGCCGGACCGCTTGCCCACCTCGGCGTGGGTCTGGGTGTCGCCGTAGACCATGGAGAACGCCGCGCCGACGCCCACGCTGGCGCCGTTCTTGTCCTTGGCGGCGGTGGCGGCCTCCTGCTGTGCGGGCTGCTGCGCCTCCTCCTGGCCCTCGACCAGCGAGACCAGTATGTCGTCCACGTCGGCATCGGGCATGGTGAAGGTGTAGATGATCTCCTTTTCATTGGAGGAAACCATCGTA
Source organism: uncultured Eubacteriales bacterium (assembly GCA_902785105.1). Lineage (GTDB taxonomy): Bacteria > Bacillota > Clostridia > Christensenellales > Aristaeellaceae > UBA2862. The sequence continues at coordinate 22,252 of CACZXF010000007.1, read as the reverse complement.
AATTCCTTGTCCTTGCCGGTGCTGGCGGCGCTGGGGTTCAGCTCGACCTCGTGGGTCTTGCCCGCGGCATCCTTGTAGGAATAGCCGAGGGCGTTCAGCACGCGGCCTGCCTTCTTAGCGATCTTAATCTCGACCACTTCGCCGGCACGGGCGAAGATGGTGTTGTCGTCGTTGACTTTGCGGTCCTTGACGGACACAGTCACAGCGCCTTCCTCGAGCTTCTTCAGATCGGTCATGTTGGTGTCGGGCGCCTTGACCTTGTGGAGCACCTCCTCGGGCTTCACTTCGAAGGAGATGAGGATGCTCTTGTCAACATCCTTGAGTGCGCCGCTCTTGGTGTCGACGATCCACTCGCTGCCCTTCTTCGTGGCCTTGACGGTGCCGCTGACCTCTTTGCCTTCCTTATTGGTATAGGTGTATTTGACCATGTCACCCTCGGGCATCTTGTAGCCTTCCATGAGGGTGATATGGACCTCGGGGCGATCCTGGCCTTTTTCGCCTTCGATGATGCTGGCAGTGCCGCCCACGCCTACGGAGAGGTTGGTGGTGTTTTTGTCGTTCTTGGCGACGGAGGTGGCGTCATTGCCGCCGCCCACGTTCTTGTTGTCCTTGTCCTCGGACGCCTTGTTGTCCTTGGCATTGCCCTTGGCATCCAGCGCGGCGGAAGCCACGTTTTTGACGCTGCGCAGCTCATTGGCATCGACGGTCATCTCGCCGGAGACCTCCAGCTTGCCGCCATCGGCGATGGTGGCGGAGGTATCGGCGTTCAGCACCGTGATGGCGACGCTGCCCGCGATGCCCACGTTCTTGGTGCCCGCGCCGGAGATGGCCTGGGTGTCCACCACGTGGCCGGTGGCCTTCTCCTGCTCGGCCTCCATCACCACGCCCAGCGTGCTGGTCAGCCAGCTCACGGCCTCGTTGGACAGGGTCACCGAGACCTCCTTCGCGGCGTTGCGCAGGGCGGTGGAGATCTTCTCCACCCAGTTGGTCTTGGTCAGGGTGGTGATGACCTCTTCATAGTCGAACACCTGGTCCTTGAACGTCTCCTTCACATAGTCAGCGGCGTCCTCGTAGAGCCTGGAAACCTCGCCGGACTTCCAGGTGTCCTTGAGCTCCTTGAAGGCCTTGACGGCGCGGGAGCAGCTCAGCAGGGTGACGCCGGGCACCTCCACGTTTTGCAGGGCCTGCTCGAAGCTCTTCAGCGTGGCGTCCTTCACGGTGCCCAGGGCCTCGCCGAGGATATACTTGCTGACCTCCTTGGAGACCTCCTTGACTGTGTTCTTGTCGCCGGTCTTGACCTTGCCGTTGATCCAGCCGCTGAGGACCTTGCTGCCGTCGTCCACGAACCACTTGAGGGCAGCGTTCTTCAGCCGTTCGCCCATGTCCTTGAACGTATCCCAGCTCAGCAGATTGTCCTGGAGCTTGGCCTTGACCTCCTCCAGCAGCGCCTTCTCCAGCGCGTCGTACTGCTCGCCCGTCAGGCCGGTCAGGTCGAGGGCGTCCTCGAGGGTCTCCATCATCGGCTCAATGAGCTTCTCGGGGAGCTCGACCAGGGCGCTGCCCTTTTCGGACAGCAGATCCTTCATCTTTTCAAACTTGGCGCTGATGCCGCCGTTGCCGAACAGCTTGTCCAGCCCGGTGGCGGTGAGCAGCTCCTTGGTGACGTTGTCCACGATGGGGCCGACGATGTTCGCCAGCATGTCCTCCGGGACATACTGATCCAGGCCGATCTCCTTGGAGAGGTCGGTCATATAGCCGCGGACCATCTCAGTCAGCTCGCTGACGGCTTCGTCCTTTTCCTTGGGCTCGTCGTCGGTCTTGGTCTCCTTCTTGGCGGGCTCATTCTCTTTCGTTGTCGCGGCCACCCTCAGCATGGCAGCCTCGAATTCGCCGTTGCCCATCTTGGCGATGTTTTCAAGGCCCACCACGTTCACGGCGACGCCCACGCCCACGCCGATGTTGGAGTTGGTGGTGCCGGCATTGGCCTTCACCTTGGAGGTAGTGCCGTTCAGCGCCGTCACGGCCAGCAGGCCGCTGGCCTTCACATCCACACCGTCGGGAATTTCGGCGCGGGATGTGCTGTTCTGGACGTTGACGACCACAGCGCCCGCCACAGCCACGGAGCCCTCGGCGGTCTGGGCCTGCTGGCGGTTCTTGGTCATGTTGTCGATGGAGTTGCCGGAGACGCCGCTGGACTTGTTCTTCCCAGCCATCTTGCTCGCGCCGCCGATGAGGCCGTCGGCCTGCTGGTCGGCGCTCTTGCCGCCGGTCTTTCCGCCGGAGGCGGAAGCGGTGGCGGTGTTGGCAACATTGGAGATATTCTCGGTCGCCACAGTGACCTGGCCAGCATCGACGCTCTGGTTGAGCTTCGCCATGGCCTTGTCAGAGATGACGGACACGCCAAACGCGCCGCCCACGCCCGCGCCCTTGCCGGAGGCGGAGGCGTCCGCGGAGATGGTGTGGCTGGCGTCGGTCTTGGCGGAGACCGCCGCGTTCTCGGTGAGCTTCAGCTTGCCGGTGAACACCTCGCCCATGTAGGCGTTGGCCTTGGCGGCGATGACGTCCACGGCGGCCACGGGCACCACAGCGGTGCCGCCCGCCGCGCCGGCCTTGGCCTTGACTTCATCCTTGATCTTCTGTACGGCAGTGACGGCCAGGCCCTTCATGGCATCGCTGCCCTCGCGATGATCGATGGACGCGCCGTCCCGCACGCCGGCGAACACATCCGAGCCGTTGACGGCCACGGCGATGCCCGCGCCGACGCCTGTTTTGGCGGCTTCCTTGCTGCCGGAGGCGTCCGCGTTTACGTTATAGTTAATATCCGCTTTGGAATCGACGATGAGCTTGCCGTCCATCGCGATGTCAGCGGAATCATGGATCAGCGCCTTGGCATCCATGGAAGCGACCTGCACGGAGACCGCGCCGCCCATGCCGATGTTGCCCTTGCTGAAGCCGGCCTTGGTCTCGGTCTTGACGCCGCCGGTGATCTCGGCCTGGGTCGTCACATTGCCCTTGCTGTCGATCCTGCCCTTCACATCCGCGCGGGTCTCGCTGTTGGATACGGTCACGGCGATGCCGGCGCCCAGGCTGGTGTCCACCACGGAGCTGTCGGACTGGCCGGGCTCGAATTCGCTGACGAAGGACACCTTGGAATCCTTGTCCACATTCGAGGGCAGGTCGAAGGTGTAGGTCGTGTCGTTCTGGCGGGAGGTGAACACCTCGGTGGTGGCGCCGTTCGGCTCCGTGACCACGGCCTTCAGCGTGCCGGACTTCAAACGGAAGTTGTCGTCGGGCTTGATGGTCACGGTCACCTTTTCGCCCCGGTCGGCCCGGGCCACGCTGGAGGTGACCTTGCCGTTGGTCAGCTCGGCGTTCTTGATCTCAATTTCCTTGAGGCCCAGCTCCGCCTTGACGGTGAGCGTGGCATTTTCGTCGGTCTTTTCGGGTATGGTAAAGGAACCATCGCTGCTCTCAGCCACGGTCTTGCCGCTTTTGTCGGTGACGGTGATCTTGGTCACCTTGTAGCCCGCCTTCACCTTGTCGGCGTTGGGGCTCACGGTCACCTTCTCGCCCTTGCCGGCGTTTTTCTGGAGGGTGACATCCTTATCCTTGTCGCCTTCGCCAGCATAAATGACGATGCTCTTGCGGTTGAAGCTGGCGCTGACGGTCACGTCACCCTTGGACAGCTCGTCCAGACCCTCCTTCAACTCATAGAGGCCCTCGACAACCTTGCCGTCCTTCTTGACCTGCACCAGGTCGCCGTCGGACAGCTTCAGCGTCTTATCCTTGGAGCCGTCCTTGTAGGTCACCACGATGTCGCCCACGGAGAAGCCCGCGGTGGGCGTCACGGTGATCTTGGGGTTGTCCCCCGCCTTCACCTTATCATCGTGGAGGGTGACCTTGCCGTTGGTGGTCTTTTTCTCGTCCACCTTGAAGTCGTGGAAGTCCTCCTTGAATACGGCGGTCACCTTGACGGGCGCGCCGGCGGGGATGCCGTTCATCTCCAGATACCAGACGCCGTCGTCTTCGGTGAGTTCCTTGCTCTGCTCCTTGCCGGAGGCATCCTTCCAGGTAGCCTTCAGCTTGCCGTCCAGGTCGTAGCCGTTATCGGAATCGGCCTCGGCGACGAAGGCGTATGCGGTGATTTTGCCGTCGTCGTCGGTCTTGTTCTTTCTGGCATTGTACAGGACCGTGCCCGCGTAATCACTGATCCGGTCGTACTTCTCATCCTTCAGAGCATTGTAGCTGAGCAAAATGGGATTGGGGATGATGACCTGCGGCTCGGTGGTGGTCACCTCGGAGACCGTCACGGAGTCGTCGCCGTTGCCCACAAAGCCGAAGCTCAGCACGGCGGTGCTGCCCTCATCTACATCAAAGCCCGCGCCGGCGAGGTTGATGTGATACTTGCCCTCGCCGTCGGGTTTCAGCGTGGCAGTCTTCTTTTCGCCGTCCTGATAGTAGGTCAGCAGGGCGGTGCCCACGGCATAGCCGTTTTCGGGTGTGGCCTCGATGGTGTACTCATACCGGTTGACGCCGGTCTTTTCGACCTTGATGCTGCCGTTCCGGGTGGCGTCGGCCAGCAGGCCGAACTTCAGGCCCTCGACATCATAGCCGGAGTATTCCTTGGCGTCGAGGCGCTTGATCTTGTATTCGTCTTCCTTCTTCTTTTCGTTGCTGTCCTTGGACACGGCGGAGCCGTCCGCGATGTTCTGGACATCGGTGTTGGCGTTGGCCGTGACCTCGACGCCGCCGGCGTTCACCCGCGCGCCCTCGGCGATGATGGCCTGGTTGTCGTTTTCGACCACCGCCACGGCGATGGTGCCGGTCATCTGGAACTGGGTCTGGTCCGCTTCCTTCTCAGACTCGCCCGCCTCAAAAGCGGCGGAAACGAGGATGCCCTGGGAGATGTCCAGCTTGTCCTTCTCCGGCACCTCCAGCCAGTAGCGGCCCTGATTATCGGGATTGATGACGATCTTCTTCAGCACCACGGTGTCCTTGCCGTTGACCTTTTCCGTCACGGAATAGCTCGCTGTCAGGCCGCCTTCCTTCAGCTTGAAGCCTTTCTGGGGGTTGGGGATTAGCTCGACCTTCTGGCCGGTGTACACCTTGCTCAGAGGATTGATGTTGTCGTCGTCTTCGGTCTCGTCGGTGAGGACGCTGCCGTTGTTTCCGCTGAGGGTGAAGTCCACCAGCTCGGTCGCATCCTCCAGTTCCCTCAGGTCCTTATCGAGCTTCTGCTTCTCCTTCAGCTCGTTGTTCATTTCCTCCACGAGCTGCTGGATCTCGCCGTCGGAGGCGGGTTCGCTGTCGCTGTCCTCCTGCTCGTACTGCCTGAAGAACTCCTCCATCTCCGCCTGATCCTCGGGGGTGGCGGGCTCATCAGGAGCCTCGGCCTCCTCGTATTCCACGTATATCTTCACATTCTGTAGGCTCTGGGGGAAGGTCCACTCCTTGCCGGAGCCGGTGGCTGTACCGGTGGTGTAGTGGTCGTCGCCGGCGTTATAGCCGCGCCACACGACCCGCTCGACCTGGTAGCCCTCGCGGGGCGTGACAGTGACCTTCACATTGGTCTTGCCGTCCTTGGTCTCAGACTTGGTCTGCACGTCGCCGTGGGCCTGGGCCTCGTCGTCCAGCTTCACGGAGTGATTGCCGGAGGAGACCTTCTCCATGGCCTTGTCCAGCTTCTCCTCGGCGGAATCCGGGAAGAACTTCTCGCCAAGAGATTCCTTGACCTTGGGCCAGACATCATCCACGAGGATGTCCATCAGCTTGGCCTTGGCCTTGGTGACGAGATCCTCCTCATCGTCTCCGCTGTCCTGCTTGGCGGAGGTGGCGTGGTTCTCCACTTTCTCCACGGCATTGGAAAGCACCTGGGCCTCGCCCTTCGCGTTGACGACGGCGGTCTTGCCCAGCTCGGTTTTCACATCCTGAAGTGCCACGGTCACCGCCGCGTAGCCGCCGGACACGCTCTCGTGGCCCTCGCCCTTGGCGGCGGAGGTCTTGGCCTCCACCTGGCCATTGGCGGTCACCCTGGCATCGCCGCCCTTCGCGGTCAGCGTGCCGTTGACGGTGGTGCGCACGTCGTTGATCAGCACGGCCACGGCCACCGCCGCGGGCAGACCGGCCAGGCCGGAGTCCGCTCGGGTCTCGGCCTTGATCTCGGACTGGGAACCGATCTGGATATCCCCCGCCGCCCCGATGGTCGCGCCCTCCTTCACGTTGACACTGGCGTTGGCGTAGACCACGGACACCGCCACCGGCCAGCTCTCCGGCAGTATGCCATCGAAGAAGCTGTCCTCGTGCTCGCCGATGCTGGTCTTGATCTGTGCGTTCACGCGCACGGAACCCTTGCCTTCATCGAGCTCCACATTGCTCAGTTCGCTGTTGACGCTGTCGATGTTGGAGACGCCGGCGTACACCTTGCCCGCGATGTCCACGCTGGCATGAACCACCTTGACGTTCACCAGATTCACGGGGAGGATGGAGATGAGGCTGCCGCTCTGCTCCACCTTCGCCAGCATGATAACATCGCCGGAGGCCAGCACCGCGCCGTTTTTTCCGATGGTGATGGTGGCCTCATCGTTGACATTGACCAGATCCCAGGCCATGACCGCGCCAGCGGCCACGGCGCCGCCCACCTGAGCCAGGCCCGGTACTGAGATGGCCCCGCTGAACGCGGAATACATATCGCCGAAGTTGCGGCTGTTCATGCCAGTGCCGTCCAGCGCCTCGAGCTGCACGGTGTCGGCCTTGATGGTGCCGTTGACTTCAATGTCCTTCGCGGTCAGACGCACGGTCATGCCCCGTGCCTCGATGGTCGCGCCCTCGGGGATGACCAGCTTGTTCTCGCCGTCCCAGGTAGTGGAGGTGTCGATCACCAGGCTGGACAGCAGCAGCGGCTGGCCGTCCTTGCCGGTGATGACGATCTTTTCGATCTGACTTGCGGGGGCCTTCAACTCATAGTTGGTGAAGGACTCCGCGCCCTCATATGTAAAGCTGACCTTTTTGCCGCCATCGGCGGTCAGGGTCTGGGTGCGCTTATTCTTGAGATCGTCGGTAAGGCTTTCGACGTTCTGAAGCGCCAACTTCAGTTCACCCTTGTCCGACGCGATGTTCAGATTCTCCTTGGTTCCGGTAATGCGTTTGTTCGCGTCCTTATCCTCGTCCAGGGTGCCGGTGATGTGGACATGGTCGTTGCCATCCTCGCCCTTGATGGTGACGGTCGGTGCAATGCCGCCCACATCCGCGCTCACGGTGGCCTCATTGACGCCCGTACCCAGATCGACGTTGATGATGCCCTTGCGGTTGTCGTCGATGACGTTATTGCCATCCTTGTTAAGGAGGGTCACGGAATCGTCGCCGTCGCCAGTGTCTATGTCGATCTCCCCTGCGCTGTAGCCGTTGGCCGGGCTGACGTCCACCTCCACGGCATCGTTGTCGTCGCCGGTGTCCACCCCGACCTTGCCGATGGAAGCATCGGCAAGGTTCACCTTGTCGTCGCCCGCGCCGGTGTCGATGTCGGCGGTGGCAGTCTGAGTGACAGCGGCATTGACGGTGTCGCCGCCCTCGCCGGTCTGGATGTTCAGTTTGGCATCAGCGTCGGCCTTGGCGTTGACGGTATCATTGCCCTCGCCAGTCTGGATTTCGGCAGAGGCCTTCTCACCGACCTCCATGTTCACAGTATCGTCGCCCTTGCTGCCGGTATAGGCCAGGGCAGCGTCCTGAACCGACACCTTGCCCGGCAGGCCCACGCCGCGAATGGCCACGTTGATGCCCTTGATGGACATGGTGCCGGTAAAGGTGGTCTTTCCGGCGGACTGGGTGCCGTCGTCCCCGGCGTCCTCGGAGGCGATCTCCAGCTCAAAGTCGTCCGCGACGGTCCTTTCGCCCTTCTCGATCTTGACCTCGCCGTCATAGGTGGTATCCTTTTCCAGCACCACCTTGATCCTGCCCGTCAGCGTGCCGGTGACAGCGGACATGGCGTCGTCGATCTTCTGCTGTAGCACGCAGGCCTTCTTCTCAGGCTCCGCCTCGCTTGCCGCCAGCATCGCGGGCGCGGTGTAGGCCGCGAGGGTGAAGGGCTCCGAAGGGGCCTTTTCTTCCTCGTTAGCACCATCCTTCGTGTCGCTCAGCTCCGGCAGCTCCAAAGCGGCTGTCATAGTCGTCGCCATGGGCTGATCAGCCTCTGTTTCCGAAGGTTTATTTGCTTCAGTTTCTTCTACAGTAGCATCAAAATTCTCAACAGGCTGCACCTCTGCGTCAACGACAGCAGTGGTATCATCCTCCGTGTCGTCAACAACGGCATTTTCATCAGATTCTACAGTATTCTCAGACCCATCTGCCTGTTCAGCGGCTTCGATGACCGGTTCGGCAGAAGATTCCTGAACCTCGCCTTCCGCGGCAGGCTCAGCAGACACGTCAACAGAGGCCTCGGTGTCATCCATCGACCCAGGCAAAACTGTTGCCGGCGCCTCTTCGTTCATATCAGAGCTGTCAGCATCCCCGGCAGACTCGGAAGGCACATCAGAAGAAGCCTCGGTGTCTTCCGTCGCCCCAGACCAAACCACTACCGGCACTTCTTCGCTCGTTTCAGAGCTGTCAGCATCCCCGGCAGACTCAGAAGACACAGTAGAAGCATCCTCGGTGTCATCTGTCGATCCGGGCCATACCACCACCGGCGCTTCTTCACTTAATTCAGTGTTGTCATCTTCTTTTGCAGGCTCAGAGGACACAGAAGGAGTCTCAGTGGCATCTTCCGTTCCGCCCCAAGTCACAACAGGCAATACATCGCCCGAATGCGACTGGGCGTTGTCACCCGATTCAGAGCTGTTGCCCGATTCGGAACTCTGACTCGATTCAGTGCTATCGTTCGATTCGGAACTCTGACTTGATTCAGAGCTGCTGCTCGATTCGGAGCTTTGGGTCGTTTCAGAGCTGCTGCTTGACTCAGAACTTTGACTCGTTTCAGAGCTGCCGCTCGACTCGGAGCTATGACTCGTTTCAGAGCTGCCGCTCGGCTCGGAGCTATGGCTCGTTTCAGAGCTGCCGCTCGACTCGGAACTATGACTCGTTTCAGAGCTGCCGTGCGATTCGGAGTTATGGCTCGATTCGCTGGATTCTGATGACGAATCATCATGTGAGGCAACGGTTTCCTCCACGCTTTCCTCGGCGAACGCCGTGAACCAGCCTGGGATGTAGCCGGCCACTGAGCTGAGCATCATGCACAGCGTCAATATCATGGCCGTGATGCGCCTTCTCATTCTTAAAATCCCATTCATCTTATTGTCTCCTGTTCCTATACTGTTTCAGTGTTCGCCAAACCAAACGTTTCAGATCTATTTATAACCGTTCAGTCAAACCATTTATTATGCGGCGGGCGCAAGTTCCACAGTGTCGGCCGCGCCGTACCGCTCCACCAGCGCGTCATAGGCGTCGATGGCACAGCGCATCAGGTTCATGAAATCCTCACCGGCGATCATGCCGTCGGCGTTTGTTTTTACGCCCTTGAATGAAAGCTGATACTTCATCGGCGGGTTTTCCAGGCTCAGCGGGGTAATGCCGCGAAGCTGGTCGACGCTCTGGTAGACCAGGCTGACGTTGTACCAGACCTCATTCGACCCGTCCAGCCAGCGCTCTATGACCAGCTTGACGCCGATGGGCGTGCGCTGCTCGATGGCCTCGGGCAGCAGGTAATCCTCCACGCCCAGCGCGGCCAGCGTGCTGGCAATGGTGGAATCGTGGCCGCAGAGGAAGGTGAACTTCCTGCCCTCTGTGTTGATCTCCGAATAGAGCTCCTGGAGCATCGGGTGTGCGGCGTTGACGGACACCAGCGGTGCGGTGAACAGCATGTCGCTGTAGGTATCGGCGATGGTGTGCATATACTGCCAGTCGGCCAGCGTCAGCTTGTGGCCAAAGGCCGCCTTCGTCTCGTCGGGCTCCTCGTAATACTGGAGCGCCATGGAGTCGATCAGGGAATTGGCGATCTTGATGGGGCCGGACAGGTTCGCCTCTTCGCCCTGCTCCAGCAGCAGCTGGGTCTCGTCCTCCAGGAAGTTGCCGTACTTGCCGGACTGGTAGATCTCGCTGTCCTCCATGTCCACCACGTCCATCAGCATCTCCATGGGTCCATGCAGGCCCGCGCTGATGCCGCGCATCCCGACGATGCCGCCCAACTGAGCAACCTCCCTGCGGACGTCCTCGGCGTACTCATCGGTCATGAAGGTCAGCACGGGCACGAACACCGGGTCCACGGTGTTGTACTCCACGTGCTGTTCCACCGCCACATCCACTACTGGCAGCAGGCCCGCGGAGAAATAGTGAGCTGTGGCGCGGGTGCGCTGCAGTGCGTTGGCATAGAAGCGGACGGCGCCGACCTCCGGACGGTAATTCTCCGGGAACAGGCCCTCATCCTCCAGCCACAGCCGGAAATACTGGCCCATGGTGGTCTCCAGCATCGCGCCGCGCAGCGAGAGCTCCGAGGCGGCAGAGGTCCAGTCAAACCACTGATGCGGCGTGATCTCCTCCAGAACAGATCCCTTGGTCGCCAGAGGAGAGCGGATGTTGTGGCGGCTCAGTATGACCACCTGCTCCAGCTTCATCGCATCGGAAGCCGTGTTGGCCTCAGCCTGAACCTCCTCCGCCAATACCGACATCGCCGTCATCAAAAGCAGTACGGCCATCACCAATGCAACAATTCGATTCACCTTCATGGACTCCTCCTCCTGTCGATCAGATTTTATTTTGGGTACATGCCAAGCATTATAACACTTCTATTTTACCACACTAAAACGCGAATTGTCCATCAATCCATCCCTCATAAATTAAGTGATACTAAATTTAACAAATATTAACGGTCCTGGCATAAAAAAGCCCACTGCGCTGTGCAGCAGGCATTTTATTACCCCGTTTTGAACATTATTCATCCGTTACCGACACCATACGTCCCTGGCCGTAGGGATCGGCATAGGCTTCTCCAACAAAACCATTTAACGCTCCGGTGATGTATTCCAGCAATGCTTCATTGTCCGCTCCGTCCGACCCTGTCAGAACCTCAGCCCCCCGGAACATTGTGAAGCCGTCCCCATCCACCAGGATATAGTCATTGGTCACGAGCTTGTATTCCGCCTCGGGGTCCAATTCTTTATCGCCGATTTTGACATTGCGTACCCGCCGGGACTTGCTCTCATCGATGGCGACAAACATCTTCATATCATTCTCCACACAGGGCGTCGGGATATTCGGGTTGACCTCATAGGTCAGGCCCGCGACATGCTCAAAGCCTGAAAACTCCTCCGGCAAGGCGTGTACAGACCATTCCAGTATATCCAGAAGCTGCTGACCCGTCACCTTGACCAGATCCAGCTTCGTGCCGTAAGGCATCACCTTCATGATGTCGTACATTGTGATATCGCCGCGGCTGATTTCGGTCCGTATTCCGCTGCCGTTCGTGATGGCGACATCCGCGTCCTCAAAATGATTCAAATAGGCGTCAGCGCACAGGTCGCCCAGATTGGTCTCCGCGTTCTGGATGAGCTTGACAGGTTTGCCGTCCTCCAGCTTTCCGCCAGGCTCGTTGATGACCAAGTCATAAGCCGTCCTTGCAATCGTTGCATTCAGGCGCTCATCCAGCATTTGGGCCGCCTCCGCGACCTTTTCCGTCGAGGGATTATTCAGGCCAAGGAGCTGTGGCGCAGGAATGCTCGCGGACCACTTGTAGAGTTCCGTGCTGACGGTGCCATCCACGGAGATGGTCAGTGCGCCGATATTCTCATTTTTGGTCCCGCAGGCGGAGTGCCAGACCTTCTGCCCGTCCTTATTCAGCATCACCACTTGGTCAGAATCATGGCTGTGACCGTCCAGTCAGGCGTCGATGCCGGAGGTGTGAGAGATCACGTCGGCGTAGGTCCAGGGGATAACCTCCGCGTCTTCGCCCATATGCCCCATCACGACCACATAATCCGCGCCTTCGCCCCGCGCGCCGTCCACGGCGGCCTGCACGGCCAGGTATACAGCCTCCCCGGTTTCATCCTGGAGAAAGCCGTAGATGTAATTTCCATTGTCATCCATAAAGTTCTTAGGTGTTGAATCGCGGATCGTCATGGGTGTCGTCACGCCGACAAAGCCGATTTTCACGCCGTCAAACTCCCTGATGACATAGGGCTCAAAGACCAACTCGCCCATCTTATTGAAGTTGCAGGAGATATAGGGAAATTCCGCCTTCTCCGCCAGCTCCAGAAAGACGTCCATGCCATAGTCAAACTCATGGTTGCCGGGAATGGCGATGTCGTAGCCCGTGGCGTTCATGATGTCGATGATCGCCTCGCCCTTTGTCATCAGGCCGATGGGTTCTCCCTGGATGGCGTCGCCGTCATCCACCAGCAGGACGTGATTGTCCTTCGCGAGGCTCTGTTTGATCGCGCAGATGCCGCCATAGCCCCAGCCCTGGTCAATGGCGCAGTGAACATCGCTGGTATAGAGGATCACAACATTTTTCGTCAGTCCCGCATTGTCGTTCGCTGCCGCCCAGGCCGGTATGACGCTCAGGGCAACGCACAGGGCCAATATCAATCTGATTATTTTTTTTCATCATCCGTCTATTCTCCCAATTCTTTTTTATTTGTTCAGACGGCCGCGTCCGGCCAGAGCTGCGCTGATGCCAACTCTGTCTTCGCCAAATTCTGCCCAACTGTAGTTGCTCATGTATTTCCCCTGATAGGCCCTGACCGCCACCGGGTCGCCCTGGATAAAGCGATACAGATCGCAGTCAAAGGTCTCCGGAATGATCTTCAGGACGCCTTTTTTCATTTCAAGGATCTGGCTGATGCCCGCCTGCTTCAGGGTATCCCGCAGGCTGCGGATGATGACATCTAGGTATTTCTGCTGCTTGTGGCCGTAGACCTCACCGTCCCACAGCACATCATAGATCTCCGCCCGCCTGACGCCGCGCCCCTGCTGGTCCACCAGATACGCCAGCACCTCCTTGGACTTGGAACGGGGAAAGGCGAGCGATTCTCCGTCAATAAACACATCGAAGTTGCCAAAGGTATTTATGATGATCCGGGCGCCTCTGTTCCTTGGTTCATACTGTCCCCGTGTCATCGCGTATTCCACCTCTTCCACAAGGGCCTGGCGTGTCAGCGGCTTGAGCAGGTATCCGCTGGGCCTGACGGCCATCGCGTCATAGGCGAATTGCTTGTAGGCGGTCAGAAATACGATGGCTGCGTTGGGGTACAGCTCCTTGATCTTCGCAGCCAGCGTAATGCCGTCCATATCCGGCATATCAATGTCCAGAAAGGCGATATCCACGGGATTGTCCTTCAACCATTTGAGAGCCTCCATCGCCCCGGTAAAGCCCTGAACCAGATCCATCTGCGGGTGCTCCCGGCACCGATCCAGTATATATTCGAGGGTATTGACCTCATCATCCACACATATAGCAATCATGACGGTATTCTTTCCTTTTGTCTGCATTATCTTTTATATTCAATTATACAGACAAACTATGGAAAGTCCACCCATCAACAATCCATCAAATGTCGTTATTTTTTTAAGGAAAAGGCATTGAAGCAACCCTTCTGTTTCTACTGCTCCTGGAGCTTCAGCGCTTTGACGATTCGAGCGATATGGGAACCCGCAGTGTGACTTCGGTTCCCTCACCGATGCGGCTGTCGATGTCCAGGGCACCGCCGCACATCTGCTCCAGACGGCTCCGCACATTGGAAATGCCGATGTGCGTTCCTTCGTTCGACTTGATGGTGTTGACGTCAAAGCCCTTTCCGTTGTCACGAATGACGATCAGGTCCTCATTTCCAACGCGCCGCGTAGTCACGGAAACGAGGCCGTCCTTTCTGCCGCGCACTCCATGCCGAATGGCATTTTCCACCAGCGGCTGGACTGAGAGCGCCGGGACTGGGATGTTCGTCTCCTGGATGTCGTATTCCACACGGATGTTGGGAAAGCGCAGCTTCTCGATCTCTGTGTAGGCTTGTGTGTGCTCCAGCTCCTTGGTGAAGGGAATCAGCTCCGTCTGATTGAGCACCTCGATGTTACGCCTGAGGTATACGCCGAACCGCTCGATGGCATGGATGGCTGTGGGCGGGTCCTTGGCGCAGAGCGCCTGTATGGTGGAAAGCGTGTTAAACAGAAAATGGGGCTGGATCTGGCTCATCATGATCTGTATGCGCTGACCCGCCCGCAAAGCCTCCTCGTGCTCACGCACGAATTGCAGGTGCAGCCAGATATAGTAAAACACGCAGCTTATGGCGATGGCGATGGTCAAAAAGGAGATGGGCGGTTCATCGAATACGATGTTGAAATCCATGACGACCGCCCCGGCGATGAGCGCCGTCACCAATATGGGTATCCAAGACTCCTTGCGCTGCCGGGGTTGAAACCGCCGAAGGGTCAGATAAAACAGATAGGCAAACAGCAGTGCGCTGATGAAGGTGCAGGTCTGGCGCAACGGACCACCCTTAAAGTGACCGGCCACCGTAAAATGAAAGGCGATATCGGAGAAAAAGGCCGTCAGATAGACCAATGCGTTCACAGCGACCAGAGCCCACACGACCCGATAGCGTCCCTCTGGCTTCACGATGGTTAGAAACATTGCCAATATGACCGGGCGCACGGCATACCCATATATAGCCACCGGCACGCGCATCGCATTATACATCCTGACAGAGGATAGACTGTTTTCGAGGTAATTCTGGATAATCAGGCTGAAAACGAGGGCAATGATGATGACCATGCCCCGCTTACGAGTTCTGTCCACATAGTCATCCAGCCATACCGCCAGCAGCAGCGCAATCAGCAGTATGGCGCAGGGAAGGATGGATTGCTGGACCAAGAAGTGCTTGATGACTGGCATGTCCTCGATATACACTTCGCCATTCTCAGTGCCGATGATCGTCAGCATTCCTTCGTTAGCAATATCACCATGCCTCGGGGCGCTGTTGCCAAATACGATGTCATCATCCATGCTTAGACGCGCCTTCGCCTGATTGAAGACGCCGCCCCCCTGATCCTGGGAGTTATTACCGGTCACGCATCCGCCCATGAGAATCATTGTGCCATTGTTGGCCAGACCGCCGCCGCTGTTCAGGGCTGTGTTGCCCGTCACGCGGCCGCCCTCCATTATCAGCGTGCCGCGGTTCAATATGCCGCCGCCGTTGTCGTGACTTCCGCCGGTGATGACACCCGTTCCAATACTGTCCCGCAGTATGAGGATCGCGCCGGCCTCGATGTGGATGGCGGAGCCCACATGGACGTCTCTTTTTTGCCGGTTTCGATTTAGTGTGTGTCCGTTCAGATCAAGCGTCAGACGCTTTCCTGCGGGAATGTTGATGGCAACATCCGTTTCAAGCGCCGTCAAATCGTCCGTCAGAGTAATGACAGAGCTGTTTTGCGCGCCGTTGACCGCTTCCTGAAGCGCGGCCCAGGTGTCAATGCGGGTGTCTGCCTTCGCCGTGCCAACCATAAACAGTACTGCCGCCAGTATGTACAGGAGCATAAGCATACCGCGTTCAGAAATTGCTTTTGCATGTGTTTTCATCTGCGTTGCCTCCTTTCCATACAACTGTATTTTATCTTATTGCGACATCTATTTCAAGTCCGGGAACCCATTGATATTTACTGGTTCACATCAGTGTGTTTGTTTCCAAAACAAACATGCCTCCCTGTTGAAGGGAGGCACGTCTATGGTCATTGCGGATTGCCCGTCACGATGCCGACCACGAGGAGGGCCACCAGGAGCGCCACGACGATGACGATGATGACGTTCATGGTGTTGACGGACACCTTTGCGGCGATCCTGTCGTAGAGCTTATAGCGTTTGGGCCGGGCGGGATCGGCGGAGAATTTCCTTTCGGATTCCTTCTCCGCCGCTTCCAACTGGGCACGCGCCTGTCGGTCAGGATCGTTCCACTTGTCTAACAATCCCATATTACTTCTTCACGATGTACTTGCGCACGTCGATGGAGACGGCCAGGATGATGATGAGGCCGCGGATGATGTACTGGATATAGGGGTTGACGCCCAGGAAGTTCAGGGCGTAGACGATGGCCTGCATGATGACCGCGCCGATGACGACGCCCTGGATGGTGCCGACGCCGCCGGAGAAGGAGACGCCGCCGACCACGACCGCGCTGATGGCGTCAGTCTCATAGTTCAGGCCGGTGTTGGCGCCGACGGCGGTGATGCGGGCCGCTTCGAGGAAAGAGGCGATGCCGTAGAGCACGCCGGCCATCAGATAGACCAGCATGATGGTCTTGGCCACGTTGACGCCGGAAACCGCGGCGGCCTCGGTGTTGCCGCCCACGGCGAACATGTTCTTGCCCAGGGTGGTCTTGTTCCAGATGACCCACACGATGGCGGCCATGATGATGAAGTAGATGACCACGACAGGGATGCGGATGCCGCCCAGGTAAATGCCGCCGGCCGCCACGTTCAGGAAGGTGGAATCAAAGGTGGACAGGGCCTGGGCGGTGCCGGAGGGCTGGGACTCGATGTAGAGGCAGTTCGCGCCGTAGGCGATGAGCTGAGTGCCCAGGGTAACGATGAAGGCGTGCAGGTGCAGCTTGGCGACGCCAAAGCCGTTGATCATGCAGAACAGCACGGCCACGGCGATGGAGGCGCACAGAGGCACCAGCAGGCCGATGCCGCTCAGGGGGCTGACCATGGTGGGATACATGCGGCTGGCGTAGGTGGTGGACTGGACCAGGGAGGCCGTCATAGCGGCGGAGATGCCCAGCACGCGGCCGATGGAAAGGTCAGTACCGGCCAGCACGATCAGGCCCGCGCAGCCCAGGGCCAGTATGCCCTTGGTGGAGGCGTTCTGGAGGATGTTGAGGATATTGTCGATGCTCAGGAAGTCCGGGCGCATGATGGAGACGATGATCAGGATCAGGCCCAGGATGATGAACAGCGCGTAATTCAGCAGGGTGGAGGTGATCTTCTCCATCTTGGGGTTGACGGCCTTCACGCGGGCACGGGGCTTGAGGCTCATGGCCGCGATCAGGAAGTACGCGCCGGCGATGACCAGCAGGATCACGCCGCAGAACAGGAAGATGACCGAGCTGGTCATGTGCTTGTTGTTCAGGATCTGCGGGATGCCCTCACGATACAGGCCCAGCAGCTCGCTGTTGGACTTGACGGCGTCAAACTCGGCCTCGTCCACGCCCAGCTCCTCGCGGGCCATGTCCAGGCGCATCTTGTCAGAGCGGTCATGGTCCATCACGAATTCGTTGAAGTTGTCCTCCGTGATGGTGCTGTCGGCCTTCATGGCGTAGGCCATAAAGGCGTCGCGGTTCTTGGAGTTGGCGACGGCGGTCTCATACTTGGCCCGCTCGTCCACCACGGAATCCACCTTGGCGGCATCCAGGCCGAGGCTCTTCAGGAAGGACTTGACCTTGTCCGCGCCGATCTTGCCGACATCGCTCAGCTCAGTGAGCGTATCGGGGTTCTGAATGAAGCCCATGGCATCCTTCTTGCTGACGCCCATCATGGCAGCCGCGTTTCCATAGATGCCCTGGCCAGTGACGCCATAGGCCGTCAGGGCGATACCGATTGCCAGCACGACCAGCATGACGATGGTGGAGATACTCTTTTTCATCTTTATATTCCCTCTTTCCGAATGCCTTAGACGTATTTGGCCGCCAGTGCCATGATGGTCTCCTGTTCACCGGGGATGCCGCCGAAGTCCTTGCCGCGCTCGACGATGCCAGCCAGCCGTCCGTTGGACATGACCAGTATGCGGTCGCAGATGCCCAGCAGCTCCGGCATTTCGGAGGACACCATCATGACGCCCTTCCCCTGCTCCGCCAGGTGGAGGATCAGCTCGTAAATCTCATATTTCGAGCCGACGTCGATGCCGCGGGTGGGCTCGTCCAGCAGGAGCACGTCCGGGTTGGTCAGCAGCCAGCGGCCGATGATGACCTTCTGCTGGTTGCCGCCGGAGAGGCTCTTGATGTGAGTGCGCTGGGTCGGCGTCTTGACGTGCATGGATTCGATGACCCACTGGGTATCCTTGGTCATCTTGCCACTGGAAAGCAGGGGCTTGCCATAGGCGTTGACGTTTGCGATGATGGAATTGAAGAGTATGCTGGCCTCGCCGAAGATGCCGGTGGCGCGCCGCTCCTCGGTGATGAGGGCGAAGCCGTTGTTTCGGGCCTCGTCGGTGGTGACGTTTTCGATCTTCTTGCCGCGCATGTCCACCTCGCCGCCGCCCTTGGTGAAGTAGCCGAACAGCGTGTTCAGCAGCTCCGTGCGGCGGGAGCCGACCAAGCCGGCTACACCCAGCACCTCGCCCTCGTGGAGCTGGAAGGTGACGTCGTGGCAGGTGGGCTCGTACATGCCCGTCAGGCCCTTGACATCCAGCAGCACATTGCCCACCTTGTTGTTCTTGGGCGGGAAGCGGTTGGACATCTCGCGGTTGACCATCAGGCGGATGATCTCGTCGGTGGTCAGCTCCTTGGCGGGCTGGGTGGAGACCCACTGGCCGTCGCGCATGATGGTGACATCGTCCGAGATGCGCAGTATCTCATCCATCTTATGGGAGATATAGATGATGCCCACGCCCTTGGCGGTCAGCCGGTTCATGATGCGGAAGAGGTGCTCGACCTCGTCCTCGGTCAGCGAGGAGGTCGGCTCGTCCAGCACCAGTATCTTGGCATTGTAGGAGACGGCCTTGGCGATCTCCACCATCTGCCGCTTGGAGACGGACAGCCCGCCGATGATGGTGCGTGGGTCCACGTCGATCTCCAGGTCGTCGAATATGGCCTTGGTCTCGTTGTACATCTTCTTGGAATCCACCATGCCGATGGCGTTCAGTGGAAACCGACCGAGGTACATGTTTTCCATGACGGAGCGGCGGAGCACCTGGTTCAGTTCCTGGTGCACCATCGCCACGCCGTTGTCCAGCGCGTCACGGGGGCTGGTGAAAGTGACGGGCTGGCCGTTCATGGTAATGGTGCCGCCGTCACGGGTGTAGATGCCAAAGAGACACTTCATCAGGGTCGATTTTCCCGCGCCGTTTTCGCCCATCAGCGCGTGAACCGTGCCCGCCCGCAATTGCAGCTTTGCGCCGTCCAGCGCCTTGACGCCGGGGAATTGCTTTTCAATGTTCAGCATCTCAAGCAGATACTGTTGTTCGGACATGATTTACCTCACCACTTTTCAGCAATTTGTCGTTCGTTGCAGGGTTTCATCTGCGGTGATAACCATGAGCCCTGATAAAGAGGCGATCACTAAGGAGATACAGCCATCATCACAGTTAAACCTTCTCTGGCCTCGCATAGAGGCGCCACTCTGCCGCCCATCCTTGGACGGGCGATACAGTGCCGCCTCTACTCTGTTCATACCTCAAACGCGGTTCCGGCGAAGGATCGCCGGAACCGCCTGATTGACTGAGATCAGACCGATTGCGCTGTTGAATTACTGCACGGAATCAGCGGTGATCTTGGCATAGGGGATGTACACGGAGCAGCCGTCGTCGTTGAGCTTATACTTGCTCTCGAGGCCCTCGATCCACTTGCCGTTGATGAGGTAGTTCATCGCAAAGCGGATGTTGGCTTCGCCCATGGCGTCGCCGTCCTGCTTGACGGTAGCGGTCATCTTGCCAGCCTTGATGGCTTCGATGGCAGCGTCGGTGGCGTCAACACCGATGACAGCGATGGCCTTGTCGCCTTCGTTGCCGGTGTTGTAGCCGGACTGGTTCAGAGCGGCGATGACGCCGATGGCCATGTCGTCGTTGTTGGCGAAGACCAACTCGATCTCGGGATGGGACTGCCAGATGGACAGCATGGCGTCGTTGGCCTTGCCGGTATCCCAGTCAGCCACGATGATGTCGTTGACCATCTCCAGCGGCACGCCCAGGTTCACAGCGGTCTCCTCGGAGTACTGGGTGCGGGCGATGGCTTCGGGGTTGTTGGCAACGCCCTTGAACTCGACGAACTGGATCTTGCCGTCGCCGTTCAGGTCGAGGGCGGCATTGTCGGCACTCCACAGATCATACAGGATCTCGCCCTGCATGTCGCCGGCCTCGCGGGGCAGCGTGCCCACGAAGAAGGCGCCGGAATCCTTGACGACGGAGGTGTAGGTGTCTTCCGACGGCGGAATGTTGTAGAACAGGAAGGGGATGCCAGCCGCGGTGAACTTGTCGACCAGAGTCTGGCCGCCGGCGGGCTCAGCCAGGTTGATGATCACGAAGTCGGGCTTCTTGCCGATGATCTGGTCAGCCTGCTCGACCTGCTTGGCCATATCGTCCTGCGCGTCGTCCATGGTCAGATTGATCTTGGTGCCCAGCTCGTCGCCCACGAGTTCCGCCCACTTGGTCATGCCCTGACGGACGGTGGAGCCGTAGGTGTCGTCAAACTTCCACACGAGGACATGGATGTTGTACTCGTCCTTCATCTCCGCCATCGCGGCGAAGCAGGACAGCGCCAGCACGAGGGCCAGCACGAGGACCAGGATTTTCTTCATTGTGTCTTCCTCCTTGTTTTGTTGCGTTATTGACAGGGAACTCTCGCCCCCGCATAACCTCAGAATATAAATTATGGTAAAATTGCCCAATATGCTTTAGTTTAGTGAAATTTACTTAATGATTATAACATCCGCAAAACCTGTTGTCAATATTATGACATGCTTTTTTAGTTCAAAATTATTCGCTAATCTGTCGTTTTTATTTCACAAGACCGCCTATACGAAAACCGGACACGGTCTGTTTTCGTGTCCGGTTTCGTTTACGCCGCCGCCTCCAGCATGGCGTCGATGGCAATGCCGTATCCCATGGCGGGGTCGTTGATCATCACATGGGTCACCGCGCCGACGAGTCGTCCATCTTGTATGATGGGGCTGCCCGACATGCCCTGCACGATGCCGCCCGTCCTTTCCAGCAGCTCCGGGTCTGTGACTCTGATCACCATGGAGCGTGTGTCACTGTTGTTTATTCGAACGATTTCACAGGCGTATTCTTTTGGCCCACCGCTGTCAATACTGGTCAGTAGTGAAGCCAGACCGGTGTGCAGCTCACTGCGATGAGCCACAGGCAGGCCGTTAGAGTACAGACCTTGGTCGGTATTGCTTGTATGGCCAAATATTCCCTGTTGCGTGTTGCGCTCCACTGTGCCGATGAGCTCCGGGCTGAATACAAAGTCACCGGTCAGCTCACCGGGCTTGCCATGCTTGCTGGGGGTCACGTTCACCACCCTGTTTTCGTACAGCTCCCCCACGCCCACCGGCATGGTGACGCTGGTGTCCACATCGGTAATGGCATGGCCCAGCGCGCCGTAGAGACCGGTTTCAGGGTCGATAAAGGTCAGCGTGCCGACCCCTGCCGTGCTGTCCCGCACCCACGCGCCCAGACGCCAGTGGCCGTCTCTGGCATCCATGGCGGGTGTCACCTGACAGCTTAGCGCCTTGCCGTTCCGGGACACATCCAGCGTCACGGCATTATCTCCTTCAAGATGCTCGGTCAGTTCCTCAGCGCTGGAAATGGACTCGCCGTTCACTTTTTCTATAATATCCCCGCTTCGAAGGCCCGCCAATCGCGCGGGGCTGGGTGTCGAACCGATGTCGGATGCTCCGACCACAACCACGCCCTCGGTGTCGATGGCGATGCCCACCGACTGCCCGCCGGGGATCAGCCGCCGTTCCGGTTCGACGGACAGGCTGACCGTCTTGACCGGCAGCACGCCCAGCAAGGCATAGTTCAATGGCTTATTTCCGGCATCATCGGCTGTCAGAGTAAAGCTTTCATTCGATGATGTTCCATCAATGTCCGCCTGAAGCAGCGACGATGCAGGCAATTCCACCGCGCCGCCTGCGCTGATGCTGATTTTCCCCGGCAGCGCCGCTACCCTTGAAATTCCCGGCGTCAGCATCAGTGCCGCAATCGCAGCTGCCAGGGTAAGTTTCAGTCGTCGCCTTTTTGTCTCCCTCATTGCACATTCCTCCAATCCGGCTTTCCACGCCCGAAGATAATCTTGCCGCCGGTCCGTCCGGCCATGCTGGGAAATGTGCCGTGCTGTGGGAATCCATGGTCGCCATAAGGTGAAAAGTCCCGGTTAGCCAAGGTTGTCAACAATTGCCAGTTCACTTTCGTTTCATATATTTTAACCTCTTTTATTCATATTTATACGTTTTTTTCAGTACAAATACAATTACTATGAAACATTCTATACGGTCTAACCCCAAAAGGGCATAGTTCACCTATAGCGATACAATAGTGGAACTATGAACTCGAGAAGGGGAGTCAACA
>CACZXF010000006.1 GCA_902785105.1 uncultured Eubacteriales bacterium | reverse complement strand
TGGCGTCGCCACCAACGGCTTGCGGTTCGCTACGCTTGGCGGTAAATACCCGCGACCGGACTCTCACCGGTTAGATGTGTGCCATGCCCGGCACACCATTTCAAAGGGACGCCGGTCGGCGTCCCTTTTACATTCATTCAAAAGCTTGTTCCTACTGTGGAAATCGGGGGCAGCGTTATCGCGCGCTCCATGTCGTATATCGGCGGCAGCTGATTGCCCTGCTCATCGTCGGGATACTCCACCGGGGCGAGGACGATCTGTCGCAGGTCGGCCAACGGTATGAAGGCCGATACATCCAGACTCGCCACAAAATACGGTCTCCCCTCCGCTGTATGCTGCATACCGCCGCTCCCGCTTTCGTCGAGGATCATTCCGATGGGCTTTCCTTCGGGGGTACAGAAGGACAGGACCTCGCAGGCATTCACATACGCATTGAGGCGCTTCTCCTCTCCCGTCGGTGCGGTGATCGTATAGCGTATGGATACTCCCGTGTGGGTCAGGCGGAATTCATCTACATGCAGATGCAGGCCGTCAAAATCGAAGTCGTGCTCGGCCACATCATTGAAAGCGGTTTGATCGAGACTGGAGGCGTCGAAATTCAGATCGATCTCGCGTTCAGCAGCCATTTCCGCGTATCCTGTGCCGCAAAGCGCTTCAACAGTGAGAACATCATCCGTTCCTCGTGCCATCTGGATAGCGCGGAGCATGGCGTTTGTATCAGCATCACGCTGTTGGAAAAGCCATTCCGCGTCGGGATTGAGCGTCGCATATTCCACCGATTCAAACAAGCCTCCAAAATCGGCTGTTCCCGGAAAATCGTATGCGGTTTTCATAAACGCGACTCGGAGGTGAAGATGATTGTCCCGCTGTCTGCAAAACATCGGATCCAGTTTGAAGGTCAAAAGCTCGGTACACTGCAACCCATGTCTTCCTCCAAGCAACAGCACCCTGTTTTCCGACTGGTCAAAAAACTTGCTCTGCACCCAACCCATGGCATTGTATTCAAGCCGCTGTCCGTTCAGTGTTGGGTTGTACATCGCTATCAGGTAATTCTCCCCCTCCGGCACGGAAAGTGAGCAAGTGATAAACAGATCATCATCTCCCCAGAAGAGCTCATCAATGGAGAGATTAATGCCTGCTTCAGAGACAGGTGAACCGCTCGCGGCGTGGACCTCTCCTATCAGCGCCGCGACTTCTCCCGCGTGATTCCCGTTCAACGCGTCCTTCAGCCGTGAATTGCCCACCACGCCAGCTACCGCCGACAGCATCAGAACGACGGCCAGGACAGCCGCCAGCAGGGTGGTCTTGGGGATGATATGTTTCTCAGCATGAGCTGTTTCATTCAGCGACATGAGCGTCCTTTCCACCTGCCGGTGAAAGCGCTCGGGCGTCGGGGGAAACGGGTCAGAAAAACGCTTCATAATTCGGCCTCCTCTCTCATGGCCTGTGCCAGCAGCCTGCGACCCTGATGCAGCCGCCATTTGACGGTGCCCTCCGGGACGCTCAGTATGCGGGCACATTCCTTCACGTTATAGCCTTCAATGTAATGCAGTTCAATGGCGATCCGGGGCTTTGGGGGCAGGTCTTCCAGCGTCTCCAGGAGCGGCGAATGGCCATCCTCAGAACCCATCACGCTGTCGTTCACAAGCTCCACGTCGAGCGGACGTCTGCGGTAGAGGGTCTTGCACTGGTTGATCAATATGCGGATCAGCCATGTTTCAAAATATGCCTCCTCGCGCAGCGTCCCCAGCCGCGACCAGGCCCGAAGCAACGCTTCCTGTACCGCGTCTTCACAATCCGCTTCATTGCGAAGCATCGTGTACGCGATGCGGTACAGCCTTCGTTCACAGGCCAGCACGCGGCACGCAAAGTCCGCTTGGGTCATGTCCATCACTCCTTGTACCGGTACACCCGTTAGACGCGAAGGTATGGAAAAAGGTTGGATTATTATGGACGAACAGATAGAAATATGCTATAATGAGCGCAATATGGATAGGAAGGTGCGACATGAACCATTCAAAAGCCATCATCATACATGAAAATAAGACAGCCCTGCGGACGGCGGCGGCTTCGGCGCGGATATCGACCCAGCAGGGGACGGCCATGGATATCTATGAGAAGAGCCTGGGGGACGAGCGGGATCTGAATTTGCTGAAAAAGGTGCTGTCCTCCGGGCACAAGTCCGTCATCGAGCATCAGACGCTGACCATCGCCTTCAACGATGTCTCGGTGCTGGTGGAGCAGTTCGTCATCGAATGCCGGCTGGCCTCCTTCACAGTGAAATCCCGCCGCTATGTGGATTTCGGCGCGGCGGGGTGGGTCTGTCCAGAAGGGCTGACGGAGGAACAGAAGGCGCTGTATGACAAGACCATGGCGGCGCGGTTTGAGGATTACAAGGCGCTGCTCGATATGGGCGTGCCCAGGGAGGACGCCCGCTTTGTACTGCCCTACTGTCTGCGGAGCAATTTCTACATGACCGTCAACGCAAGGGAACTGATCGCGCTGATCTGCGCCATGCTCTACGGGCGCGGGAAAGGCTTCCCGGAGATCGAATCGCTGGGCGAACAGTTGAAGGCGCAGTTTGACGGACTCTATCCCGGCGTGATCGAGGCCGAGGCGGCCCGCTATCCGAGCTACTCCCCTATGCCGCTGCCAAAGGCTGTTCAACTGGGCACGAATCAGGAGGGCGACGCCGAATTGCTGGACGCGCCGAAGGATGTCGAAGGGTTTCTCAATAAATTGTATGCGTTTACCGGACGCTCACCAGAGCAGAACGGCTTCATCGACGCCCGGCCGCGGGAACTGGAAATGCTGCATTATACCTTCCGCATTCAGCGGGTCTCGCTGGCCTGCGTGACCCACTTCACACGCCATCGCATGGTGTCTCTATTGGTACCGCCAGTGGCGCGGGGGCTTTGCGACGGGGACTATGTACTGCCGGAGACGATAAAGGCCAACTCGGAGGCGGAGGTCATCTATCGCCGCGCCTTTGAGGCACAGGGGCTTGCGGCGGGAGAGGCGCTGGCGCTGGGCATGTCCATGGAAAACCTGTCCTACTTCGCCCTCAGCGGACATCAGATCGACCTGATGATCTCCATGAACCTGCGGGAGCTGATCCACTTTATGAAGCTGCGCACCTGTCGCCGGGCCCAGTGGGAGATCCGGGGGGTGGCGTGGCGGATGCTGGAAAAGCTACGCCCGCTGGAGCCGGAGCTTTACGGCCGCATTGGGCCGAGCTGCGTCTACGGGCCCTGTCCCGAGGGGAAGATGAGCTGCGGAAAACCCTACAAAAGGATGACCGGGGAGGAGTAATACATGAGGCCGGAAGAGCTGCTGAACGCCATGCACGTCGCCGAGCGATTGAAGGACACCATGCGCCACTGCTATACCTCCGGCGGCCGCCGGGAGAGCGTCGCCGAGCACAGTTGGCGGATGACGCTGATGGCTTACTTCGTGTCCGACGAATACCCCGAGGCGGACATGGAAAAGGTATACAAGATGTGCCTGATACATGATTTGGGGGAGTGCTTCACTGGCGACATTCCCGTATTTAAAAAACAGGAAGCCGATGAACAAAAAGAGGAAGAGCTGCTGTATCAATGGGTGAGCACGCTGCCCGAACCATTTTGCTCCGAAATGTGCGCCTTATATGAAGAGATGAGCGCCCGACAGACCCTGGAGGCCAAGATCTACAAGGCTATGGACAGCCTGGAGGCGGTGATCCAGCACAACGAGTCCGACATCGCCACCTGGGAACCTCATGAATACGAATTGAACCGCACCTACGCCTACGACCGCGTGGCCTTCTCCGACTACATGCAGCGCCTCCGTGCCGCCATACGGCAGGAGACGGAGGAGAAGATCGAGGCAGGACGATAAATTGGAATTTGTCGGGGAAGGGTTACGACCCTCTCAGTCAGCTTCGCTGACAGCTCCCCCAAAGGGGGAGCCAAGGAGGGACCATTCTTCTTGGCTCCCCTTTTAAGGGGAGCTGTCACGCGAAGCGTGACTGAGAGGTTCGTCTCCCTCAAATCCCTGTTTATCGACACAATATTACTCAAAAAGCTGCTCCACCGCGCTCTCGATGGCGTCCCAGCCGAAGCCGCGGCGGGCGAGGGCCTGGGAGAGCTTGGCCCTGCTCTCACGAGGCGGCAGGGCTTCGTATTTGCGAAAGAGGCGGCGGGCAGCTTCGAGGCAGGCGTCCCGCTGCTGGTCCTCATCGAAGGCGGCGAGGGCCTCGGCGGCATCGTCCTCGGCGATGCCCTTGGACATCAGCTTGCGCTTGAAGGCGTAGAGGCCCACGGGCTTCTGGGCTTGAAGCTCCGCCATGCGTTCGGCGTAGCGGGCGTCGTCGATGAGGCCGGTCTCCTTGAGGCGTTCAGCTACGGCGTCGATGACGGGGGCCACGTAGCCCCGGCGTTTGAGGGACGCGCGCAGCTCCTTCTCCGTCCGGGCGGAGCGGTCCAGGCTGGTGAGCGCCGCCTCCCAGGCGTCGTTGAACTGGGCAGGGGCGAGGCGGTTTTCCCATACCTCGATGTCGACCTCGTCGCCCTCCTTTAAGGGCTGGCGGTCGAAATAGACCTTTTTGAGCTTCATTGCCAGCGCCCCGTCCGCGTAGACGCTGACCGTCCCCCTATCGATCTCAATGCCGGTGATCGTCGCCATATCGCGCCTCCTGTTAACAAAAAGCTGTAAACTATGCTAATTATACGCGCAAATTCTTGACGGTGCCAGCCCTTTTGTGTTATCATATATCCATTCGTATACTGGGAGGGATTGTCCATGTCCGGACATAACAAATGGTCAACCATCAAAAATAAGAAGGCCAAGACGGATGCCGCGAAGGGCAAGATCTTTACGAAGATCGGTCGTGAGATCGTCATCGCCGTCAAGACCGGCGGCAGCGCCGACCCCGCGCTGAACAGCAAGCTGAAGGACGTCATCGCCAAGGCGAAAGCGGCCAACATGCCCAATGACAACATCCAGCGCTCCATCAAGAAGGCCGCCGGCGAAGGTGAGTCCGCCAACTACAAGGAGGTCACCTACGAGGGCTATGCGCCCTGCGGCGTAGCCGTCATCGTGGAGATCGTCACCGACAACCTGAACCGCACCGCCAGCGAGGTGCGCCACATCTTCGACAAGTGCGGCGGCTCCCTGGGCGCTTCGGGCTGCGTGTCCTGGAAGTTTGAGCGCAAGGGCGTCATCGTCATCGACAACTCCAAGGGGATGGACGAGGACGAGCTGACCATGCTGGCCCTGGATGCCGGCGCGGACGACGTGGAGTACAACGAGGATTCCGCCGTGATCTACACCGCCCCCGACGACTTCTCCACCGTGCGCGACAATCTGGAGAACGCCGGCTGCACCTTCCTGTCCGCCGAGCGCGCCATGATCCCCACCACCACCACCGCCCTGCCGGACGAGGAGAGCGTGCAGAAGGTCACCCGCCTGCTGGACTGGCTGGAGGAGTACGACGACACCGAGAACGTCTACCACGACGCAGAGCTGCCCGAGGATGAGGACGAGGACGACTGAAACCTATAACAACTGCGAGGGAACGACAAATGTCGTTCCCTCGTTTTATTATAATGCGGCCACGGCCTCGCTGAGTTCCTCCCAGTCCTCGTAGAGGGCATCCAGCTTCGCCTGGGCGTCCTTATGTTCCCGGGCAACGCGGGCCGATTCGGCGGGATTGGAGTAGATTTCAGGGAGGCCCATGTCTGATTCCAGCTTTGCTATGAGGTCCTCAGTGGCGGCGATGTCGGCCTCGGCCTGGGCGAGCTTCTGCCTGAGAGCCTTGGCAGACTCCTTTTGCAGGCGCTTCATGCGTTTTTCCTTGTCCTGCTGGGTGCGGGTCATGCCGCCCTGGGCGGCGGCCTCCTCGATGCCGGCCTCCTCAAGGCGCTTCTTTTCGAGGTAGTTGTCGTAATTGCCGAGGTATTCGCGAGCGCCCTCCGGGGTCATCTCGACCACTCTTGTGGCGACCTTGTTGATGAAATAGCGGTCGTGGCTGACGGTCAGCAGCGTGCCGTCGAAGTCGTCCAGCGCGGCCTCCAATACCTCCCGGCTATCCATGTCCAGGTGGTTGGTGGGCTCGTCCAGCAGCAGCAAGTTGTCCTGTTTGAGCATCAGCTTCGCCAGCGCCACGCGGCCGCGCTCGCCGCCGGAGAGGGTGCCCACCTTCTGGAACACGTCGTCGCCGGTCAGCAGGAACAGCGCCAGCACACCGCGGACGCGGTCCACTTCCAGGCGGGGGAAGTCGTCCCAGATTTCATTTAATACATCTTTCTCCGGGTGGAGCTGGGCCTGCTGCTGGTCGTAGTAACCCACATCCACGTTGGAACCGAATATAACGTTACCCTTGTCGGCGGGGAGCTTGCCCGCGACGATGTTCAGCAGCGTAGACTTGCCCACGCCGTTGGGGCCGATGATAGCCACCCGGTCCCCGGCGCGGAGGTGCAGGTCCAGGTTTTCAAACAGTATCCGTCCTTCAAAGCCCTTCTGCAGCCCCTTCAGCATCAATACATCGTCGCCGGTGCGCCGCCTGGCCTGGAAGTTGAAGCGGACCTTCTGCTCGCTGACGGGCTTCTCGATGCGCTCCAGCTTTTCCAGGCGCTTCTCCCGGCTCTCCGCCGCCTTGATGGACTTCTCCCGGTTGTACATGCGGTACCGGGCGATGATGGCCTCCTGTCTCGCTATTTCCGCCTGCTGCAGCTTGTATTCCTTGATTTGGCGCTCCAGATTGGCCTGACGCTGGACGGCGAACTGGTCGTAGTTGCCGGTATACTGAGTCAGGCGGCGCATGGACAGCTCCGCCATGCAGTCGCAGACGGAGTTGAGGAAATAGCGGTCGTGGCTGATGACCAGCACGGTACCCCGGTATTTCTTGAGCGTATCCTCCAGCCACTGGGTACTCTTTAAATCCAGATGGTTGGTGGGCTCGTCCAGCATCAGCAGGTCCGGCTGGGTCAGCAGCAGACGGGCCAGGCAAAGGCGGGTCTTTTCACCGCCGGAGAGCTTGCTTGCCGGTTGGTTTTCCCGTCCGCGGGCGAAGCCCAGACCGGCCAGCACGCCCTGTATGCGGCTGGGCCACTCGTAGCCGCCGGCGTCCTCGAAGCGGTCCATCAGGCGGGTGTAGGCGTTGGAGAGCTGGCGGAAGGTCTCGGGGTCGTCGTGGACCCCGGCCATGTCCGCCTCCATGCGGCGCAGCTTCGCCTCCATCTCCCGAACCGGCTCGAACACACGCTCCAGCTCCTCCTGGATGGTCAGGTCGGACTGGATATCGGCGTCCTGGGTCAGCATGCCCACGCGGGCCCCCTTCATCAGCGAGAGCGTACCGGAATCGGGCTCCATCTGTCCCGCGATGATGCGAAACAGCGTGGACTTGCCGCTGCCGTTCACGCCCACCAGCCCCATCCGGGACCCGGCCTGCAGGGACAGATTCACGTCCCGCAGCACCTCGTTCATGACAAAGGACTTGGAGATATTTTGAAGGGTCAGCAGTATCATAGAATAAACCTCGTTTTGATGGATGGATAGTCAGAGGGATAAATTAGAAGTTGTTGGGGAGACAAAGCAACCCTGTAGGGGCGCCGTTTCGGCGCCCGCCCTCAACGAAGCGCATCGTCCTACCCGGCGGGCGGCGTAACGCCGCCCCTACAGGAGAGTGTGCATCTCCCCAATAAATCCCTGTTTATCGCTTTCATGATGACATTCTGCGCATGATGCGCATACGGGTGCCGGTATCCTGTATGAGCAGGTCGCCATTCATGCGGGCGAGATACCAGACGCAGTAGATGTCCCCCGCCGAGCCGGAGAGGTTGGAGAGCTGGACCAGCCACAGGGGCCAGAACCATTCAGACGGCAGAACAGCGATCAGCGCTTGCAGGACGATGCCCCATACTATCACTGGAGCCAGCGCCGTGATGATGTGGGACTTTTTATCGAACCAGACCTCGCTGCCGCACCAGGCATAGGGGAGCCTGATGCCGAATTTGGGCCGGACCCCGGACAGGGCCAGCATCGCCGCGCCGTGAGTCAGCTCATGAAGCGGGATGTAGGCGATCTGCATGACCAGCATCGCCGCCCAGAGCTTCCAGGTGTCCAGAAAGCCCTGCCAGGACAGGCACGGCGGCGAGACGATCAACCCGATCACCAGCGGCACAAACAGCAGTGTCAGCGCCAGTTTGAGCATGGCCATGATCTGCTTCCGGTTGCGGTTGAAATCCATGGTGCCCGCATAGCGGTAGCCGGCGGGGAGCTTTTGATAGTTCATCTTTCGCCCGTCCAGCGGCCCGACGCGCCACATGGGAGGACGCCGCCCTCGGTGACGGGAAGGACGATCTCATCGGCGACCACCCTGCCGCCGCGGGAACGGGCGGCGGTCATGGTCAGCATGTTGTTGAGCACGGCGGGCTGGAGGCCCGTGGTGTAGCTGTTGATGAGCATGAAAAGCGCGTCCTCCGCCAGCACCTTCTCGCAGGCGGAGACCAGGCCGAACAGCTCATTTTCCAGCTTCCAGACCTCGCCGCCGGGGCCGCGGCCGTAGCTGGGCGGGTCCATCAGTATGCCGTCGTAGGTGTTGCCGCGCCGGGCCTCGCGCTGGACGAATTTCAGCGCGTCGTCCACGATCCAGCGGACGGAGATCTCGTCGATGCCGGAGAGCTTGCGGTTCTCACCGGCCCACTGGACCATGCCCTTGGCGGCGTCCACGTGGGTGACCTTCGCCCCCGCCAGCGCGCAGGCGCAGGTGGCCCCGCCGGTGTAGCCGAACAGGTTCAGCACCTTCACCGGGCGGTGGGCGCTCTTGATCAGTCCCGCCATCCAGTCCCAGTTCACCGCCTGCTCCGGGAACAGGCCCGTGTGCTTGAAGCCCGTGGGACGCACATAGAAAGATAAGTCGCCATATTTGACCGTCCAGCGGTCGGGCAGCTTTCTGAAAAACTCCCATTCGCCGCCACCCTTCGCGGAGCGATGATACCAGGCGTCGGCCTTGTCCCACAGCTTCGGGCTTTGCTTCGGCCAGATGGCCTGGGGGTCGGGCCTGCGCAATATCACGTCGCGCCAGCGCTCCAGCTTTTCGCCGTCGCCGGTGTCGATCACTTCATAATCCTTCCATTCGGACGCAATGTACAATCATACCACCTCTATTTTATTATACAGGCATTTTCACCATAGTTCAATCATCTTTGCATGAATTTGTGGGGCACTGTGTCTATTGTCGGAATCGTTGATTTGTGTTATAATATGTCATCATTTAAATACAGGAGGACATTTGCCTTGGATTATTCCGCCATTCTCGCCGAGGAATTTAAGCTGCGCCCACAGCAGGTGCAGGCGGTGATCGACCTGCTGGACGCGGGAAACACCATCCCCTTCATCGCCCGCTACCGCAAGGAAGCCACAGGCTCGCTGGACGACCAGCTTCTGCGGGAGCTGGCGGAGCGCCTGGAATACCTGCGCAATCTGGACAAGCGCCGGGATGAAATCAATAAAACGCTGACGGAGCAGGGCGTGATGACCGACGAAATCGCCGCCCAGCTTCAGAAGGCGGCCACACTGGCCGCGCTGGAGGACATCTACCGTCCCTTCCGCCCCAAGCGCCGCACGCGGGCCACGATGGCCAAGGAGAAGGGCCTGGAGCCGCTGGCGACCTGGCTGCTGGTCCAGCCCACCCGGGGCGACGTGGAGGCCCAGGCCGCAAAGTTCATCGACCCGGAGAAGGGCGTGGAGGACATCGAGGCCGCCCTGGCCGGTGCCCGAGACATACTGGCCGAGCAGATCAGCGACGACGCGCCCCTGCGCGGGAAGCTGCGCGATTTAACCACCCGCGAGGGCATTTCGGAGACGAAGGCCGCCAAGGAAGAGGACAGCGTCTACAGCATGTATTACGACTACCGGGAGCCGGTCCGGACGATGGCCCCTCATCGCATACTGGCCGTCAATCGTGGGGAACGGGAGGGTTATCTGAAGGTCAGCGTAGCGGTGCCGGAGGAGCGGGCTGTGGATACGGTGAAACGGGCCTTTGTGCGGGGCGTCTCCCCCGCCTCCCAGCAGGTGGCGCTGGCCTGCGAAGACGCCTGGGACCGGCTGCTGTATCCCTCCCTTGAAAGGGAGATCCGCGCGGAGCTGACCGACAAGGCCAACGCCGCCGCCATCAAGGTGTTCTCCCAGAACTTACATCAACTGCTGATGCAGCCGCCCATCAAGGGCAAGGTGACGCTGGGCGTGGACCCCGGTTTCCGCACGGGCTGCAAGCTGGCAGTGGTGGACGAGGGCGGCAAGGTGCTGGACACCGGCGTGGGCTACTTCACGCTGCCCGGCAAGTCCGCCGCCAAGGAGGCCGCGGCCCGGCTCATCAAGGATTTCGTCCATAAATACAACGTCACCGCCATCGCCATCGGCAACGGCACGGCCTCGCGGGAGAGCGAGCAGTTCATCGCCTCGCTGCTGCCGGAGCTGCCGGGGGTGGCCTACGTCATCGTGTCGGAGGCGGGGGCGTCGGTCTACTCGGCCAGCCCGCTGGCGGCCAAGGAGTTCCCGGACTTCGACGTCACCCAGCGCAGCGCCGTCTCCATCGCCCGGCGGATGCAGGACCCGCTGGCGGAGCTGGTGAAGATCGACCCCAAAGCCATCGGCGTGGGCCAGTATCAGCACGACTTGAAGCAGAACGAGCTGACCGCCGCGCTGGACGGCGTGGTGGAGCAGTGCGTGAACGCCGTAGGCGTGGAGGTGTCCACCGCCTCGGCGGAGCTGCTCTCCCACGTGGCGGGCATCGGTCCCGCACTGGCGCGGAACATCGTGGCCTATCGGGAGGAAAATGGCATACCCACCCGTGCCGCGCTGAAAAAGGTGCCGAAGCTGGGGCCGAAGGCGTTTGAGCAGTGCGCAGGTTTCCTTCGGGTGATGGACAGCTCGAACCCGCTGGACGCTACCGCCGTCCATCCCGAGAGCTACGACGCGGCCAAGGCGCTGTTAAAAACATTGGGGTATGACATAAAGGCCGTCACCGGCGCGGGGCTGAAGGACATTGGCCAGCGGGCAAAGCTGTACGGGCTGGACAAATTGGCTTCCGATTTGAACATCGGTCTGCCCACGCTGAACGACATGCTTTCCGAGCTGCAAAAGCCGGGGCGCGACCCCCGCGACGAGCTGCCCAAGCCCGTGCTGCGCACCGACGTGCTGGACATGAAGGACTTAGTGCCCGGCATGGAGCTGACCGGCACCGTCCGCAACGTCATCGACTTCGGCGCGTTCGTGGACATCGGCGTCCATCAGGACGGCCTCGTCCACATCTCCCGCATGGCCGACCGGTTTATCAAGCATCCCTCCGAGGTGGTCAAGGTCGGCGACGTGGTCAAGGTGTGGGTGGTCAGCGTCGATGAGAAGAAGAAGCGGATCGCGCTGACGATGGTGAAAGACAGGATGTAAACAAATGGTCTGGACGATGCTCGATGTCGTCCAGACCATTTTTCATTGAATTGGAGGTTTGGTATAGTGGGGCATGATAATGCCCTCTTTATCAAAGCGATTCTTGATGCGGGTGCGGATATCGCGCTCGATGCGCCATTGCTCGCCCACGGGGCACTGGGCGGCGACGCGGACCAGCACGCAGTCCACTTCGAAGGACAATATGCTCATGACCTCCGGGGCGGCGTCGAGGCCCTCGATCTCCTTCCCTGCTTTTTCCATCTCCTCGGTGATGATCTGCACCAGCCGCGCCTGGTTTTCCTCATAGGGGCAGCGGATATCCACGATGGCGCGTTTAAAATTGCGGCTCATGTTGGTGATGGTTCGGATATCGCCGTTGGGAATGGTGTAGATGTCGCCGTTGAAATTGCGGATCATGGTGGTGCGCACGGAGACGGCCTCCACCGTGCCTGACAGACCGTTGATCTCCACGAAATCCCCGACGGATACGGTGCCCTCGCCCCAGATGAACAGGCCGCTGATGACATCCTGCACCAGCGTCTGTGCGCCGAAGGCGATGGCGACGCCGCCGACCCCCGCCACAGCCAGTATGCTGGCCACGTTGACACCGAATATGCTCAGCACCACCGTGAGTATGATGAAGTACATGATGTAATTGAATACGCTGGTGATCAGCGAGCGCAGCGTCTCGATCTGCTGGGGATTGCGGCTGGATCTCTGGCTGTTGGGCTTGATCAGCGAGCTGATCATACTGCGTCCCACGCGCAGAAATATGATGCCGATGATGATGGCTACCGCCGCCATCAGCAGCTTTGTGGTCAGCAGTGGAAGCTTTGAGAAGATGTTTCCCGCCGCGGCGCCGGCCGTCTCGATCATGCCGCCGACCTCCTGGGCCACCTCGTCAATGGGCTCCGTCGTTTCCGCAAGGGCAAAGGGTAGCATGGAAACACCTCCGAAGATTTTCATGTAAAATGGGATTTGTCGGAGTGTTGTTCGAGGCCCACTTCGACAAATTCCAATTTGTTCTTATCATTCTCTCCGCCGTTCCGGCAACTGCGCGATCATGGAGGCGGCGAGCATCAGGGCACAGCCGAGGAGGCGGCGGCCGTCCAATAATTGTCCGTCAAACCAGCCCATGCGGGTTGCGATCCACTCCCCCACCGCGGCGAACACCGATTCCAGGCACATCAGCAGGGAGGCCAGCGTGGGTTCGGTGTACTTCTGGCCGAAGAGCTGGAGGGTATAGCCGACACCGCCGGAGATGAGAGCCGCGTAGAGTATGAAGGGCAGGCAGTCTATGATGCCCTGCATCGTCGGATGCTCAAAAATCAGCGCCACCACCGCCGCCGTCATTGCGCCGAAGCCGAACTGTATGGCGCTCAGCTTGATGGGGTTCAGGTCCCCCGCCAAACGGTCCACAAGGGTGATGTGGAAGGCGAACACGATGGCACAGCCTAAGGTGATGAGGTCGCCGGGGTTGATAGAGAAGCCGTCTCCCACGCAGAGCAGCCACAGGCCCGTCAGCGAGATCGCCACGCCTAGCCAGACCACCTTGCGCACCCGCTGGCCCAGAAACAGGCCGATGATGGGCACAATCAATATATAAAGCGCCGTCACAAAGCCCGAATTGGTGGGCGACGTGTGCACCAGCCCGTATTGCTGGAGCATCGAGGCCACGCCCAGCACCAGGCCGATGATGCTGCCCGCCATGATGTGCCTTTTTAAAGAAGGTTCGTCTTTTTTCGGCCCGCCGCTGATGCGCGTGAACAGGGGCGTCGCCGCCGTCAGCGCCAGAAACGTGATCGTGAACCGCACGAATACGAAGGTCGCCGGCTCCACATAGTCCATCGCGCTCCCCTGCGCCACAAACGCCATGCCCCACACAAAGGAGCAGGCCAGCAGGTAGAGGCTGCCTTTGAGCTGTTTGTTCATTTTGTTTGCCTCTCGTTGGGATCAGTCGGAAGTTGTCGGGAGGACAACTCCCTCCCTTACAAATCCCCGCTTATTACTTCACTTAAACCTATCACACCCTATCATATCATCCTTCTATTGAGAATCAGTAAAACCAACAAATATTTTCCAAAACCTATTGACTTTGGCGGAAAACATGCTATAATGGTCAAAGAAAGTCAAAGATGACTTCTGACAACAACGACACCCTGAAAGGGGGATGAAATATGAACGCCGAGAAATTCACCCAGAAATCTCTGGAAGCCATCCGGGAGGCACAGGAGTGCGCCATCCGGAACCAGAACATGCAGATCGACCAGCAGCACCTGCTGTATGCCCTGTTGAATCAGGAGGGCGGGCTGGCGGCGCAGATGATGAAGAAGCTGCACATCGACGCCAGTCGCATGGCTCAGGCCTGCGACCGGGAGATCGCACGCATCCCGAAGGTCTCCGGCCCCGGTCGTGAGGCGGACCGGGTATACATCAGCCAGTCCGTGGACGCGGCTCTCCAGGAGGCTGAGCAGCAGGCGGGCTACATGAAGGACGAGTTCATCTCCGTAGAGCACATCCTGTTAGGGCTCATCGAGAAGCCCAACGGCGCGCTGCGGAGCATCTTCAACGAGTTTGGCCTGACGAAGGAAGCATTTCTGGACGCCCTGCAAAAGACCCGGGGCAACACCCGCGTGACCAGCCAGAACCCGGAGGACACCTACGACGCCCTGCTGAAATACGGCACCGACCTGACCGGCATGGCCCGGAACCAGAAGCTGGACCCGGTCATCGGCCGCGACAGCGAAATTCGGGACGTCATCCGCATTCTTTCCCGCAAATCGAAGAACAACCCCGTGCTGATCGGCGACCCCGGCGTGGGCAAGACCGCCATCGCCGAGGGGCTGGCTCAGCGCATCGTGCGGGGCGACGTGCCCAGCACGCTGAAGGACCGGCAGCTCATCTCCCTGGACATGGGCGCACTCATCGCCGGCGCGAAGTACCGGGGCGAGTTCGAGGAGCGTCTGAAGAGCGTTCTCGAAGAAGTTAAGAAATCCGAGGGCCGCGTGATACTGTTCATCGACGAGCTGCACAACATCGTCGGCGCGGGCAAGACCGAGGGCAGCATGGACGCGGGCAACCTGCTCAAGCCGATGCTGGCCCGCGGCGAGCTGCACTGCGTCGGCGCGACCACCGTGGACGAGTACCGCAAGTACGTGGAAAAGGACCCGGCTCTGGAGCGCCGCTTCCAGCCGGTGCTGGTGAACGAACCCTCTGTGGAGGACACCATCTCCATACTGCGCGGTTTGAAGGAGCGCTATGAGGTGTTCCACGGCGTCAAGATCGCGGACAGCGCCCTCATCGCCGCCGCCACGCTGTCGGACCGCTATATCACCGACCGCTTCCTGCCCGACAAGGCCATCGACCTGGTGGACGAGGCCTGCGCCATGATCCGCACCGAGATCGACTCCATGCCCCAGGAGATGGACAGCATCAGCCGCGAAATCATGCAGAAGGAGATCGAGGAAGCGGCCCTCGCCAAGGAGGGCGACGCCTCCATCCATCAACTGGAACGGGTACAGGGCGAATTGAAGACCCTCCGCGAGAAGTTCAGCGGCATGAAGGCCCAGTGGGAGGAAGAGAAGGTCAACATCGAGAAGGTGCAGAAGCTGCGCGAGCAGATCGAGCAGATCAACGCCGAGATCGAGAAAGCCCAGCGGGAATACGACCTGAACCGCGCCGCTGAGCTGCAATACGGCCAGCTCCCGCAGCTGAAGAATCAGCTTGCCGAGGAAGAAAAGAAGGCCGAGGCCCACGGCAAGGGCGCGGAAGCGCTGCTCCACGACAAGGTGGAGGACGACGAGATCGCCCGCATCGTGTCCCGCTGGACGGGCATCCCGGTGACCAAGCTGGTGGAGAGCGAGAAGGCCAAGCTGCTGAAGCTGGCGGACGTGCTGCATCAGCGCGTGGTGGGCCAGGACGAGGCCGTCCAGAAGGTAGCCGAGGCCATACTGCGCTCCCGCGCCGGCATACAGGACCCCAACCGGCCCATCGGCTCCTTCCTGTTCCTTGGCCCCACCGGCGTCGGCAAGACCGAGCTGGCCAAGACGCTGGCCCAGGCGCTGTTTGACGACGAGAAGAACCTGATCCGCATCGACATGACGGAGTACATGGAGAAGTTCAGCGTCTCCCGCCTCATCGGAGCGCCTCCGGGATACGTAGGCTACGACGAGGGCGGCCAGCTCACCGAGGCCGTGCGCCGCAAGCCTTACTCCGTGGTGCTGTTTGACGAGGTGGAGAAGGCCCATCCCGACGTGTTCAACATCCTGTTGCAGGTGCTGGACGACGGCCGCATCACCGATTCCCAGGGCCGCACCGTGGACTTCAAGAACACCATCATCATACTGACCAGCAATCTGGGCAGCCAGATCATCCAGCAGGGCATCGACGCCGAGGGTCATCTCACCGAGGAGGCCCGGAAGCAGACCGAGGCGCTGTTGAAGACCCAGTTCCGCCCCGAGTTCCTCAATAGGCTGGACGAGACGGTCATCTACACGCCGCTGACCCGCGACCAGATCGTGTCCATCATGCACCTGATGATCAAGGGCTTGTCGAACCGCCTGGTCGACCGCCGCCTGGCCGTGAAGCTCACCCCCGCCGCCGAGGATTGGGTGGTGGAAAACGGCTACGACTCCGTCTACGGCGCGCGTCCCCTGAAGCGCTTCATACAGCGCGCCATCGAAACCCCCATCGCCCGCCTGCTCATCGAGCGCGACCTGCCCATGGACACCACCATCGTGGTGGATGTGGAAAACGACGAGGTAATGCTCAAAACCCAGGAAGGATTGCTGACGGCGTAAACGGGGATTCAGGAGAGGATTCACCCCCGCGACAAACGCATGACCATTTGAAATCGAACAACCTTGTAGGGGCGGCGTTTCGCCGCCCGCCCTGAGTACGCATCAATACGTTGTACCGGGCGGGCGGCGCAACGCCGCCCCTACAGATTGTATAAATTACAGATTTCTGCGTTTTGAGACAGTTCCTTTGTCCGCTATTATATATCCTCCATCGGCACCCTGATGGCGAGCTGTTTATTTTTGTATGCTTTCTCGCCGGTGACATCGCGGATGATCTGGACGTCAGCGGGGATGTCGGCTTCCTCCATCTCGTTTTCCAGCTCGATTTCGAGAATGGCGCGATCCTGCCAGAAGGGATAGACGTCAAACTCCAGTATGTGACCCTGATAGGGCACGCGATAGCGGGTCTTATTGATGGGCAGGCGGCGCAGGTCACGCTCCCGGCTGTAGCGCTCGTAGTCCTCGGCGGTGATCTCGCCCTCGTCCTCGATGCAGCTTAAACTGCTCAGGCGCTGCTTGAAGGTGCGGAAATACTTCCATTCGCCATTCACAAGCATTTTGCGGATGCGGCGGGTCTGGCCGTTTTCGCCGTCCTTCAAATAGATTTGGGTGATCTCCCATATCTCGCAACCCGGTGTTTCGCAGAGCTTCACGGTATCGGGATAGCGAATAAGATATTTGCGCTCGATCTCACAGTGGTTGCCAGTGCTCATATATTTCCCTCACAATCCGATTTCGGCCAGATCACCATCGTCCGCATTGTGGCGAATATCCCAAGTCAGTTTGGTCAGCGTGGCATAGCCCGCCTCGGCCAGGGGCACATCGCCGTCGGAGGGCATGTCCAGCGGGGCGTTGTATTTGAAACGATAGAGGTTCTCCCCCACCGGTTCATAGGCAGGTGTGCCGAGGAAAACCGGGGCCAGCTTCGCGGGAACGAGGCCGCGAATTTCATCATAGGGCAGCGGCGGCACATTGAGGTTGTAGATCACGCCCACGGGCAGGGGATGGTTCACGGCCCACTCGGCCACGCGGACGGCGAGGCGGGCGGCAGCGGTGTAGTCCTCCAAAGCGTCTATATCCTTGATGAGCAGCGACACCGCGAGGCCCTGTGTGCCGCACATGGCAGCCTCCATGGCGGCGGCGACGGTGCCGGAATAGATGCAGGCTCCGCCCATGTTCATGCCGCGGTTGATGCCGGCCATCACCAGGTCCACGGGGTCCTCACGGGTGAGCCAGAGACCCAGGCTGGCGCAGTCGGCGGGGGCGCCGTTCACCTGCCAGGCTCTGTCCGCGCCCGGATACTCCACGGGTTCGGCGCTCAGCGGGCTGCCGATGGTGATGGCGTGGCTGGCCCCGGAGCGCTCCCGGTTCGGGGCGCAGACGAACACGCTATGGCCCGCGTCGATCAGGGCGTCGGCCAGCGCGCGCAGGCCCTGGGCGGCGATGCCGTCGTCGTTTGTAAGCAATATACGCATCATTTATCCTCCACATCGCCGATGCTCCGGGCGGCCTCGCTGTAGATCTTCACGATGTCCTGAAGGATCTCCGGGTGGCGGAAGCTGTGATGGTAGAGTATGTTCATCTCGCGGATCATGCTCAGGTTTTCGATGGGCAGCACGGTCATCTTGCCCTTCTTCAGCTCGTCCATGCAGGCGCTGCGGGGCAGTATGGACACGCCGTAGTTGCGGCGGATCAGGTCCTTGATGGTGGCGATGTTGTCAACTTCAAGGGTGACGTTGAACTCGTCGATGGAGATGTTTCGGCTGGCCAGGTGGGCGCGGAACAGGTTCCGGGTGCCGGAGGAGGGCAGGCGCAGTATCAGCCGCTCCTTCTTCAGCTCGTCCAGCGTCACGATGCTCTGCTTTGCCAGCGGGCTGTCGTTGGACACCGCGCAGACCAGAAAATCCGTATCCAGCATGATGGAATTGATGGACGGGTCCGTCACCGTGCCCTCGACGATGGCGATGTCGATCTTATAGGTCTTGAGCATCGCATAAAGATTATTAATGGTATCGGTTTGGATGGTTATGTTGACATTGTTGTTCAGCTCGGCATACTTCGCCAGCACCTCGGTGACGATGTTGCTCTCCGAGGTGTGGGTGATGCCCACCCGCAGGCGGCTGATATTGCGCTTCTGGTCCACCAGCGCCTGTTGCAGGTTATCATACAGCGACGTCACCCGCTCGGCATACTGGATCACCAATTCCCCCTCGGGCGTGGGGCGGATCTTGCCGCCGGAGCGCACGAAGAGCGTGATGCCCAGCTCCTTCTCGATCTGCTTGATGTGCTGGCTGACAGCGGGCTGCGTCAGCGCCAGCTGCTCAGCGGCGCGGGTGTAGTTCCCGGTTTCATAGACCTTGAGCAAGGTCAACAGCTTCACATCAATCATTGCATCCTCCAATAATCGCCGATTATCCGGCGCAAAAAAAACATAAAGTGATTTTATCCTTGCTTTATATTATCACAACTTTCGCCCGATTGCAATAGTCTATTCAGAATTTGACGTTCATGACATAAATTATGCTGTACGGCGAAGGCTGTACAGCATTTTGCATTATATGTTGTTTTTGCGGGTAATCGGGGATGATTAATGTAACTCGGTAAATGGGATTTGTCGGAGTGAGCGGGAATCCACCTCATCCGGCGCTTCGCGCCACCTTCCCCTCAAGGGGAAGGCTTTTGGGGCCACCATTCTTAACTCCTTGCCTTCCCCTTGAGGGGAAGGTGCCCGTGAGGGCGGATGAGGTGGCTGCGAACCAACGCCCCGACAAATCCCTGTTTATCACTGCCTATTTCACCGCCTGCTTCTCCCCATTGATGATAGAGAGGATCTTGCGCTTGTACTCGAGGAACTCCACGCTGAGGTTGAAGTCCTCGGGCCGGGGGCGGGGCTGGGCGATGGTCAGCTCATGGGTGATGGACCCGGGATGGCCTGTGAGAAGGCAAACACGGTCGGAGAGCAGCACCGCCTCGTCTACATCGTGAGTGATGAAGCAGGTGGTGAGGTGGATGCGGTCCATGACATCCAGATACCAGCGATGCACCGAGCGGCGGGTCAGCGGGTCCAGGGCGGAGAAGGGTTCGTCCAGCAGGGCCACGTTCTGGGAAAACAGCCAGGTCCGCAGGAACGCGGCCCGCTGTCGCATGCCTCCGGAGAGCTGGGCCGGGTACTGCTTTTCCGTCCCGGCGAGGCCAAATTCGCCGAAGAGCTCACCGGCGCGGCGACGGGCTTCCTGTCTATTCATACCTTTCAGCAGAAGCGGCAGGGCCACATTGTCCTCGATGGTGCGGAAGGGCAGCAACAAGTCCTTCTGCATCATATAGCTGACCTGGCCGGGCCTGCCGGTGACGTCCTGACCGTCGATGAGGACACGACCCGTGTCCGGCTTGAGCAGACCCGCGATGATGTTGAACAGCGTGGTCTTGCCGCCGCCGCTGACGCCCAGCAGGCATACCAGCTCGCCGGGACGAACGGTAAGGTTGATGTCCTTCAGCACGGCGCGTCCGTCGAATGCCTTGGACACGCCCTCTATGACGAGCTTATCCATCAGGGCAGCAGGTCGTTGGTGAAGCCCGCGTTGGGATCGAGGGTACCGGTCACCAGGCCGTTGTCGTTCAGCCAGGTGTAGAAGGCGCTCCAACGGGCGGGGTCCATGACGCCCCACTTTTCCGCGTCGGCGATGTAGGCGGCGGAGAGGTACTGCTGGCTGGCGTAGATCAGCTCCTTGTTGGAAGCCAGTTCCGGCGCAGCCTCCATCAGGATGTCGGCGGCTTCCTCAGGATGCTCGGCGGCATAGGTGTAACCCTTCTGAGCGGCGGCGACGAAGGCCTTCGCCTCGTCGGGATGGTCGGCCAGATAGGCGTCGCAGCCGATGATGACGGGGGTGTAGTAGTCGAACACGGGGTCGATGTCGGAGAAGGCGAAGTAGTCGATGTCCAGCCCCGCCTGTTCACAGGCGATGCCAGCCCAGCCGTAGAAGATCCAGATGGCGTCCACGGACTTGCTCTGGAGAGCGGAGACCTCATCGGTGACGGTGGAGGGGATCAGCTCGACCTTGGAAAAATCGCCGCCGTCGGCCTCGACCACCTGTTTAACGGTGGCCTGTTCCACGGGCCATTCCCAGGTGGCGTACTTGTGGCCCTCAAGACCGCTGGGAC
Organism: uncultured Eubacteriales bacterium; assembly: GCA_902785105.1. Taxonomy (GTDB): domain Bacteria; phylum Bacillota; class Clostridia; order Christensenellales; family Aristaeellaceae; genus UBA2862. The sequence goes on along the minus strand of CACZXF010000006.1, from coordinate 30,717 downwards.
GGTCCATACCCTCGCCCTTGCGGGAGACGATGCCCGAGGTGTTGTGCTGCACCACGGCGGCCACGGCGGTGATGGGCAGCGGGGACTCGCCGGAGAGGGCATCGGCCATGGTGTCCTGGAAGGACACGCCGAATTGTGCCTGACCCGAAGCCACCAGCACCTCCGCGCCGTCATCCGGCGGCTGCACCACGGTGACGTCCAGCCCCGCCTCGGCGAAATAGCCCTTGGCGATGGCGACATAGATGCCGGTGTGGTTGGTGTTGGGAGTCCAGTCCAGCACAAAGGTGACGGGGGTACTTTCCGCCAGGCCCGCCGTTCCGAGGGCGAGGGCCAGCAGCAGCGCCAGTATCAGGGAAAGCATACGCTTCATTTGTCATTCCGTCCTTTCTGGGATGAGGTGTTCAAAAAACGATAGGGCATGCAGACGCGTTCACCCACGTCCACCAGCCGCATCAGCAGCAGCGACAGCGCCGAGATCAGGAAGATCACGGCAAACATCTTGTCGAAGGCAAATGCCTTCTTGACTCGGGTCATGTAGACGCCCAGCCCACCGAAGCCGCCCAGCCATTCGCTGATGACCGCGCCGACCACGGAGTAGGCCGCAGCGATGCGCAGCCCTGAGAAGAACTGGGGCAGCGCCGAGGGAGCCTTGAGATAGCGGAATATCTTCCACTTCCCCGCGCCCATGGAGCGGAGCAGGGCGATGGCGTCCTTATCCGCAGAACGGAAGCCTTCCAGCACGCCCACGGTGACGGGGAAGAAGGTGGCCAGCACCACGAGGATGATCTTCGGCGTCATCTCATAGCCGAACCACAGCACCAGCAGCGGGGCGATGGCGACGGAGGGGATGGTCTGGGTCATGACCAGTATGGGATAGACCGCCTTGTAGAGCACCTCAAAGCTATCCATCAGCGCGGCGAAGGCCACGCCGATGACCACGCCCACCACCAGGCCGATGGCGGCCTCCTTCAGTGTGATCGTGGCGTGCTCCCACAGCAGCGCCCGGTCGTTGACCATGGCCTGCACCACCTGCACCGGCGAGGGCAGCATGTAAGCCGGCACCAGGCCGGACAGGCACACCAACTCCCAGAATATGAGCAGCAGCGCAACGGCGCAGAGGGCAGGCAGGGCGGCCTTCACATCAATCCTGATGGTGCTTCGTGACCTTTTCATCAATGGTCAGGATCTCCCCTTCCGGCTCGTAGACCACCTTGATGTAGGCGGAAACCTTAGGCGCACCGCAGCGGATCGCCACGTGCTGGCACTCCTTCACGATGTCCATGAGCTGATCGTAATCGTCCCCCTCGATGGTGGTCTCGAAGGGACCCACATAGCAGTGCAGGCCCGTGCTCTTGATGTAGGCAATCACCTCGTCCACCACGCGCACCAGTTCCTCGTTGTTCTCCGACGCCGGCAGCGTCTGAATGGCAACACTCGCTCTCATTGCTTTGTCCTCCTCTTATAAATGTGACAGTGGCGGGATTAATTGACAAATAGAAAAACCCTGACCGATCGCAATCAGTCAGGGTTGAAAACACAGGTATCACGCAAATATGTCTCTTGCGGCTTCCGACGTTCCCTACGCTGGCATGATCCAGATCAGGTCAAAAGGTCACGGATGCGATCCGTCTCTCAGCCCGTCTCTACGGACTCCCTCTGTCGATTTAGATTATAGCGGTTTAGTTTTCGCTTGTCAAGTTATTTCACAAAAAGTAACTGTCCACCCCGGTAAATTGGAATTTATTTGAGTCAATGGAAAATGAAAAATGTCTGTGTTTGCGGGCTGACCTCCATTCGCCCCGACATATCCTTATTTATAGGAGAGTACAGAATAGATACCATAAAAACCGTATGCGAAAAACGCACACGTGAAAACGAATGTCAGTACACAAGCCGACCTTCCGCTTTCCTACGGTGGGATTATCCACTTCAGGTTCCAAGGGTCCGGATGTCGCCATCCATCTCAGCCGATCGGCGCCCCCAGCGGTCAGACTCAATATCAGTATCTGTTATTTTTTCTGCTGTGCTCATGCAACAGGGCCATCATATCGTCAAAGAGCTCCTTGTTCTCCCGACCGACGTCCACGCTGCTGTTCAAAACCTCAACGCTCAGCGAATCCTGCAGCAGATAGTTGGGCGTCACGCCCATGGCATTGCACAGCCCTACCAGCGTGCCGATGCTGAATTTTTTTTCACCGCGCTCGATGTGTCCGACGAATGAGCAGGATATGCCGGATTTCTCCGCCAGCTCCTCCTGCGTCATGCCGCTCAACACCCGCTGCTGCCTGACTCTGCGGCCCAGTTCCGCGTAATCCATGTTTTATGCTCCTCCTTATTGCGGGTCACATGATGTTATTTTGCCTGTTTTCCCTTCTATTATCAGTTTATCCCGATTTCAAGAGAAAATGAATCATCCATTTGATTATTTTCAACACTATTAGTAGTTGAAAACAAATATAAAACAGTTATAATATACATATGAAACATAAATTTGTCAACCCTCCGAAAAGGTTCTGGTTAAAGGCCCTTATCATCCAGGTTTTATGCGCTCTGGGGGCGGGATTTCTGGCCTCCCTGGCGGCGGGGCTGTCCCCTGTGGTCAGCGCTTTGGCACTGTGGCTGTTCATGCCCCTGGCCGGCGCGCTCACGGCCTTTCAGGCGGTTCGACGGGGTTTGTTGAACTATGCCGCGTGGATTCCCCCGATGGCCTGCCTCTATCTTTCACACTACCTGCTGTGGCACTATGCGCCTCCGGCTGGGCCCGCGCTGCTGTGCGCGTTCATTTCGCTGGTCGGCGCCGCTGCGGGCGAGGTCTATGTACAGCAAAAGCGTTAGCGTATAATTATTCATTTCACAGCTTACACCAACAGTATCATTTCCCTAATCTCAATCAAATATAACGGAGGCGACAGCATGGAAAAAGACCTTATCCTGACCTGCGACACTGGCACCACCGGCTGTAAATGCACACTTTTCACCACCAAGGGCGACGCGCTGTCCTCTGTGCGGCGCAGCTACGGCACCCAATATCCCCATCCGAACTGGGCGGAGCAGGACCCGGAGATCATCCGCAAGGCCATGTTCGACGGCATCCGGGAGCTGCTCCAGCAGGTCAGCGCCACGCGCATCGCGGTGGTGGGCCTGTCCGGGACCATGGACGGCTGCATCCCCGTGGACGAAAACGGCATAGTGCTGTATCCCAACATCATCCATTCTGACGGCCGCAGCGAGGCGCAGGTGGATGAGATCCTCAAAATCATCAGCTTCGACGACTTCTATAAAATGACCGGCAACCGTCCGGACACCCACTATACATTGCCGAAGATACTGTGGCTCAAGGAAAACAAGCCGGAAATCTACCGGAAGGCCCGCTGGTATCTGAATATGAAAGACTACCTGTACGGCAGTCTGACGGGCCGTTGGGGCTACACGGATTACTCGGACGCCTCCCTGACCAGCGCGCTGGACATCAACCGCAGGGCCTGGGCCACGGAACTTTTGAAGGAGCTGAACCTCGACCCCAACACCATGCCGAACCTGCTGAAGGGCCACGATGTCAAGGGCAAAATCACCCGGGACGTGTACCGCCAGACCGGCCTCATCACCGGCACGCCGGTGGCCATCGGCGGCGGCGACGGGGCCTGCGCCACCCGCGGCGCTGGGGTTTCGGAGCCGGGCAGCGCCTACTGCTACATCGGCTCCAGCGCCTGGGTGGCCCAGCTCAACGACCGGCCGATACTGGACCCCAAGGCCCGGATCTTCAACTGGGTGGACATGAACGGCGTGGACTATCACGTCTGCGGCACGGTGCAGTGCGGCGCGGCGGCCTTCGACTGGTGCTCGAAGAACCTGCTGGGCGGCAGCGGACAGACGGCGGACATCTCCATCGTTGAGAACATGGCGCGGCAGGTGCGGCCCGGCGCGGAGGGCGTGATGTTCCTGCCCACGCTGATGGGCTGGCGGACGCCCTACTGGGACCCCAACACCCGCGGCTGTCTGCTGGGCTTCTCGCTCTATCACGACCAGAGGCACATCGCCCGGGCGGTCTACGAGGGCATCGCCTTCGCGCTGAACGCCGTGGCAGAGGTCATGGCCGAGTGCGACGCGCCGGTACGCTCGCTGATGCTCACCGGCGGCGGCGCGCGGAGCGGGCTCTGGCCGGACATGATCGCCTCCATATTTGGCCTCACCACCCAGGTTCACCGTATGCCCGGCGAGTCCACGTCTCTGGGCGCGGCCATCGCCGCCGGCGTGGGCGTGGGATTGTTCAGCGATTACACCGACGCCGCCAGCATGGTCACCGCCCGCTCCACCCACCCGGTCAACCCCCAGTGGCAGGCCTCCTACAAGGAGATCTACGCCATCTACGCGGACATCTACGAGCGCATCCGCCCGCTGAACAACCGCATCGCGGCGTTGAATCTGGAATGAGGAAGGGCGATATGAGGCGGACTCGAACAGACACCTCGCCAAATCCCTGTTTATCGATATAACCAAACCACCAACCAACGGAGACATACATGAGTGAACAAACCGCCGGCGCGCTGCGCGCATGGTTCAAGCGGGTGGAACCGCTGTATCCGGAGCTGTTCAACACCGCCCACGTCATCTGCGGCAACTACGATCAGGCAGAGGACGCCCTGCGCGGCGCGATCCTGGAAGTCTGGTCGGAGGGCAGCCAGGGCGGCATGGGCTTTCGGGAGCGCCTGCGCAGCACGCTGCGGGAGGAAGCCCTGCGGCTGAGCGCCGCCGACGACGGCACCCTCGAATTCACCTGGCCCGGCATCGGCGAGGACATGGATGACATCATACTGACCCAGGCGGGCAAAGAGGACATCGACGTCCAGCGCGTGCTGATGCTCCGCCATGGCGTAGGGCTGTCAGCAGGACGCATCGCGACGATCACGGGTATGCCAGCCAGTCTGGTACGCAGTACATTGAGCCGCTTCGAGACGAAATGCAAGCGCAAGCTCCCCGCAAAGGACCGCCCCCAGTTTGACACCCTGCTGAACAAGGCGATGAAGCGTCAGCTCAACGCCCGAACGGGCATCCCCCACCCCGCCGCGGTCTACCGGGCCTTTGAGGCAGAGGCCGCCACGCTCCAGGCCCCGACCCATCGACTCTCCACCATCATCTATCGCGTGCTGGTGCTGGTGATGGCCCTGGTCTGCGCGGTACTGTTCTGGTTGTTCGCTGTGTTGGTACAGCCCCCAAACCTGCAAAGCCAGTCCCCCACCCCCACACAAGCGCCAATCCCCCAGCCCGGCACACAGATCGAAACCACCTACGAAAGCGAAGCACCCGCAAATTGACGGGGCTTCGCTTTCTTCTGCCGGTTCGACACATTGGAATTTGTGGGGGTGACGGGGGTTCACCTCATCCGGCGCTTCGCGCCACCTTCCCCTTGAGGGGAAGGTGCCCGTGAGGGCGGATGAGGTGGCCTCGAACAAATACCCCGACAAATCCCTATTTATCGGCATCGCAAACCATGAACTCATAAAAGACACCCCCGCCGAACTATGTCAGCGGGGGCATCGCAGGTTTTGGGATTACTGGCGATGGCTGCTCATGGTGGACTGGACCGCTCCGATGTCGTCCTGCTCCATCAGCAGGGAGACGCCCGCGTCGTCCATCATGGCGAACTTGTAGGTCTGCTTGAACTTGAGCTGTATGGTGGTGGTCTCCGGCGGATTGGTCCGGAAGGTCACTGCCATGCCGCTCATCAGGCTACCGCTGTAATCGCCGATCATGTAGGTGTTGGTATCGCCGCGGTAGTATTCCACGGTCTTGTTCTGAGTATCAATGAGCCAATACTGGTCGCCGGCGTTGGACTTGCGGGAATAGGCGTAGACGGGGTCGGGATCCTCGACGAGCTGCTCCTCCGGCTCCTCCTCGACGACGGGCTCGACTTCTTCCGGCTCGTCCTCCAGTTCAGCCTCCTCAGCTTCTTCGGAAGATTCCTCTATGTCCTCATCCTCGAATTCCTCATCCTCGGTGTCCTCGTATTCCTCGTCCTCAGATTCCTCATCTTCTTCAGTCCAGTCTTTATCTACAACTATAGTATACAATCCATCCTTGCCATTGCTGAATAACGCATAAGGTTCATCACCGGTGACAACGTACTCAGCTTCACCGAGTACAATTGCGTCTTCATCGCTCAAGTTCTCATCGCTGGAAACATATAGCATCTGCGCAGACTTCGGCAAAGTATCAACCTCGCCGTCTCCCGGTGTTTTCAACAAATACTCATCGATGCGATATTCAACGTTCTCAAGATAGCCCAGCATGGGATAATAGGTATTTTCAGCTTCAATCGTGCTGGGTTGTACCTCAGAATCATTCGGATAAATAACCAACTCGTTATCAACAGCGCTCATTTTCACTCTATAGAGGGGAAGCATAGAGAACTTGTCCTCAAAGGCATTCTCTTCACGCGCGGTCAGATTCACATCCTCAAGCTGTTCGATAACCATTTCGTAGGTATACACCGGAACTAAATTCGGAGTAATGGTCGCGCCGTCTTCCGAATCCGATTCATCCTCCAAACCGTCGCCCTCCGGTTCTCCATCATATTCCTCAATTTCGCCCTCGCTCTCCTCCGAATCCTCTTCATCGGAAGAAGCATCGCCTTCGCCCCATTCTTCTTCCGTTTCCTCAGAGGACTCCTCATCAGTATCAGTCTTATTGAGGCGATCCACATCCACTTCAAAGGTCAATGCATCCAGAGGAACGCGGAACTCCGCACGCTCTTCAACCTTGAAAACCAGTTCAGTAATGTGCTCCGCTTTGAGTTTATTGACCTGCTCCTGATTCAGCCGCAGGTGCAGGGCTTCATACTTATCCCTTTCCGGATTGCTGTCCATTTGCCTCGGTATGATTTCATTGTTCTCATCATAGCTCGCGGGGAACGGCTCCGGCTCAATGGTCAGACGCTTGGGAAGAATGGGATTCCCGTCAGCGTCAAACGCCACAGGAGCCGTCGTCTCACCCGTTTCAGGATCAGTTTCCTCGATATCCTCAATATCCGGATAATCCCTGTTCTTGAACGGACGCGCTTTATTATCGTCCCCGCAGAGTATAAAGCCGATGTCAATCCGATTCTCATCGTCTCCGAGGACAAGCTGGCCATCTTTTATCGTGTCTTGGTCGTCCTCTCCATCGTCATCTCCATCGTCATCTTCATCATCTTCCTCTTCATAGCTCGAGGAACTGGAGCTGCCGCTGCCGCCGCTGTGTTCCTTCTTGATCCGGAAGTCCGCCACGCGGGTGCCGGTGTAATTGCACTCCTCGCTATTCACGGCGGTGATGATGGCATGGCCCGTGCCGCGCTTGGTGTTGTCGGTGAACTTCACCTCGTAGTCGGTGCCTTCCTCCAATTCCTTGTCGCCGTCATAGGCGTGATAGGTGACCGTGATGTCCGGCTCCACGGCCTTCTCATCCCTGGTGCGATAGACCTCCGCGTCAAACTTGACGGTGATGTCGGCGGATGCGAGGTTCTTGGGACGGACAGTGAACTGCGCTGCACCTGTGTCCTCATCCTCATCTTCTTCATCGGAGGCATCCTCTTCCTGATCACCCGCCATCATGATTTCGTAGTTATCGCCGGCGTCGAGGGTGCCTGCCGAGTATCCATAAGTGCCCCGATCTTCGCCTTCCTCGCGCGACATTAGGCCCGTGATATAATCGCCGTCGACCAGGCCGTTTTCGTAGGCATTAAAGTAAGTAGGTTCGCGGGTGCCGTAAATCTTGTACTGTCCCGGAAGGGGAATCACCGTAATCGTGCGCTTTTCGATTTCCGCATCGTCATAGCGCTTTGAATCGACCACATAGTTATAGGTGGCGCTGGCCTGCTCCAGCGTGAAGAACACCATGAGCTGGCGCTCGCCCGCGTCCTTGTCGTCATAATAGGCGTTGACGGAAGCGATCTTCACGTGGCCTACGTCCTCATCAGCGATGTCGCCGGTTTCCAGCATGAAATCGGAAGCTGTCAGGCTCGATTTGGTGGTGCCGTCGTAAACCTTGTTCTTCTTGCTGTCATCGATTAGCGTGGCTGTCAGCTTCTTCGTCTTCTTGTCGCTGTCCTTGACTTCGACGATCTGGAAGGCGGTTTCGCGGGTGCCGGCAAAATTACCGGTGCCGGTAATGGTCACCTTGGCGGTGCCGGGTTCGATGTTGTTCTCGTATTTCAGCGTGTAATCGCGGCCCTCTACCAAGTCCTTGCCATTGAAGATCAGCTTGACGCCGGGCTTCACCTCTGCGCCGGTCTGCTTCTGCTCCGCGATGGCGGCCAGCGAGACCTGATCGGAAATGTTGCGGGCCTTGACGCTCACGCCGGTAATGGTGCATTCGGCCACATTATTGCTGGGATTGAGCTTCGCCGTGACGGTGACGGTGTGGTTATCGCCCACGGCCACGGAATCCAGCTTGCCCTCGAGGGAATCAATTTTGACGCTTTCGCCCTCCGCCATGCCGGTCAGCGCAAAGCTCTCCTTGTTCAGGGTGATGTCGTTCTTGCCGTCATAGGTCTTGAAGGGCTTTTCCTCGCCGGTATAGGTGAGGGTCAGCTTCTTGGCCTGAGTGATATTGAAGTTCTTTGTCAGAGTACCGGTATAGCTGCCCTTGCCGGTGACGGTGGCCGTCGCGGTACCCGCCTCGGTATTGTTCGCATAGGAAACGGTATAATCCGTGTCCTTCTTGAGAATGCGCCCGTTCTTCAGCTTAACGGTCACCGCCGGTTCAACTGCCTTATCGATATACTGCTGGTCAGGGATGTCTTTGATTTCAGCCACCGTCCCCAGAACCGCCTGAACAATGCTGCCTTTGGTGGTAAAGTCGGGTACAATGTAATTGTAGATACAATCATCGGCCTGGGTAATTTTGAACTTCGCGGTAACGGTGCGGTCACCCACCTCGGTGCTGTCAAAGGTCGCGCTGACAAGCTCAAACGCGGTTATCTTTCCAGCGTCCGCATCATCAACCGTGGACATGTCAAGTGCAAAATCTTCGGTCGTGAGATCGCTGACCTCACTGCCGTTATATTCCTTGGTCAAATTTTTCTTGCCTTCATTCGTGATCTCCACGGACAGCTTCTTCTCGCCCTTTTCGCCCTTGCCTGAAGTCTGGCCACAGATCTGGCAGATGCCTGTCTTATCAGGATCGGTATGGTCGGTGATATAGTTATCGATGCCCGACACGGGTTTGCCAGTATAGCAACCGTATACCTTACCATTGTTGACAAAGCTATCGCTACCTTCAATAATGATGTCGCTCTTGTTGAGGATTTCATAGCCCTCGTTGAGGGTCACCTTGCCACCACTTTTGACCTCGATACGGTTGTAATTGTTGCCATTATCCACGGTAAAGTCCGCAGCCATGGTCAGGTCACCCTTCACCACAAGAGAGCCAATCTTCCGGGGCAGGGTCACGGTATTGCCGTCGTGTTTGAACTGATTCTGGGAAGATAGCGTGGTCGCGCTGCCATTGACCTCCAGGGTGATGGACAAGTCGTCAGACGCGCCATCGAAAGCGCTGCCTGCCACGTCCGTCAGGGAATCAGGGATTGTGATAAAGGTCAGATTGCTGCAATTGGCGAAGGCATTTGCGCCGATCTTTTTCACGGATTCGGGCAGCACTACGTCCATCAGCTCATTACGGTCTTTAAAAGCTCCTTCACCGATCTCCTCAACCGGGTAGCCAGCGATGCTTTCCGGCACATGCAGCGTGTCGCTGTCGCCATTCCAACCAGTGATGATGACGATGCCATTTTTAATTTCTACCTCGAAATCGCTGACAACATCCAGAGTGATCTCGGGCATTTCGACATCGTCAGCCAGCAGGAGGGGCATTTCCTCCTCATCAAGCAGTTGCATCCTGGGCGTAGGATTGAACTGGGCCGTAAAGATAATGCCTTGGTCATCGCCGTAATTGTCACACACCCAATCCACCGGAAGTGTGAGAGGTTCTTCCACGTCGCCAAATCGCTTCAGGGTAGCCTTCACGGCAGTGGGAAAGTTCAGTTCCGAAGCAGCCATATCCGCGGTTGCGGGCTTGGCTTCAGTGTAATAGGAAGAGGACCCCTCAATTTTGACATCGCTGATGTAGACCACATACAGCGTCACCTCAGGGGCGATTTCATCATTGTCCAGCTCATACTCCGCGTCTTCGGTCAGCGCGGCGCGAAACTTGAATTCACCGTTGTCCTGGGTCTGGAACAGGTATTCGTCCTCGCAGCTCCACTTAATCGCCACGGTCACCTTGCTGCCATCGGAAAGCACTGCGGTCGCCGTCTTGGGCAGCGTTTTGATGAAATCATCCTGCTTCGGCTTGGACACATACTCATAATAGGTTTGATTCAGTGCGTCAAAGTCAAAGATGTTGACCGCCGCGCCTACGATGCGCTCTTCGGCCTCAAACACGTCCGCCAATACCTCGGCATTGTCCTGCTGTTCCTCAGTCTCTGCCTCGGCATTATCTGCGGGCGCTTCTTCCTGTATCTCCTCCGGCTCCTGCACTTCCTCTGGCTGCTGCACTTTCTCCGGCTCCGGTTCGTCATAGACCTCCGGCTCGTCGTATTCTTGCAGCTCCATTTCCGTCTCCTGAAGGGGCTCCTCGTAGGCCAGTTCGTACTCGACCTCAAACGCCGGGGCCTCCACCTCGTATTCCTCAGCCAGTGCGATGGCGGAGAACATCGGAGTCAGCATGGCCACGATGAGCAGGACTGACAGCCAACTCATTCCGTTACGACGCTTGCCATTATTGCCTTTCATAAATGTACCTCCCCTGCCGCGGTTTTGCCGCTTCGCAATATCTTCCATTCCCCTGCGCCGTCCCGCCGGATTCCCGGCGGGACGAACATTCGGTTAATTTACTTACGCTGGCCCTGCATGATGGACTCGACCTCATTGATATCGGTCTGCTCCATCAGCAGCTCGCCACCCTCTTCGGCCATCAGCGCAAACTTGTAGGTCTGCTGGAATTTGAGCTTGATGGTCGTGGTGACGACCGGCGTCCGGAAGGTCACCAACATACCGCTCATCAGACTGCCGGTATAATCACCGATCTGATAGACATTGGTGTCGGCCCGGTAGTATTCCACCGTCTTGGCGCGGGTATTGATCAGCCAATACTGGTTGCCGGCATTGGAACGGCGGTTATAGGCATACATGCTGTCGGGGTCCTCGACGACCGCCACCGTGGGTTCCGGAGTGGGCTCCGGGGTGGACGTCGGGGTGGGTTCGGGCGTGGCGCTCTGGGCTTCCGCCGTCGCTTCGGGAATATCCATCGGTTCCTCTTCCTCTACGGGAGGTTCGGGATTTTCCACCACGAAGGCGTACAGCGCGCTGCGTTCCAGCACCACGCGGCCATAGTCGGAAACATCGCCCTTGTCATCGTTGGTCACATACTGCACGACCAGGGTCTCTTCTTCCTCAGTCACTTCCTCGGTCACTTCTTCGGCTTCTTCCTCAGTCGTTTCCTCGGTTGCTTCTTCCTGAGCTTCCTCTTCAGCGGGTTCTTCCGTCGCGCTCTCGGCGGGCTCGACGCTTTCAGTCGGCTCAACGGTGGCGCTTTCGGTAGGTTCCGCGCTCGCGCTCTCGACGGGGCTCGGGGTCGCGCCATCGGCAGCGGTGGCGACGACGGTGGCTGTGGCCAGCTTGATCGGGCCGGTCCTCAACACGCCTGCCGTGCGGGTGGGCGCCGCCTCTTCCTCATCGTCAATCGCGCCCATGGGCGTGTCCGTCTCGTCGGGGATATCCTCGATGGTGCCCTCATCGGCGTCCTCCGCTTCGAATTCCTCGTCAGCGGCTTCCGCGGTTTCATCCGAGTCGGCTTCCGCCTCTTCCTCGGCTTCTTCCTCGATCAGGCTGACGTCCACGGCCTCCACGGGATAGAGCTTCACAGCCTCCTCATCGGTCAGCGTCTCATCGTCGACGATGACCAGGAGCTGTGCGCCTTCCGGCAGGTCGGTGGTATAGGCGGGCGCGTCGCTTTCCTCCTCGGTCTGCTCCGTTCCCAGGGAGAGGGGCAGCTCGACGGGCACCAGCCGCTCGGGCAGTATCATTTCTTCATTGATGCGCAGCTCGACATTCTTGAGCACGCCCAGCATCGGGTAGAACTCGGGGCCGTTCACCGTGCCATCCAGGTTGTCGGCCAGCTCGGCCGGGGGCTCCAGTTCATCCTCGTTTTCCTCGGTGATGGCCTTGAGTTCGCCCTTCACCGCGCTGAGATCCACGCGGTAGACCGGCAGCAGCGTATCATACTTGCGCAGCGTCTCGCGCTCGCGGGCGCTCAGGCTGCCGCGCTTGACCTGGTCGATGGTGAACACGTAGGTATCCACCTGCATCATGTCGGCGCCGATCTCCAGGCCGGTGACTTCCTCAACAGGTTCCTCCGTCGGGGAAGGCTCTCCCTCAGTTTCTGTCTCTTCTTCGGTCTCGGCTTCGGCGTCGCCCTCCAAGGTCTCGTCTTCGCCTTCCTCGGTTTCTGTCTCTTCCCCGGTCTCGGCTTCAGTGTCGCCCTCCCAGGTCTCGTCCTCGCCTTCCTTGGCTTTGGCTGCTTCCTCAGCCAGCTTGAAGGGCATCAGATCGATCTCATCGGTGAGGTCCTCAAACTGGACCCTCAGCTCCGCGCCGTCCACGCGATAGAGCAGCTCCGTAAAGTTCTCGGCCTTGAGGGTGCCGATCTGGGTGGGCGTCAGCCTGAGCTGTTCCTTGGCGTAGGACTCGCGGCCCGTCTTCTCGTCCAGGACGATGGGCACGCCGTTGGCGTCCTTCTCCGGCTCGGGGCTGATGATGAGCTGGTACTTCGTCGGCTCGGGCTCCACCTCGTTGCCGTCGGCATCCAGGATCTCGCCGTTCTCGCCGTAGGTCTGGCCCTCCGGCAGCACCGGCAGGCCGGTCTCGGGATCGAGCTCCTTCTCGATCTGGATGATCTCATACTCGAAGGGGCGGGGCTTGTCGTCTTCACCGAAGAGTATGTAGCCCACGGCCACGTCTTCCTTCTCCGAGGTCTCCTCGTCGGCGTTGGTAGCGGTGGTGAAGTCCAGCAGGAGCTGGCCGTGGCGGGCCTGAATCTCCGCTTCGGTGCCCTCTTCCTCCTCTTCTTCCGCCTCCGGTTCATCCACGTCCTCAGTGGCCTCCGGCTCCAGAGTCGCATCAGGATCGGGCGTTGGCGTCGGCTCACCATCAATAGGTGTCGGAGAGACTGAGGGCGTCGGCGTCGGGGTCGTTATGCCGGAACCAGAGCCTGACCCTGAACCAGAACCTGACCCTGAACCCGAACCTGAACCCGAACCTGAGCTTGCTCGAACAATTTTGAAGTACGCTAATTTCGCTCCAGTGTAGCTACCTATACCGGCAATAGTAATTGTAGCTTGACCGGCATCTTTATTATCCTTATACTGCAATGTATAATCTGTGTTTTCGGTTAGCGTCTTAGTACCATCCTTTACAGTGACAGCGGGTTTAATTGCAGACCCTGTATACGTCCAAGTCGTCTTATCCAAAGTGACTGTGACGCTTGATGAACTTATAAGCCTGGTGACAATCAGAGTGCCATCTCCAACTTTGATATCATAGTTATCACCAGCACTGAGCGTACCTACAGTGATTTTATGCTTTCCTACACTATTATCACCTTCATGGCCTAACTTGCCTGTAACGCTATCCCCAGTTAGTAAACCAGTAACTGAAGCCTTAATAGTATAGGTACTCACTGAATTCTCAGACACCTTCTGCTCCGTCGGATTAGGAGTAACTGTCAAAGTCTTTTTATTAATCGTACCCCTTATCAAAGTCACTGAATCCGTAGATACCTTATAGGTATTACCCTGACTACTTGTAACCTTGATATGTGAGGCCAAGTTTAGTGATACTGTACGCGTACCAGCGTCCTTGCCGTCAAACTTCAAAAGTTTGAGATACTCATCATCCACAGTAACCGTATCTCCAGAAGCAACTCCCTCGACATTGAAATCAGAGTGGGTCAATAGCGGATGATATACCTTGTTAGTATCATACGTGCCACAGTTGGCTGTAGCATCGTAAGTCTTGGTAGGCTCATGACCGTTGATCAGCGTAATCTTCACGGTGCGGTCCGTCTTGCCAGAGGCGGCGGTAATCTCACCAGTGATGGTTATGGGGTTCGCTCGGTAGGTATTACTTGCACGACTATCATCCAGCACGAACGAAACGGTCACAGTCTTACCTGTACCCACCGCCGCGCTGTCATAGACGGCGGTCACGCTGTCGATCCTTACCGTATCACCCGTGACCACCCCGTTGGTGATTTCAAAGTCTGTCCGTTTCAGGGTGCAGTTTGTATTGCCATCAAAGACTTTGGTGGGTGTGGCACCCTTGTAGGTGATGGTCAGATCGTGGATGGTCTGATCGTTCTCAATCTTAAAGGTCCTGGTCGCGGAGTCCTTATAGTTATTAATACCCCGAATAGTCACCGTCACGTCGTCACCCGCGTTTTTGGGTTCCGTTGGATTATAGGACAGCTCATAGTCCGTATCCTTCTTCAGCGTGGTGGAACCATCCTTGATGATGACGTCAGGCTTGATGACATTGCCATTATTATAGGGCTGGTTCTTGATGTTTGCAATCGTGACGTCGCTGCTGTTGATGGATTTGGCGGTGATATTGCCCTTTTCGGTGAGGTTGTCCGCCTTGTAGGTATAGGTGCTGCTGTTGCCATTGACGACAAAGACAAAGGTGATGGCCTTATCGTTGCCCGCGTTGGCATTGGCATAGGTGCCGGTGACCTTGCGGATCGTCACGGTATCGCCCGCGCCTACACTGCTCTGAACGACGGTGAAATCGTTGGTAGTGATGTTCTTCACCGTGTTATCCCCGTCGTAGACCTTATCCAGCTTGCTCCGGTTACCCGTGTACTGAATGGTCACGGTCTTTTCCTGCTTCTGGGCGGTGGTCTCACCACAGATGGAGCAGACGCCGCTGCCATTGTCGGTGTGGGTCTTAACGCAGCCTTCGACATCGCAATAGCTGTTTGAATAGCAGCTATAGATGGAGCCGGGATTGGTAACGGTACCCTCAGAGGACACAAGGCCCTTGTTGATGAGCTTCGCGCTGCTGCCGATGGTGAGCGTGCCGCCCTCCTTCACGTAGACCATGCCCACGGTGTCACCGGAATTCGCGGTGGTAAAATCGGAGGTGATGGTCGCGGTGGCGCCGTTCTCCACATGGATATCGGTGATATCCTTGGGCAGAGTTACGGTAGCGCTGCCATGCTTAAAGCTCTTCTGTCCGGTGATCTCGGTCGTACCGTTGACCACGAGGGCCAGCTCGGCGCTGCCGATGTCGCCCACGCTGGTCACGCTGTCGGGAATCCTCACCGATTTGAGCTTCGTCGAACCGGTGAACGCGCCCGCCGCGATGGTTTCAAGGCCGTCTGGCAGATCCAGACTGGCAAGCGCCTCGTTGGCGAAGCTGTTCGCGGCGATGGCCTTCACGGGATACTCGCCGTTCTCGCCCAAAGCCGCGGGGACCTCCAGCATACCCGAAAATTCATCCGGGTTCGTAGGTCCGTTCCACTTGGTGATGGTCGCCTCGCCGTCAGCGTTGACGGTGTAGGTGTATTCGCCGTCGGTTTCGGTCTTTTCCCCAGTGCCGATAGTGAAGGTTTCCTTGCGGGTGCCTGTGAAACTACCCTTGCCGGTGATGGTCGCGGTGGCTTCGCCCTCGTCGATATTATTTGTGTAGGTTACGCTGTAATCCGTATCCTTGACCAGTGTATAGGTGCCAAGCTTTAGCTCCACTTTGGGTTCTACAGCAGAACCCGTGTGTTCCTGATTCGGAATTGGTGTCAGCACGACCGCTTTATCATCGATGGCCCGAGCCGTGATGGCGGCGGTGAATTCCTTCGTGATCGAGTTGGCGTCGTAAGTCTTGGATGCGTCCGCCGAGGGCGTGATTGTAAAGACCACTTTAACGGGGACATCGGTACCGACATCCACCTGATCGTAAGTCGCCTGGGCAGTCACGGTCACGTTGTCAGCATCGCCAGTAGCGATGTTGGCGATGTTGAACTTTTCCTTGACCTCAGCATCAGTCCAACTGACTATCTTCTCCTTCGGTTTAAAGGGCTTGTCAAGCGAGGTGCTTTTCTTCGGCTTGAAGTCCAGCACGCGGGTATCGGTCACCTCATGGATGGTGAAAACCTCGTCCGCCACGACGATTTTATAGTTCGAATTCACGCTGAGGGTGCCCTGTGTGATTTTGTAGGTTCCGGCGGTCTCGCCGGCCTCGCGGCCCAGATTGCCGGTGTACTTGTCACCTGAGTAAAGGCCGGATACGCTGCCGCCAATGAAGGGATCAGTCTGGCCCACATCCTTAGACAGGCCGAAGGTAGGTATTACGGTCACCGTCTTGGGAGTGATGGTGCCCGTGATGGATTTGACGGAATCCTCTGACAGCACATAGCTGTACTGCTTGTTGCTATTGTTGAAGTGTCCCGTGAAGTCAATGGCCACGGTGCGGCTGCCCGCATCCTTGGAATCGAATTTAAGGCCGTTCAGATAGCTCTGGGTAAGCGTCACGGTGTCGCCATCCGCAACACCTTCGATTTGGAAGCTCGACTGAGTCAGCAGCGCGTGATAGGTCTGCTTGCCATTTTCTGTGGTATAATAGCCGCAGTTGGTGTTGGCATCATAGGCCTTTGTGGGCTCGCTGCCGGAGATCAGCGTGATCTTAAGGGTTCGCGTCGTCACGGCTGGCGCGTCGATGCTGAAATTGATGTCCCTTGTACCCGTATAGTTCCGGGTGCCCGTGATCCGGGCGATCGCGGTGTTTTCGCCAACGGTGGTGTTGTTGAGGTATTCAACCTTATAGTCGTCGTCATCTCCGACGACCAGCGTATGGCTGATCATGCTGTCCGTCAGCGTCAGCTGGGGCGTTGCTCCGGGAGCCTGAGGCGGGATGGGGCTCGGCGCGACATCCACATTAGAGATGTCCACGGGATTGATTTTGAAGGTCTTGTCAAAGCTGCCGGTATACTTGCCAATGCCCGTGAAGGTGACCGTAGCGGTGCCTGCTTTGATGTTATCTTTATAAGTCGCGGTGTAATCCGTGCCCAGGGTCATGGGTTTGTCAAACTCGCTGTAAAGACTGAAATCCGTAAAATCAGCGACGGTATATTCAGCACCTTTGTATTCCTGATCGCCCAGCGTCATGTTTGCGCCGAAGCCGGAAATATCGACTTGGATTTTTCCGCTCAGCGCCATGGGCTGAGCCGTATAGGTAGTATTGTCACCTTCCTGTGCCGGGATGAGATTGAAGGTTACTGTGCCGGGATGCTCACCAGGAGTATCGCCGTCATAAACGGCGGTGATGCCTTCGAGGGTCACTTTGTTCTTGTCTGCCTCGGCGATCTCAAAGTCTTCCTTAGTAAGGCCGTCAGCGACTTTCGTGCCATTCCAGATTTTGTCGATAAGGATTTTGCCTTCGGCCATTTGATATTTTGTTCCGACATAATTGATGGTTATGGTATTACCACTTGCAGCCGTTACACCAACCGTACCCATGCCATCCATGCTGGCTTCCACGGGCTCTGACAGTACAAACATTTCGCCGCAGATTTCGCAGATGCCGTCTTCGCCGGTGTGGTCGATGATGTAATCGTCGATCTGGCCGGTGAGGCTGCTCATGGGGTCGCAGCCGTAGACGGTGCCGTCGTTTTCGAAATCGCCCTTGACCTCGATTTTGGAATGGTTGATGAGCTTATGGCCGTTTGTGAGTTCGAGGGAGCCGTCCTGTTCGACGGTGATGCCGGTAAAGCTGTCAGCCTCGACGGTGAAGTCGGTGTCGATGGTCAGCTCGCCGTCGTGCTCGACCACGATGGAGTCGATGGCCTCGGGGAGGCGGACGGTTTCGCCGTCGTGCTTGAAGGTGTCGTCGTCGGTGAGTTTGGTCTCGCCGCTGACGTTCAGCACGATGGCCAGGGTTTCGAGGTTTTCATCGTCAAAGGCGTCGCTGGCGACATCTTCGAGGGAATCGGGCAGCTCCGCCACGAGGAGGGAATCGCAGCCGTGGAAAGCCCTGTCGCCGATCTTCTCGATGCCGTCGGTCACCTTCACCATCATCAGATTGTAGCAATCCTCGAAGGCCCGGTCGGCGATCTCGGTCACGGGGATGCCCTCGATCTTCGCGGGCACGTCCAGCGTGTCGTCGCGGTCGTCCTTGAGGCCGGTGATGGCGAGGGTGTCGTCCTTCGTGAGGGCGAGGGTGAACTTATCGTCGCTCACGACACGGAGGGTGATCGTGGGCATTTTCACTTTTCTTCCTATTATATAAGTGACCTCCGGGGCCAGCTCGGCAGTGAAGGTGAACGCGCCCGCGTCGGCCCGGTCGTAGTCATCGCAGGTCCACACGATGGGGAGGTTTTCCCGGGCATCGTCTTCGCCGGTGATGGTGGCCCTGATATGGTCGGGCCACTTCATCGCGTCGGCCACGCCGTCGGACCACTTCGCGGGCTTCTCGGTGGTGATATACTCGGTTTCACCCTCCAGTTTCGCCGCGCTGATGTAGCGTATGTAAAGGGCGACCTTCGGCAGCCGAACGTTCCCGGCGATCTCATAGGGAACGGAACCGACCACGTCCGCGGAGAAGATAAACCGACCATAGTCGGCGCTGTAATCCTCGCAGAGCCACTCGACGTCCACGTCATAATCGGAACCGTCAGACAGCTCGGCGGTCAGCGTCCGGGGCAGGCTGTCGGCGAAGGCGCTATGGGAGGGCTTCTCGTCCAGCTCGTAGGTGAGTCGGTCGGGCCACTCGATGTTCACGACCTGTAAGGCCACCTGCTCGGTGACCTCCTGCCGCTCCTCTTCGGGCTCTTCCTCTATCTCCCACTCCGTCTGCTCGGCGGGCACTTCGACCTCGTATTCATCGGAGGTCTGCTGGGGCTCGTCTTCCTTATCCTCGGAATCCGCCGGGGTCTCATCCTCGTACTCGGATTCATCCTCATACTCGGGTTCATCCTCGTACTCGGGCTCGTCCTCCGACGTATCTTCATCCTCCTGGTCGTCCGCCTCGGTCTGCTCCGCTTCGAACGCAGCGGCATCGACGTTGTCCGTTGATTCCTGCACCTCGTATTCGGTCTGGTCCGGCTCTTCCGCCAGCGCCAGACCGGAGAACATCGAAATCAGCATGGCCGCGATGACCAGCAGGGAAATCCAACGCTTGCCGAATGACCATTGCCTGCGACGATTGCCCTTCATGTGTGTTCCCTCCATATGTGTGTTTCTAAAGCTATTTTATATACAACTCTCCGCCGGCAGTCGTTTGCCTGCCGGCAGGGAAATTGTCGTTTATTTGACCGGAGTCTGTATCTCCGTTTTTTGCGCCGTGGGCGTGCCCACCGACCAGCCGCCATCCGCGGAACGCACGATGGCAGTGTCCGTCTTGAGCAGGTCGAAGGTCACCATGTCCCGGGGACGCCCGGAGGCGTCGGACAGAATCACCATTTCGCCCTCGCTGGACAGCTTGAAGTTGGTATGCAGGTGGGCGGGATTCTCCGTGCGGTTGAGGCCGGAGCAGTGCACCGTCAGCGTGCCACCCGCGGGAATCACCGTACCCGCCGGGAAGCGCCACATGCGCGGGAGCTGCTGGGTATCGGAGAGATACCAGTTGCCGATGTCCACCGAATCGCCGGTGGCGTTGCGCAGGGTGACGTAATCGTGGCAGACGCCGTTATCATCCGGGGCGTAGGTGGCGCTGGAGGACATGACCTCCGCGAGCACCACGGGGCTGTCGCCGGTGACGGTGGTGAGCGCCTTGTAGTTTTCCTCGGTGTTCAGCTCGCCGGGGGTGGGCATGTCGGAAACCTCCCATGTCTCCGCGCCGGTGCGTGCATAGACCGCATTCTGCGCGAGGGCGGGAATGTTCACCGTGTCAATGGCCACGTCCGACGGATTGAACAGCATCAGCACGTCGCCTGTGGAGGCCAGCCGGAAGGGCGCGTGGAGCGTGTCCCCCGCCTCCTGCCTGACCTGGCTGTCCGCGAACACGATGACGCATTCGTTGGGGCCCAGCGTCATGGCCGGGAATACGAACACGTTGCCGGCCTTGGAATTGCGGGCCAGCACATAGCCCTCCAAATTGACCGCGCCATTGCTGACGTTGGCAACCTCCACCCAGTCGGGAGTGTTGCCATCCTCATCACCAAGCACGCCGCCATTGGAGGACATGATCTCGTTGATGCGGAGCGGGCCGTGACTGTGGATCTCGGTGACCATCTGGGTCACGCGGGGAGAGTTGTTCTTCTCTTTGACCAGCGGGAAGCCGTCCGGCATGAAGCCCTGGAGCAGCAGGCCCGCCGCCAGGATCGCCACGCAGATGCCCGCCAGTGGCAGAAAGCCCCTCGGCAACAGTCCGCCGCCGATGCTCTCCGCGCCGCCAGTCGTCCTCGGCGCTGCGGGACGAGGCGCACCTGGCCTTTGGACGTTGCCCGGCCTGGAAAAGTTCCCCTGTCGGGGCTGCTGGACCGGCCGCCTTTGCTGAGGCGCCTGTCCGCGCGGCGCGGGCCTCGGCTGAGCCGTGCCGAACCGCGATTGCTGGGGACGCCCCCTGTTATAATCGCTCAATTGGAGTCCTCCCATCGAATGAAGTGTCTGACTTTCTACCTATTATATATCAGACGGCTTCTCCCTGATAGGAGACCAGGGTGGCGTCGTGGACGCCAGGGATGTTGCGGAGCTTGTTCAGCAGGGCATCGGGCTTGTCCACGCGGACCTCATAGGTGGCTTCCACACCGCCGGCGGTGACGGTCTTGGACTTGAGCTGCTGCATCTTGAGGCCGTTGACCGCCTGGTTGGTGGCGCGCTCGGCGGTGTCGTCCATGCGAACCACCAGCAGGAAGGAGTTGGTGCCCTTGGACTGGATGTGAACGATGACGGTCAGCAGCAGGCCGATACCCACCACCGCGCAGGCGGTCAGGAAGAACTGGCCCGCGCCCAGCAGGATGCCCATGGTCAGCGCCCAGAACATATAGGCGGTGTCCAGCGGGTCCTTCACGGCGGTGCGGAAGCGGACGATGGACAGCGCGCCGACCATGCCCATGGAGAGCTGTATGGATTCGCGGATACACATGACCACCGGGCAAGTGATCAGCGTCATCATGATCAGCGTCAGCGCGAAGTTATTGGAATACATCACGCCGCGGTAGTTCCGCCGGTAGATCCAGGCGATGAACACGCCCGCCAGCAGTGCCAATACCATGGACAGCAGTATGACGGGGAAGGACGCGGGCGAGATGGTCTGGGAGCTGAAGAGATTGGCGACGACACTGTTCATGGGGATTCCTCCTACTGTAATTCTTGCTTATTTGATGCGACTTCGGTCGGTATTCGGTCGATTTTACCAATCCAGCGGTTCAAACCGCCGGCAGAGGATGTATTTGGAGACGGCGCTGCGCTCGGCCTCGATGCCGTGGAGCAGTCCCGCCACGTAGTCCGGGAGGTAGTTGTTGAACTTGACCTCCAATATCTCCACATTGCGGTCGTGGGGGCAGACGGTTGGCAGCTTCGGGTTGAAGAGGTCCGTGCTGTAAAGGCCGCTGTGGAGCTGTAGATCGAAGGTGATGCGGGTGTCTTCAGCGGGATGCAGGTAGGCCTCCCGGGCGTAGTCCACGATGACCTTCGGGCGCAGGAGCTTGGTTCGCATCTGAACGTAGACATCCTGCAAAAGTGGGTTGCTGGAGCGTTGTAGGCCAGTCGGGTCGCCGGAGCAGATCTGGTCGCACAATCGCCGGGTGATCTGCACCGACGACTTCTGGATCAAATCGCCCAGCTTCCGCTTGCGCTCCATGAAGATCTCCTTGTCGGAATAGCGATAGATGCGTATGCGGTACTTGTCGCGGTCCATCACGCCCGCCTGCTTGTCGACGAATGCGGAATCCGCGATGTCGTCAAAGTAGAGGGAGCGAATCACATAGGGTCTGCCGCCGACGCAGTGACTGTCCATCTTCAGGACGGGCCTGAGCCGAGCCCGCAGGACCTCCAGTTCGGCGGGGTTGATGAAGAACTTCAGCTCGTGCCGCGCCGGCAGTCCGTTTCTCTTTTGCAGCATAACCAACCTTCTTTGCGGTGTATTTTTGAGCGGGGTTTACGCCGCCTTGATGTCGTCGTAGGTGAGGCCGTAGACCGCCATGGCGTCGCCGAAGTACTGCTCCATCTCGGCCCGGGTCAGGTGCAGGTTCTCAGCGCCCTTGAGGAACTGGAACATGCGCATGGGGCGGGACTTGATATAGTCGGTGAACTTCTTCATGGCCGTCTTGAATTCCTCCTCGGTCTGGCCCCAGCGCTCGAACTGGTCAGGCAGTATCGGGGTGAGCTTGTCGAGGAACTCCTGCACCATGTTGAGTATGTTCTCGCTGGTGAAGGTGGTGGCCATCTTTTCGCCCAGGTAGGTCAGGAACTGGGAACGGAACCGCTCGTTCTTCATGCATGCGATGAACAGCGTGTTGTCCGTGCGCCGCATGTTGCCCATGCCGCCGGGCTCCAGCCAGCGGCGGACGGAGTTGGTGTCCTCGTGGAAGCCCCAGTCCAGATCGAACAGCACCCAGCGCCACTTGCCATCCCGCTTGGGGTTGCGGTAGCGCTTGACGTTCAGCGTGTCCGTGTTGCCGGTGTACATCTCAAAGGTCATGTACTGGATATAGTTTTCGATGTCGATGGCGCTGTCCACGATGTTATACGCCTCGTCGGTGTTCATATCGTTCTTGTGGGCCTTGATCCAGTCCAGCAGCGCCACCATGGTGTCGTTGGAACCCTGCATGATGTTGGAGTTGGCCTTGATGAGGTCGAGGTCATCCTCCTCCCCCTCCCAGCCCTCGAATTGGCAGATGGACGCGGTGTTGATGCGCTCGCGGAGGTTGTAGTGGCCCCAATATTTGCCGTCGATGTAGAGGACGCCGATCTCGGTCTCCTGATACATCACCCTGCTGCCCTCGGCCAGGCGCTGCATCAGCGCGTCGCGCATACGGGTCTTGTTGCCGTCCTCGGAGGAGGAGCGGAGCAGGAAGGACTGATATTCGGTGTAGGGCCTGTGGGAGAAGATCGCGGCCTGGAAGCGGTTGGAGCCGTACTGGGCACGGGCAATGATCTTGAAGGCCTTCTGCTTTTCGGCGCGGCTGTACTGGCCGTGGAGCTTGGTGCCGCACTCCTGGGAAATCATGGTGGATCCGTCGGGGTTCCACACCTCGATGTGGGCCTCGCGCTCCCAGTCCATCCAGAAGTTCGCGCCCTTGTTCATGGAGCCGAAGGGATACTCCGGCAGGGCGTTGGGACCCTTGACCATGATGCCCGCCTCGTCGGAGGTCAGGTTATAGGGGTCGGACACCAGGGACATCACGAACAGCGTGCCGTTGCCGTTGTTGACGTCATAGAGGTAGCTCTGGGCATCCATGATGGATTCCAGATAGCCGTCGCCATACACGCGGGTGCGCAGGACGGTGGTCTCGGTGATGGTGATGGGACCGGTGTAGAGGGTGCTGGACTGGGTCGGGTCCTTGCAGTCCAATGTATAGTAGCACTGGCAGTTGGACGGGACGCTCAGCTCCACAGTCAGCACGTCGCCGGTATGGTACAGCCCACCGCGCACCGAGTACACGGGCTGCGGGGCGCGGCCCAGATAGGCCGGTCCGGAGTTGGCCGAGCCGGGGGTGGGCGTGGTGAAGTAGCGCACGCCGTTCAGCCCATCGATGCGGCCAAAGCTGATGTTCTGATACTGCATCGGCACGAACAGCCGATCGAATATGTGGCCCTGGGGGTCGGCCAGCGTCACGGAGTAGCCGCCCTCGGAGGCCAGCCGGTAGTTGGTGCTGACCCTGCCGTCGGTGGTGGTGTCGGTGGCGTTGGCGAACACGCCCATGTACTGGCCGGGCTGGATCACCGTGCCGCCGGGGAACTGCCACTTGCGGGGGCGGGAAGCGTTGTCGGACAGGCCGAAGCCGGAGAGGTCCACGGGCTGGCTTGAGCCGTTGTAGATCTCGATCCAGTCGTCGGATTTATTGGAGGAAGCCAGCACTTCGGTGACGTAGACGCCATAGCCGTTCTCCGACTGGATGCTCTCCGCCGCCGCGTCCGCGCCGTTCTGGTTGTTGGGCTCATTGGGCGACGGGGCGATGGACTTGGACCAGCCGGTCTCCACCAGGCTGTAGGCTTCGTCGGCCAGCAGTGCGGGCACCTTTATATAGGAAGTGGTCACGCCGGCGGGAGAGGTCAGGAAGATCTCCTCGCCGTCGCGGTTGAGCTTGAAGTTGGTGTGGAGGTGCCTCGGGTCGGTCATCTTTTCGACCCCGGAGCAGTGCACCGCCAGATAGCCGAAGGCGGGCAGCGTCACGGAGGGGAACTGCCAGCGCAGCAGCTTTTCCCGGGAATCGGACAGGGCCCAGCCCTCCAGGTTCACCGGGTTCGCGGTGGTGTTGTGGACTTCAATATAATCGGGATGCTCGCCGCTCTCGTCAGCGAAGAAGGTGACGTTGCGGGTCATGACCTCGCTGATCTCCACCGCGCCGGGGACGACCTTGATCTGCCGCCCGCCCTCGCCGTCGACGGTCACCCGCTCCACGCGGTTGGCCTCGCCGGGGGTGGCGACGTCGCTGATCTGCCACTGGCCGGATTCATCCCGACAATAGACCTGATCCTTCGCAAGGGACGGGGTCTGCACCATGTCCACGCCCTGTCCCCGCTTGTTCAGCAGCGCGATATTCTCGCCGGAGGCGGAGAGGCGGAAGGGCGCGTGGTATTCGCCGTTGACGATGGACTGGCCCTTGTCATCGCAGTAGACCACCACCTTCTCGCCGGGAGCCAGCTTGCCGCCGGGGAAGGCGAAGGCGTTGGAGGGCTTGGACTCGGTCAGCAGCGCGTAGCCCGTCAAGTCGATGGTGACGCCGGAGACGTTTTCCAGCTCGATCCAGTCCGGCATACCGCCGTCGGAGAGTATCAATGTGGAGGCGTTGGCAGCCATGACCTCGCTGATGCGCAGGGTCTCCGCGCTCTCAGTGCTGGCCGCCGGGGCCGCGCCGATATTGAACACGCCCAGCACCACGGCCACCACCACGCCCAGCGCGATCACCGCCGGGGCGGTCAGGGATACGCCGCCCTGCCGGGTTGCGGCCTGGCTCTTCCGAACAGGTTTCTTTTGACTCACAGACAAGCCTCCGATAATCTATGAACGCAGGGCACCGGCCCATGAAGCATCCATGTTATACATAATATCAATACTATAATACACTTTCATCTTTATCAAACCATGGCGATAATTAGACATCGACATGACATTTACAAAGGCCGCTTTCGGTCACTTTTTCACATTGCGGGGCTTCGTCCCCTTCGCCGTCGTTTTGCCGCCTTTTTTCTTTGAAGTCTTTTTGCCTTTCCTGCGACGTTTTTTCTTTTTCACCGGCTGACTACGAAGCAGCATGAACGCTCCCGTCCCGGCCAGCGCCGCCACCGCGGCGATGCCGCCGACGGCCAGCAGGGGATTGCCGGAGCTTCCCTCGACCACCGGCTCGGGCTCCGGTTCGGTGATGACCGGCTCCGGCGTCTCCACGGGGTCGAACTGGGTTTCCTCTTCCTCAAAGACGGGTTCTTCCTCGACGACGGGCTCCGGCTCGGCGTCCTCCCAGCCGTCGTCCTCGATGACCGGCTCGGGTTCTTCTTCTGTTTCGACAGTACCGCCGTAGGGGATGTTCTCAAAGAAGTCGTTCTTTTCAACGTCCTCGCCCACGGTGGTCAGAGCCAGGCCGTAGAGGGCGTTATCGTATTCGCCGCCATCCTTGACCTTGTAATACTTGGTCTGGGAAGCGTGCTTTTCCATGCCCCGGCGGGCGACCTCCAGCAAGGATTCGCCGTTGAAGGCGTCCTGGGGGGAAGTCCAGTCCATGCGGAGCTGATTTTCCTTATATAGATGAAGATACAGCTTCTTGACCTGCCACGCGCCATATAAATTGTAGGAATCCGGGAACTGGGTGGGGTCGGCAGCAGCCTTGATGGCGGGCTCCATGGCGCGGGCCATGATCTTGTGCTGATTGTGGCCGTACTCGCCGTCCAGGTCCTGAGTGACGATGACCTCCGGCTTGTAGCGGCGGATGCGCGCGACGATCTCCTTCAATATATTGTCGGTGCCGCCCCAGAGCTTGACGCCCTTCTCGATGCTGGAGACCTTTTCGTCCTCTAAGTTGATGAACTCGGGATAGTGGCGCGTGCCCATCTCCCACAGGCATTCCAGCGCCTCGCGCCGACGCTCCCGGGAACAGTTGGTCATGTAGACGGTGATGGTGGGGCGGTTGCAGACCACGTCCGAATAGGGGATCGTGCCGCCCAGGAAGATGACCTCGTCGTCCTGATGGGTGGAGAACACCATCATGTCGGCCTTCTCCACCGGGGGCAGCCAGGTCTGCACGTCCGAGGGCAGCACGCCCGCGGAGTACACGGCGAGGTTGCTGACGCTCTGGCCCTTCTCCTTCAGCGTGAGCTTGATGGATTTGGTCTGTGGGTCCAGGGCGTACATGGTATAGATGCTGGGGAAGGTGTCGGCCTGGGTGCGGGTGCGGATGGGGTTCTGGCTGGCGTCGTACTCTGTCAGCTCGTAGTTGGTGGGGTCGAACATCCACTCGATGCGGATCGCGCCGGGGGTGACGCCGTCCGGGATCTGCACGCCGATCCAGGCGTCGGCATGGTCATACTTCCAGGGGGAACCCACCTTGCCGTTGGTCAAGCGGTCCTTCGAACCCTCGGACACCTTGAGCTTGCACTGTTTGGTGATGTTCTTCGCCTGGGTGTTGATGTCCACCTCGACGCCCTGGCTCTCGGCCCAGTCCAATTGAGAATCCGCGGCCTCCTGAGCGTCCGCCCAGCCGGAGATGTCGTCGTCATCGTCGTCGTCCTCCGCGTACACCGGCATCACCGCCAGCGCAAGGCAGAGGATCACCAGCCAAACCGTCAGTCGCTTCAGCATCCCAACACCTCCAATAGTTCCAATATCACCGCGTTTTGCAGCTCCATGCCGCGGGTGGTCAGTCTCAAATATCCATTGTCCAGTTCGATCAGACCCGACGCGACCAGCCGGTCCAGCCGCCGGTTATCCACATTTTTGAACAGACTCAGGTCTATCCCCTGCGACATCCGCGTGCCGAGCATCACGGTTTCTTCAAGAATATCACTATCATTTAGCCGCTGGAAATCCATCATCCGCGCCCCGGCGAGGTATTCGTCCAAGCTGTCCGGATTGTGGAAGCGGCAGTTGTCCAGCATCGAATGGGCGGCGCAGCCCAGACCCAGGTAGTCGCCCCGCTGCCAGTATGTCAGGTTGTGGCGGCACTCAAAGCCCGGCTTCGCGTAGTTTGAAATCTCATACCGACCGTAGCCCGCCTTTGACAGCCGCTCGATGGCCTCCCGCTGCATGGCGTTCACGGTGTCATCATCGGGCAAAATCACCTCACCCGAGGCCACCCGCGCCGCCATGGGCGTGCCGTCCTCCACGATGAGGCTGTAGGCGGAGATGTGGGGCACATCAAGGGCAATGGCCGCGTCAAGCGTGTCCCGCCATTGGGCCATGCTTTGACCTGGCAAGGCGTACATCAGATCGAGGTTGAGGTTCTCAAAGCCCGCCTCGCGGGCCATGCGGACGGCCTCGCCGATCTGGGCAGCATTGTGTATCCGTCCCAGAAATTTTAACAGACAATCGTCGAAGCTCTGCGCCCCCAGCGACAGGCGGTTGACGCCCGCTCGGCGGTAAACCGCCAGCTTCTCCGGCGTCAGCGTGCCGGGGTTGCCCTCAACGGTGATTTCAATGTCGTCCGCAAAGGACGCTATAAACCGGCTGTGGTCTAATATTTCACCAATACAGCTTGCGTCCACCAGCGTCGGCGTTCCCCCGCCGATGAAAACCGTTTTGACATAAAACCGGTCGGATAGCAGACCGAAGTCTGTCAAAACCGACCAACGTCTTATTTCTGTCAATAGTCTGTCGAAATATTGTCGCATTTCCCCTTCCCGGCCCGGATAGGACGCAAAATCGCAATAGGCGCACTTCCGGGCGCAGAAGGGAACGTGATAGTATAGGGAGAGTGGTTTCATAAACTCAATCATGTTTCGGTATAAATGGAGAATGGAAAAGTCCCAGTTTATCCGGGAGAAGTCCTCAGTCCATCTTCAAAACCGCCATGAACGCCTCGGAGGGGACGGCGACGCTGCCGACCTGGCGCATGCGCTTTTTGCCCTCCTTCTGCTTTTCGAGCAGCTTCTTCTTGCGGGATATGTCGCCGCCGTAGCACTTGGCGAGCACGTCCTTGCGGAGGGCCTTGACGGTCTCGCGGGCGATGACCTTGCCGCCAATAGCCGCCTGGATGGGGATCTCGAAGAGCTGGCGCGGTATGGCCTCCTTGAGCTTTTCGGCGATGGAGCGGCCACGCGGATAAGCACGGTCCCGATGGACGATGATGGACAGGGCGTCGCACTGCTCACCGTTCAGCAGCATGTCCAGCTTCACCAGATCGGAGCGGACGTAGCCCTTCAATTCATAGTCGAAGGAGGCGTAGCCCCGGGTGCGGGATTTGAGCTGGTCGAAAAAGTCATAGATGACCTCGTTCAGCGGCAGGTCGTAGTTCAGCAGCACGCGGCCGCCCTCGATGTACTTCATATCCTTGAAGGTGCCGCGCTTATCCTGGCAGAGCTCCATGATCGCGCCGACGTAATCCTGTGGCGTGATGACCTGGGCGTCCACGCAGGGCTCCTCCATCCAGTCGATCTCCTGTACAGGCGGCAGGTTGGTGGGGTTGTCGATGAACTGGGTGGTGCCGTCGGTCTTGATGACCTTGTAGACCACGCTGGGGGCGGTGGTGACCAGATCGAGGTCAAATTCCCGCTCCAGCCGCTCCTGTATGATCTCCATGTGCAAAAGTCCCAGGAAGCCGCAGCGGAAGCCGTAGCCCAGCGCCACGGAGGTCTCCGGCTCGTAGGACAGTGCCGCATCGTTCAGGCGGAGCTTTTCCAGTGCGTCCCGGAGGCTGTCGTAGTCCGCGCCGTCGGCGGGATAGATGCCGCAGTAGACCATGGGCAACACCGGCTTGTAGCCGGGGAGCGGCTGGGCGGCGGGGTTGTTCGCCAGGGTGATGGTGTCGCCCACGTGGATGTCGGCGATGTCCTTGATGGAGGCGGCGATGTAGCCCACCTCGCCGGCGCACAGCTCCTCACGGGGGCTGTAGCCCAGGGGCAGGTACGCGCCCACCTCGGTGACGTCGAACTCCCGGTTGCCCGCCATCATGCGGATGCGGTCCCCCACCTTCACCCGCCCGGCCTTCAGCCGTACGGAGGAGATGGCGCCGCGATAGTTGTCGTAATAGGAATCGAAAATCAGGGCTTGCAGGGGCGCGTCCACGTCGTCATTTGGCGCGGGGACGTTCTTCACGATGTCCTCCAGCACGTCGTCGATGCCGATGCCCTGCTTGGCAGAGACCAGCGGGCAGCCCTCGCAGTCGATGCCGATCTCGTCCTCGATCTCCTGCTTGACCACCTCGGGCTGGGCCGAGGGCAGGTCGATCTTATTGACCACCGGGCGGATCTCCAGGTCGTGCTCCAGCGCCATATAGACGTTGGCCAGCGTCTGGGCCTCGATGCCCTGGCTGGCGTCCACCACCAGTATCGCGCCCTCGCAGGCGGCCAGCGCGCGGGAGACCTCGTAGGTGAAGTCCACGTGGCCGGGAGTGTCGATGAGGTTCAATACGTATTCTTGCCCGTCCTTCGCCGTGTAGGGCATGCGGACCGCCTTGGATTTGATGGTAATGCCGCGTTCGCGCTCAAGCTCCATGGAGTCCAGCACCTGGTCGGTCATGTCCCGCAGCTTCATCACGCCTGTCTTTTCAAGGATTCTGTCGGCCAGGGTGGACTTGCCGTGGTCGATGTGGGCGATGATGCAAAAGTTGCGGATTCGGCTCTGATCGTAGTTCAAAACTTAGACCCCTCCATGACATAATTTATCATATTAATATTACCCCATCCCTGTTAATTCGGCAAGCGGGCAAGATTTGTGAATAAATGTCACTGTTACAAATTCATGATATTTATATTTCACATATACTACCATATAATTACCATACTTTTGCCATTTACCGAGAGAAAAAATATGCTATAATAGCTTACAACAGGTTCTGGGTGTGACAGATCTGTGATGGTCGTGGTGCTATACTATAGCCACAATCAAGAGCGCGGACAATAAAAGGCGCTCGACCATTTGAACATGATAAAAAGGAGGTTTTCACCATGTTGGAAATCAATGAGCTGAATCTGAATGTCACTGAGCTGGACGACGCCGATCTCGAGGCCGTCAGCGGCGGCAAGAGCCGTTACATCATGGGCGACAATGGCAAGTCCAACGTCCGCACCGGCCCCGGCCTGGGCTACAAGTCCATCGGCGTGCTGCACAAGGGCGACGAGGCCAAGTATCTTGGCAAGACCGCCACGGACGACCGCGGCGTGGTCTGGTACAAGATCCGCTACAAGGGCCGCGACGCCTGGGTCTCCTCCCGCTACACCTGCAAGGTTTCCTACTAAGAATAGGGTAGAAGGAGGGCCATAGCCCTCGCCCCTCCCGTTGCACCGTGCGTACCGGTCAGGTATACGGCGCTACATCATAACATGGATTCAAGTATGACTCAGGTAATAAGCGAGAGGATCGACCAGACCAGGCCGGTTCTCTTTCT
>CACZXF010000005.1:1120-57887 GCA_902785105.1 uncultured Eubacteriales bacterium | reverse complement strand
CCAAAGGCCAGACTGCCACGGCTCAAATCGAAGATTTGAGGCGCGGCACCGAAGCGCCGGATGAGGTGGACTCCCGCTCAGCTCGCCAAATTCCAATTTGACAAAAAAATCCCGCTGGCCTCAAAGGTTCAGCGGGATTTTCATCTGTCTTAGATCTCCAGATAGGAATCGGCGTACAGATTGTTGTTCTTGATGATGTCGCAGGTCTTGATGGTCTCCATCAGGCGCTGGTCGTTGGGGTTGACGATAGCGGAGGTCAGGCCCTGCATCATCGCCATGGCCAGCATGCAGCTGTCGAAGATGGGACGGATGTGCTTGGGCATACCGTTGGAGTTGTTGGACAGGCCGCCGGTGGAGTTGAGGCCCATGTCGGAGAACATCTTGATGGCCTCGAGAACCTCCATCTGCTTGTCCTGCATACCCTTGACCACCAGGAACAGCGGGTCGAACCACAGATCCTCGGCCTCCATGCCGTGCATCAGGCCTTCCTCGAGCATGCGCTGGCAATGGGCCATGCGCTCGTCGTTATCGGAGGCGATGCCGTTGGCGGAGCACAGGGCGATGACGATGGCGTCATTGTTGGCGGCCAGCTCGATGCGGTTGAAGCGATCGCCGGCGTCGGCGGAATTGACGATGGGCTTGCCCTTCTCGCGGTTGTACACCTGGATGCCGGCCTCGATGGCCTTCATGTTGGAGGTGTCCAGCGCCAGGGGCACGTTGTCGAACCGCTCCTGGAGCAGCTTGACAGCCCAGGTCATGCGCTCCTCGCCGTCGGACTCGGCGGGGCCGATGTTGACGTCGATGTAGTTCGCGCCGGCCTTGAGCTGCTGCTCGCAGCGGGTGATGATCGGCTCGGGGTCGCGCTCTTCAAAAGCCCTGCGGATCGCGGGAGCGGTGACGGAAATGCGTTCGCCGATGGTAATGAACTTTGCCATAGGTATCAATCCTCCTGTGCGAAATATCAAAATATGCCGATACGGGGGATATGCCGCCGCATCGGCATGATTTACAGAATTAGGCCTGGAAGTCCTTGATGAACTTGACCAGCTGCACGGCCTCCATGGGGCCGACCACGACGTTCCAGCCGGGAAGCTTGGCCTCGATCTCGCCCTTCATGACGGCGACCTTGCCGGGGATGATGAGCGTGCGGGACTTGATCTTGTTCTCAATGTCCGCCTCGTCGAAGAACTTCTTGATGGTGCCCGCGGAGAACTTGCCGGCCGCCCAGGCGGTCAGCACGGACATGCCGCTGGCATCGGTGATGAGCAGGTTGACCGGGCACTTCGAGCGCTCGTACTCGCCGGAGACCAGGAAGTAAGTCAGCGCGAAGTCAACGGTCAGGGAGCAGACGGAGTTCTCGTCCGCGCCGTTGAGGGCGTAGATGCCGGGCTCGACCTTCATGGGCTTCTGCGGGTCGGTGAAGATGTTCTGCCGCAGGCCGTAGAGCGCCAGCGCCTCGGCGTAGGTCATCTTCTCCATGACGATGATGGAGCCGTAGCGCAGGGTGAAGGCGGCGGCCAGGGCGGTCTGCATGTGCAGGTCGCCGCCGGCAACCTTGGCCAGGTTGACGATGCTCGGATAGCCCAGGGTGCGGTCCTGATCCTTCAGATTGCCACGACGCACGAGGACGGCGTTGGCAAAGGTTTCCTTGGCGTCCGCGCCGGTGCAGTCGATGATCAGGTTCTTGTTGCCCTTGCCCTCCAGGGCCTTGATGTTGTCATAGATCTCGGAAATGTTCGCGCCGCCCACGCCCAGGACAACGCCCGCGGCCTTGGCGGCCTCGTTCATGGCGTCCAGGTTGTCCTTGTTGGCGCCGTTCAGGATGGGCTTGCCCGCCTTGCAGACATCCAGCGCGGCCTTGGCGACCTCGGCGTCGGCGCAGTTCAGCACCAGCGCGCGGTCGGCGGCCAGGGCCTTGTTCACCAGCGCGACGTACTTGTCCGCGCCGTTGCCGGCGTAGTTCAGGAACAGGAATTCCACGAACTCGCGCTCGCCAATGCGCTCGTAATCGACCTTCTTCATCTCCTCGATGGCGGCGTCGATCTCGGCGTCCTCCATGCAGGAGCAGAGGTTCACGGCGTACAGGTTGCGGTTGACCAGGGTCTTCTCATGACGGAAGAGCACGGTCTCGCCGCCCAGCTTGTGCTCGTTGGTGCCGGTGCCCACGGTGATGGTCTTCATCAGGGGCGCAGTGGACTCGGACAGGGTCGCCAGAGCCTCGGCGGACATATGGGGGCATTTATCGATGGAGACGGAGCCCTGGGCCACCTTCATGGCAAACGCCATGCAGGTGGGGCTGCCGCACTGCTTGCAGTTCTTTTTAGGGGTCAGCTTAAAGATGTCAAGACCTTTCAGTGCCATGGTATATATCCTCCCTTCCCTGCATTACATCATGCTGTCGATGAACTTGGCGATCGTGGCGACAGCGGCAGGGTGCCTCATGATGACCATATCGGAACCGCCGACCAGACAGGCGGAGGCGGTGCAGACTTCCATTTCGATGGCGCGTTCGTCCAGGGGGCCCCACTCGGGAGATTCCTCTTCGGGGGACATGGACTCCTTCACGCCCCAGGTCTCGGTGGAGATGGGGGTGACGATGGGCATCTGGAGCTGCTTGTCATTCTGGGCCAGGGCGGCGGCCTTCACGCGGTCCAGCGTGGAGGACAGATACTCAAAGCCATAGCCGGCGGCGGAGGAGCCCACGTTCATGCAGACGGAGGCGTCCGGCACGCCCAGCTGGGAGAGCAGCACGTTGAGCTGCTTGGCCAGGTTGATGTCCACGGCGGATTCCGCGCCGACCTTCTGGTTGTAGGCCAGACCGGCGGAAGCGCCGACGTTCTTGTAGTTCTCCTCGCGGGCGGAGAGGACGAGGATGTTCTTGCCCTGCAGCGCGTCGGAGACGGCGTTGAAGATCTGGGCATCCTTTTCGATGTTCTTGCAGCCCATCACGATGATCGGCATTTCGATGGCGTCGGCCACGGCCTTGGCCAGGGCCACGCAATCCTCAACGGAGGTGTTCTCACCGTTGGGATCGGCGGACTCGAAGTGCAGGCAGATGGCGGAAGCGCCTTCCATGGACTGGGCCTTCACGGCCATTTCCACGGGGGTATTGCAGCCGGCGTAGAATTCCTTGATGCCGGGGGACACGATGCCCTCCAGGCCCTTGTCGGAAATCTCGATGGCGATCTTGGGCTTGTTTGCGATGGGTGCGTCGAAGGTGTAGAAGGGCAGAACATTTTCGCCGCCGATCACGATGCTCTTGTCCCCTGTGCCGAGGGTGACGGCATTGATCTTGGCATTAAACGCCTGCTTTTTCGGAGTGAAAGCCATGATTGTATTCCCCCTGTTTGTAGTTGTGCCGTTTTGCCGCGAGGCTGTGAAGTTGGGAGTTGAAAGTGGAGAATGGGAAGTGAAAGCTGTCTGACAGCTTCCCACTCTCCACTTCCAACTCATCTACAGCGCAGCTTCGGGCGTTTCGTTCCTGCCGGGTCAGAAGCCCAGCTTTGCCATGATTGAATTCAGCGCCGCCTTGACCGGCGTATCCTCCGGTACCTTGGAGCTGGGCTTGCCGTCGCAGTCGTACTCGTAGACGAGCTCGTCGTGGGGCAGCACCCCGGCCAGGTCCAGGCCGTGCTTCTCAATCTCTTCCTTAACCCCGTCGCTCAGTTTGCCGCCTGGCGCGCGGTTAACGATCAGTTTCATCTGGCCGGGCTTCAGCTCCAGCTCGCCCACCATCTCGGCGATGCGGGCCGCCGCCTGTATGCCCCGCCGGGAGCAGTCGCTCACCAGCAGCAGCGTGTCCACATGGGGCAGCGTGCCGCGGGCGATGTGCTCCAGCCCCGCTTCATTGTCGACCACCATATACCCGTACTGGCCGTAATACTTGTCCACCTGGGCCTTCAGCACCCCGTTGACATAGCAATAGCAGCCCTTGCCCTGGGTCCGGCCCATGACCAGCATGTCATAGTCGTCCTCCTCGATGAGGGCTGAATTGAACTTGTATTCGGCGTATTCCTGCTTGGTCATGCCCGAGGGAATGGGGGAGACGGGCAGCAATTCCGCCCGCGCCATCTCCTCGCGGATGTCGCCCAGCGTGGTCTCGACCTCCACGCCCAGCACCTCGTTGAGGTTGGAATTGGCGTCGGCGTCCACCACCAGGATCGGCCCCTTGCCCTTGTTGACCAGGTATTCGATGATCATGCCGCAGGTCGTCGTCTTCCCGACGCCGCCCTTGCCGGCCACAGCGATTACATGCGTTGACACGATTAAGACTCCTGAATGGAAAATTGAGAATTGAAAATTGACAATTATTCAATCCCGTCGTTAATTAGGAATTGCTTGAGGTTTGTTCGAAGCCCACCTCATCCGCCCTCACGGGCACCTTCCCCTCCAAGGGGAAGGCAAGGAGCATGGTTACCGCTTTCCAAAAGCCTTCCCCTTGAGGGGAAGGTGCCCCGAAGGGGCGGATGAGGTGGATTCCCGCTTACCTCTTCAAGTGGGTTCAACCATCCATTCTCAATTTTTCATTTTCAATTATCATTAGATGAGATCGACGATGCCGGATTCCTTGACCAGACGGGTGACATCCTCATACTTGTTCAGCGCGTAGAGATGGATGCCGTCGATGCCGGCGACGCGGTACTCGTCGATGAGCTTGATGGTGTATTCCATGCCCGCCTCCTTGAAGGCGGCCTTCTTGGCGGCGATGGATTCCTCGCTCTCGTTGGGGGCGAAGGGGTTCGGGAAGATCCAGTGCTTGGAGATGATCTCGGACAGCGCGCGGGGCATGACACAGCCGTTGCGGCTCAGCGCCATGTTGATGGTGGCGGCGGCGTCCAGCACGGGCATGATGCCCACGTCCACGGGCAGCCAGATGCCGGCGGCGCGGATGGCGTCCATCCACCAGCGGAACTGGTCCATGTCCCAGCAGAGCTGAGTCATGATGTAGTTCGCGCCCTCATCCTGCTTCTGCTTCAGGAAGGAGATGTCGGCCTCGATGCTTCGACACGCGATGTGGCCCTCGGGGGAGCCTGCGACGGCAATGGTGAACTTGTCGCCGAACTCCTTGCGGACGAACTTCACCAGCTCAGTGGCATAGTGCAGGTCGCCGCCGGTGCCGGTCCAGCCAAAGGGAATGTCGCCGCGCAGGGCGAGCATGTGGTCGATGCCGTGGGCCAGGTACTTCTCGAGTTGCTCCTTGATGCCCTCCTTGGTGTTGGCGACGCAGGTGAAGTGGGTCACGGGGATGGCCTTGCCGTCCTTCTTGATCTTGTCCAGAACCTCGAGGTTCTTGCCCACGTTGGTGCCGCCCGCGCCGTAGGTGCAGGAGATGTAGTCCGGGTTCAGCTCGTACAGGTGATCCAGTACGCCGCCTTCGCCGCACAGCTTGTTCATGCCGACGTCGGTCTTCGGCGGGAAAACCTCAAAGGAAAACGCCATGCGATCCTTCAAGATGTCTGCTACGCTCATGTTGAAAACGTCCCTTCTGTAATGTGGTGGGCCGTGCGCGAAAAGTTACGCACGACTTTACATGTTACCGTACTATATCATAGCACAATCCGGCAGTTTAGGCAAGTCCAAAGCCTAAAAATCGTCACAAAATAACATAGAAGAATTGAAAAATGATAATGGATAACGGATGATTATTAGCATTTACATACGATGCTTCCCGATTCGATGATGGCGGATCAATTATCAATTTTCCCTGATAAATCCCCGTTATCTATCGCGATTTGAAATTAAAAGTTGGTAAGCAAACCGAAAATAAACGCGGGATTGGTTGCGCGACGGTCTTTGATGTGCTATATTACCAGTTATCAAAGGAAATTCCGATGATTTTCATCGCGTTTTCTCATCCCTTCAGCCAATATTACCGGAGGTGACTTGGATGGCATTTGAACGAATGACCGTCGAACAGATCAAGGAAAGCATACAGAACAAGCTCCGCACCCAGTTTGCCTGCGAGGTCAACGACGCGACCCCTGAGCAGCTCTATCAGGCGCTGGCGCTGGTGGTCCGCGACGAGGTGATGCAGCGCCGCAGCTATTCCCGCGACGCCCGCAAGAACCAGCAGGCGAAGAAGGTCTATTATCTCAGCGCCGAGTTCCTGGTGGGCCGCGCCCTGCACAACAACATGGTGAGCCTGGTCAACGAGAAAAACTATATGAAGGCTCTCGAAGAGCTGGGCATCGACCGCTCCGTGGTCTTTGAGGAGGAGCCGGAGCCTGGCCTCGGCAACGGCGGCCTGGGCCGTCTGGCGGCCTGCTTCCTGGATTCTCTTACCACTTTGAAGCTCCCCGCCATGGGCTGTACCATCCGCTATGAATACGGCCTGTTCCGCCAGAAGCTGGTGGACGGCTATCAGGTGGAGGTCCCGGACAACTGGCTGGCCCAGGGCAACATCTGGGAAATCCCCCATCCCGAGGACACTGTTGAGGTCCACTTCGGCGGCCGCGTGGAGATGACCAACGAGGGCGGCAGGATGATGTTTAGGCATCTGGACTACACCACCGTCCAGGCCGTGCCCTATGACATCCCCGTCATCGGCTATGATTCCACCAAGGTCAACTTCCTGCGCACCTGGTCCGCCAAGGCCGTGACGCAGATCGACATGCTCCACTTCAACCGCGGCGAGTACGCCAAGGCCATGGAGGAGCGGGAGCTTGCGGAGATCATCTCCAAGATCCTCTATCCCAATGACGACAGCTATCAGGGCAAGGAGCTGCGCCTCAAGCAGCAGTATTTCTTCTCCTCCGCCTCCATCCAGCACGCTGTCAAGGAGTTCCTGGAGACCTACGGCTACAACTGGTCCATGTTCCCCAACAAGGTCGCCATCCACATCAACGATACCCACCCCGCCGTCGCCATCCCCGAGCTGATGCGCATACTGATGGACGACTACGGCCTGGACTGGGAGAAGGCGGAGACCATCTGCTATCGCACCTTCGCCTACACCAACCACACCGTGCTGGTGGAGGCCCTGGAGAAGTGGCCCGAGAGCCTGTTCGCCGCCACCCTGCCCCGCATCTACATGATCCTGCAGGAGATGAACAAGCGCCTCTGCGCCCGCCTGTGGGACGCCTTCCCCGGCCAGTGGGATCGCATCGGCCACATGGCGATCATCGCTTACGGCCAGATCCACATGGCGAACCTGTGCGTGTCCGCTTCCCACTCCGTCAACGGCGTGTCCGGCATCCACACGGACATCCTGAAGAAGCAGACCTTCCACGACTACTACATGATCGAGCCCAGCAAGTTCGTCTCCATCACCAACGGCATTACCCATCGCCGCTGGCTGATGCAGTGTAACCCTGAGCTGTCCTCCCTCATCGACGAGGCCATCGGCGACAAGTGGCGCAAGGAGATGGACTACATCGCCGATCTGAAGCCCTTCGCGGATGATCCCGCTTTCCGTCAGAAGTTCGCCGAGGTCAAGTACCACAACAAGCTGCGCATGGCCGACGCCCTGTTCCGCCATCAGAACATCGAGCTGAACGCCGACAGCGTCATCGACGCCCAGGCCAAGCGCCTCCACGAGTACAAGCGCCAGCTCATGAACGCCCTGCGCATACTGATGCTCTACAACGAGATCGTGGAGAACCCGGATAAGGAGTACCAGCCCCAGACCTTCATCTTCGGTGCGAAGGCGGCTCCGGGCTACTGGCGCGCGAAGCTGACCATCAAGCTCATCAACACCGTGGGCGATCTGATTGCCAAGCATCCCGTGGCCTCCAAGTATCTGAAGGTCGTCTTCCTGGAGAACTACTGCGTCTCCCAGGCTGAGATCCTGATGCCCGCCACCGACGTGTCCGAGCAGATCTCCACCGCTGGCAAGGAGGCCAGCGGCACCGGCAACATGAAGTTCATGATGAACGGCGCGGTCACCCTGGGCACCATGGACGGCGCGAACTGCGAGATCTTCGATTGCGTCGGCAAGGACAACATCTACATCTTCGGCCTCACCGCCGAGGAGGTGGAGCAGGGCTACGCCGGCGGCTATCGCGCCCATGAGATGTACGAGACCAACCCGAAGATCAGGAAGGTCATGGAGCAGCTCATCGACGGCACCCTGTCCCCGGAGAATCCTCGCATGTTCCAGGAGATCTATCATGGCCTCCTGTTCGGCGAGGGCGGCGGCATGGCCGACCCCTACTTCGTCCTCAAGGACCTGCCGGACTATATGGCCACCCATCGCCGCCTGCTGAACGACTATACCGACAAGGATGTCTGGCTCCGCAAGGCCGTGCTCAACACTGCCTCCTCCGCCATGTTCACCTCCGATCGCACCATCCGCGAATACAACGAAAAGATCTGGCACCTCAAGCCCCTCATCCTGTAATAGTACAGATAAAGCCGGGAACGCCTGTAATATGGTGTTCCCGGCTTCACTAATTAAAAAATTCCCACCAACATCCCCGATACAAACAGGAAAGAGAAAAGCAAAAAAACGAGTTGATGGGAAAGCCAAGCCTGTTGATCTGGGAACCATAGGTGCAATCAATGACGGGAAATACGTAGAAACTCGAACTGTGCCTAAGAAGCAGCAAAGACAATCGATTAAAAGATTATGGTGAATTTGCCTTGTGCAATAAAGCAGCCGCGACCTTCTACAGCAGCTGGCAGCAGTCTTTGACATCAAAACTGCAAAGCAATTGTATGTGATTGCGTTACTCAGAGCCTGTGACAAAGGTATCAAGAACAGAGATTTACAGTTTGCTTACGAGACATCATTTGCATCAGAGGTCTATCGTGTTTACAGATGCCCCTCAACAGTGAAGAAACTGAGCAGGAGCGGCCAATACAAAGCGAAAAAGGCGGAGTTTAAGAAATCATCAATTCGCAGCAAGGTAGAACATGTCTTTGCTGCGGTAAAACTGTTGTTTCGATGTCGAAAAACACGATACCGAGGTCAGGTTAAGGTGAACTCACAACTGAATATGGTATTTGCTCTGTCAAACCTCTTTCTGGCTGATATTCGCTTTGCTATTTCAGCCTGAGTGTGTTTGCTTTCTCCGAACAAATACCATCTTCGACTGGTTCAATGATCTACCTGTTACAGGCTTATCCGGTTTATTGGCTATATGTGCGGTGTTCCCCTAAAGGATTCCAAGCTTGATTGTAAGTTTTTCCCCTCTTTCACATATCGCCTTGGATCAGCTTTTGCAGATGGTCTACTTGAGTTTTATCTCTTTTCTTACCTTGCTGTAGTTCTCTGCTCTGATTCTTTGCGTAATGAAGGGGCTGCCTCAAATTGACTCTTTCAAATCATTTTGAGACAGCCCCTATAATTGTTATGTCCGTATCGCGGTGCGGGCGAGGCTGTATTCCGGGCGATGCTCCAGACGCCGCAGGGCGGCGAAATAGGCGGGGATGAGCAGCACGTTTGCCATCAGCCAAGCGGCGGGGTGGGCGAGTATGGCCCCGTCGAAGCCCATGCGCTGTACCAGCACGAAGGCCACAAAAGCGCGCCCTACCAGCTCAAACAGCCCTGCGAACATGGCGATGCGGGAGAAGCCCAGTCCCTGCAGGGAATTGCGGAAGATGAATATGGACAGCAGCGGGATAAAGAAATTCACGGCCATCCGCAGGTGCTTGACGGCGTTCAGTATGATGCCATCGCTGCCGTCGGTGATGAACAGCCGCACCAGCGGCTCGCCCGCGAACCGTGCCGCGATGTTGGCCAGCAGCGCGTAGATGGTCATGACCACCAGCGCCACCCGCACGCCCTCGCGCACGCGGTCCAGCCGCTTCGCGCCGAGGTTCTGCCCGCACCAGGTGGCCATGGTCGCGCCGATGGCCTCGAAAGGGCAGCAGAACAGGGTGTACACCTTGCCGCCCGCGCCGATGGCCGCCACGGCATCGGAACCCAGGCCATTGACCGCCGTCTGCAGGATCAGCGACCCGATAGCGGTGATGGAGAACTGAAGCCCCATGGGCAAACCCATGCCGGCCAGTCTGTGGATGTATCCGGTGTCGGGCTTCCACTCGTCGCCCCGGATGCGCAGCACGTCGTAGCGGCTGAAGATCACCCACATGCAGAGTATGCCCGAAAGGAGCTGGGCCGTGACCGTTGCCACCGCCGCGCCGGTGACCCCCATGTGAAGCCCTACCACAAACAGCAGGTCCAGCGCGACATTGACGACGCAGGACATCACCAGGAAAAACAGGGGTGTCCGGGTGTTGCCCACGGCGCGGAGCACGCCGCTGCCCAGGTTGTAGAGCATCGTCGCCAGCATACCGGCGAAGATGTAGACGATGTAATGATAGGCCTCCGCCATGATGTCCTCCG
This sequence comes from uncultured Eubacteriales bacterium, assembly GCA_902785105.1. Lineage (GTDB taxonomy): Bacteria > Bacillota > Clostridia > Christensenellales > Aristaeellaceae > UBA2862. The sequence continues at coordinate 47,599 of CACZXF010000005.1, read as the reverse complement.
GCGTGCCGATCCAGCGCAGTATGGGCCGGGCCAGCAGCGCCGTTGCGATAGACATCACCAGCGCCAGACCGCCACAGAGGTAGATGGCGTTGGCGAAGTACCGCCGCATCTTTTTAGGGTTGTTTTCACCAAAAGCCTGTGCTACCGGTATGGCGCAGCCCGAGCACATGCCCAGCAGCAGGCCGATGATCATGAAGTTTAAAGAGGCCGTGGCGCTGACGCCCGCGAAGGCCTTTACTCCCACGAACCGCCCGACGATCACGCTGTCGGCCACGTTGTAGACCTGCTGGAAGAGATTGCCCAGCAGCAGCGGAAACCAAAAGGAAAAGATCAGTTTGAGCGGGGTACCGTGTGTCATGTCCCTGACCATATATTTTTGTCCTCCCAAAGACGCAAGCGCATCTTTGATTTTGCCTTTCTGAATCATATATTTTATCCCGATTTGCCGGGAAAGAAAGCCCGATTCAGTTAAATCGAACCCGGCGGAAGGTTATGTTTCATCATTAAAAAGGTTGACAAAAGTGTGGTAAACAGGTTACAATAATAGAGGAGGATAATCCTCCGTGATTTGTAGAAGTAAAAGCGACGAAGGAGTACCTCTGCCCATGATACGCAAGCTCGTGCGTCAGATGCTGGCGGCGCAGATCCTCTCCGCCCTGACGGTTTCGGTGTGTCTGCTGATCGACAACATCATGATCGGCCGGTATCTCGGCGTCAAGGCCATCGCGGCCTACGGTCTGGCGAACCCGGTGCTGCTGATCATCGGCGCGATCGGCAGTATGCTGGCGGCGGGGGTGCAGGTGGTTTGCAGCCGTTCACTGGGGCGCGGCTCCCAGGAGGAGACCAACGCGGGCTATTCCTCCGCCATCGCCATCACGGCGGTCGTCTCCCTGTCCTTCATGGCGCTGGTGCTGCTCTTCCGGACGCCGCTGGCCAAGGCGATGGGCGCGGAGGGCGACGAAATCCTTTTGAAGGATACCCGGGACTATCTGGCCGGTTTCATCATCGGCGCGCCGGCGTCCATGGGGGCGCTGATACTGGTGCCCTTCATGCAGATGGCGGGAAAGAGCGGGCTGCTCATCGCCGCCGTGCTGGGGATGACCGTCACGGACATCGGGCTGGACATACTCAACGTCACCGTGTTACACGGCGGCATGTTCGGCATGGGGCTGGCCTCGTCGCTGAGCTATTATGTGGCGATGGTGATGGGCGCGTTCTATTTCCTGTCGAAGCGCAGCGTGTTCAAGTTCTCCACAAAGCGCGTGAGCCGGAAAAAGATCGGGGAGCTGTTTACGGGCGGCGTGCCCGCGGCCTTCAACATGGTATCCTCGGTCATACTGATTTTCTGCATGAACAAGCTGCTGCTGTCCGTGGGCGGCGCGGTGGCGGTGGCGGCGTATACCGTGGTCATGACCCTCGGCAACGCCAGCAACTGCATCAGCACCGGCACCGGCGGCGTGGCGCTGACCCTCTCCGGCATACTCTTCAACGAGGAGGACCAGACCGGCCTCAAGGTGCTGCTGGGCCTGCTGGTGCGGCGGGCTGTCGCGCTGGGTCTTGCGGCGGGGGCACTGCTCATTGGCTTCGCGCCCTTCCTCGTGGGCCTTTTCATTCCGGAGGCGGGGGAGAGCCAGCACATGGCCATATTCGGCGTGCGGCTGTTCGCTCTGGGCCTGCTGCCCTGCTGCATCAACAACGCCCTGAAGAGCAGCTATCAGGGTGTCGGAAGAGTCCGCGCCACGGAGGTCATCTCCTTGCTGGAGGGCGCGGGATTGCCCCTGCTGTCCGCGTTTGTGCTGTCCCGGTTCATGGGTATCACCGGCGCGTGGTTCTTCTTCTTTGCGGGTGAGCTGCTGACGCTGATCGGCATCCTTGGCTATGTCTGTATTAAATATCGCCGGTTGACCATCAAAACCGAGGACGTGCTGTTGCTGCCCGACGGCTTCGGCGTGCCCAGGGAGGATCTGCTGGAGGCGGATATCAGCCATATGGGCGATGTCATGGCCACCTCCCACGCCGCGGAGGCGTTTTGCCGCACCCACGGCGGGAGCAGCGGCCTCTGCTGGCGCGTGGCGCTGTTCGTGGAGGAGATGGGCTCCAATATCGTCACCCATGGCTTTGACCCACAGGCGGATAATCATCTGTCTATGCGCCTGCAGCACAAGGATGGCCGCTGGACGCTCCGCTTTCGGGACGACTGCGGCGCCTTCGACCCCGTCCACTACGTCCCCGCCGAGGGCCAGGAGGCTGGCATGGGCATACGCATCGTGCTCTCCATGGCGGACGAGGTGCGATACACCTATTCCATGAATTTGAACAACCTGATGGTGGTCAAGGGTGACATTTAATCGTCAATCGTTAAATAAATTTGCCAAAAGACACAGATTCGCCATACAAGGCGTGGGGCATTTGTGATATAATGTAAATATCGAAATGGGGGAGCGCCCATGCAAACGAGACAATTCTGGATTTCCTGCGACGGTCTGCGACTGAGCGCCATACTGGACAGGCCGAATGGGGAGTGCTGTCCGCTGGTGGTGGTGATCCACGGTTTCTCGGGCTACAAGGAGGAGCCGCACATCATCGCGGTTTCCAAGGGGCTTAACGAGGTCGGCTTTGCCACGCTGCGGGTGGACATGTACGGTCACGGCGAGAGCGACGGCTATTTCCGCGATCACACCCTGTTTAAATGGCTGACCAACGCTCTGACGGTGATTGACTTCGCCCGTACACTGGACTTCGTCACCGACCTGTACCTCTGCGGCCACTCCCAGGGCGGGCTTCTGGTGATGCTGGCGGCGGCGATGGAGCGGGACCGCGTCAAGGGCCTGATACCGCTGTCCCCGGCGGCGATGATCCCGGAGAACGCGCGAAAGGGCGAGCTGCTGGGCATACCCTTCGACCCGGATCACTTCCCGGAGGCGCTGGAGTACAAGGAGGGCTACACCCTGGGCGGTAACTATCTGCGGGTGGCGCAGATGATCGACGTTGAGGCTGCCATCGACAAATACCCCGGCCCTGTGCTGATCGTCCACGGTGATGCCGACGAAGCCGTGCCGGTGGAGGTGGGCATTGCCGCCGCGAAGCGCTATCGGAATTGCGATCTGGTGCTGATTCCCGGAGACACCCATTGCTATGACTATCATCTCGACCAGGTGGTCGACGCTGTAAAGAACTGGATGGAGCCGCGCCACGGCGGCAGATAAGGAAGGAGAAATCGACTATGGCTGATAAACCCCTTATTCTCTGTGTAGATGATGAGCAGCATATCCTGGACCTGCTCACCTTTAACCTCGAAGCCGCGGGCTACGCGACCATCACCGCGGCCAACGGCACCGACGCCTTGGCCCTGGCCACCGCCTCCACCCCGGCGCTGGTGCTGCTGGACCTGATGCTGCCCGACCTGAGCGGCATGGAGGTCTGCAAGCGCCTGAAGGCCACGCCCCTCACCGCGGGTATCCCGGTGATCATGCTGACCGCCAAGGACTCCGAGACGGACAAGATACTGGGCCTGGAACTGGGTGCGGACGACTATGTCACCAAGCCCTTCTCCGTGCGGGAGCTCACCGCACGTGTGAAGGCGCTGCTGCGCCGCTCCGCCTCCGCCGCGCCCACCGGCGGGCTGGTGAAGGCCGGTCCTCTGACCATTGATTCCTCCAATTACGAGGCGTTCATCAACGGCGAAAAGCTGTCCCTGACGCTGAAGGAGTACGAGCTTCTGAAGCTGCTGGCCGAGAACAAGGGCAAGGTGCTGACCCGCGACTTCCTGCTGGACCGCATCTGGGGCTATGAGTTCTACGGCGAGACCCGCACCGTCGATGTCCACATCCGCCACATCCGCGCCAAGCTGGGCGACGAGGCGAAGCTCATCGAGACCGTGCGCGGCGTCGGGTACAAGATGGTGGAGCCGAAATAACCAAAATAATTTGAGCCGGGAGGATTCCCGGCTCTGGTTTTATCAGGGAGGCGAGGCTATGCGCAACAAGGAATGGCTGGCCTATACCTATCGCCACCGAAGGGCCTTTGAATACTGCGCACGAAAATATGTACAGGACCCCACGCTTCGTGCGGAGCTCCTTCGGCGCGCCCGGATACACGACATGGACAAGATGGTGATGTACCTGTTCATGGATCAGCAAAAGGCCCAGCAGCTCCACATACAGACCCAGCCCCACCACCTGGAGAACCATCTGCCCCGCACCCACGCGGATCTGGTGGAGACGGTGATCGACTACGAGTGCGCCCCCTATACCAAACCCGACAAGCCGCTGAACGCCTACGATTTCGTGCTGAAGCTGATGGACATGGCCATACTTGACCGGGAAACCGGCGGGAAGCTCATCGACATCATGAAGGAACTGAACATCGCCCGGACGGGCACCATTGTCGAGGATGCCGAGGGCCGGGCCTACTGCGCCTTCATCGAGCCCGTGACGGAGGAAATGCTCCTCGAGGAGATACTGCGATACATCGACGAAAACCGCGACAACGCCCTTGGGCTGGCATTGGAACATATGGAATAAATCAGGGCAATCGTGTGCAATTGTGGTCTATAAACAGGGATTTGTAGGGGAGTTACCCGCTCTCCTGTAGGGGCGGCGTTGCGCCGCCCGCCCGACAAAACATGCCGTGTCGCAGGTGGGGCGGGCGCCGAAACGGCGCCCCTACAGGGATAGTTTGTCTCCCTGTCAACTTCCACTTTGCCGTGGAAAAGTGAGTATTATTTGTCCTCCGATAACAGATCCTTTATCGTCATATTGTAGAAGAAATCGTGGACCATCGTGTCGAACTTTTCCCACATGGGCAGCGTCCGGCAGTTTTCGCGGTTCGGACAGGGCTCTGCTCCCGGTGTCAGGCAGGCCACGGAGGTCAGCGGCCCCTCGGTCAGCTCCAATATCTCGCCGACCCGGTATTCCTCCGGCCTTCGGGTGAGCTTATAGCCGCCGCCCTTGCCCCGATGTCCCTTTAAAAGCCCGTTGCGCACCAGCGTCTTTAATATGATCTCCAGATATTTGATGGATATGCCCTGACGGGTCGCGATCTCGTTCAGCGGCACAAAGTCATCGCTGTCCTGCTCCGCCAGATCCACCAGCACCCGAAGCGCATACCGTCCCCGTGTCGAAATCATACATGCACCTCCCTGTGTTCATATACCTATTATACTACAAGGGAATAGGGATTACAAGAAGGAAAAACATGTAAAAAAGATTTGACCATGTCAATATACAGGGATTTGTCGGGGAGATTCACGCTCTCCTGTAGGGGCGGCGTTTCGCCGCCCGCCGGGTAGGACGTGCCGTCTCGCAGGGGGCGGGCGCCGAAACGGCGCCCCTACAGGGTTGGATTGACACCTCGACAATTTCCAATTTATTGAGGACTCTGGGCAGTACCAGCCAACCGTTTTCTCAATCGTGCCCATTGACACAGACAGGCCCGGATGTTTATAATGGGCATATGATATAATGAAGGAAATGGATATTTAGGGGAGAGGGTGGACGAATGGAAGCAAAGGTCAATGAAGCTGATTGGAAGCTGTTCAGGAGCAGGCTGCCCGGCTGGCAGGAAGCCTATATGGATCGGCTGGACAGGGAGTATATCGCCCTTCTCACATCGCCGGGATTGGCTTCGGACAAGTTCTGGGCGCTGGAGAAGCGGGTCAACAAGGACAAGAGGCGCGTCGGCGTCGTTGCGGAGATGAGCCGATCGAAAATGTACATGAATATACTGTCACTGCTTACCGACGGCGCGATTACATTGAAGGATTTGGAGGGTTTTAGCGACGACCTCCGGGACAGGATGGCCTTTTTAATGGGAGTGAGATGAAAACATGAAGAGTTTGATTGTCTACTATTCTCTTGAAGGGAACACGGAATACGCGGCAAAGGCAATGGCGGCTGTCCTTGAAGCGGACCTGCTCAGAATCGAGCCGGTCAAAGCCTATCCAAGCAGCGGCTTCAGCAAGTTCTTCTGGGGCGGCAAGAGCGCCATGATGGCGGAAGCGCCGGAGCTTCAGCCCTATGATTTCCAGCCTGAGCGATACGGGCGCATCATCTTTGGGTTCCCGGTCTGGGCGGGCAATGTGACACCGCCGCTGCGCACCTTTGCGCGGGAAAATCAGAAGGCTCTCAGGGACAAGCGCATCGCCGCTTTTGCCTGCCAGAGCGGCGCCGGGGCGGAGAAAGCCTTTGGAAAGCTAAAGGGGTGCCTGGGTATCGACAACCTTGAGGCGGAGTTGGTGCTGATCGACCCGAAGGACAAGCCGAACGCAGATAATGATACAAAGATCAGGGCGTTTTGCGATAAACTGATGTCACCACGCCAAAAATAACAGGGAAGCTGAGAGCGTATTTGGAATGAGAGTGATTATTTCCCCCGCAAAGAAGATGCGAGTCGATACCGACTCGCTTGTGTGTGGCGGGCTGCCGGTATTTCTGCAAAAGACTGAAGCATTGATGGAATGGATTAGAGGGCTGTCCTATGCTGAACAGAAAAAGCTGTGGGCCTGCAACGACGTCATTGCCCGGGAGAATGCCGAGCGCTTTGCTGAAATGGATCTCAAAAAGAATCTTACACCCGCGATCCTGGCCTACGATGGCATTCAGTTTACCTGTATGGCACCGTCTGTGTTCGAGGATGGCCAGTTTGACTATGTCCAGCGGCATGTGCGAATCTTATCTGGGTTCTATGGCGTATTAAAGCCCATGGACGGCGTGGTCCCGTACCGCCTGGAAATGCAGGCGAAGGCCAGGGTGGAGGGCTGCCGTGATCTCTATGAATTCTGGGGAGATGCCCTGTACCGGGAGGTCCTGGATGACAGCGGGATCATCGTCAATCTGGCCTCCAAAGAGTATTCCAGATGTGTGGAGAAGTACCTGGCCCCCGGCGACCGCTTCATCACCTGCGTGTTCGGCGAACCGGAGGGCGATAAGGTGGTCCAGAAGGGCGTCTATGCCAAGATGGCCAGGGGCGAAATGGTGCGCTATATGGCCGAGATCGGAGCCAAAAAGCCGGAACATCTCAAAGGCTTTGACAGAAGCGGCTATCACTTCGACGACGCGCGCTCCACCGATGCGGAATACATATTCCTCAGGAAGGAGATTCCCGGCAAACACCGACTGTCGGATTTCTGAGAGGAGTTTCTATGGAAACAAAGTATTACATCGTTGCCAGGATCGACGGCGATTACGCCTGGCTGAATCGGACGGACGCGGAGGAGGAGCCGCTGCTCGTAGCCCGTGCCCTGCTGCCGGAGGCCATCGACGAGGGCACGAGGCTGAAGTATGAACTGCTTCAGTATGAGATACTATGAACAAAGCCGAGATGCTGGCGAAGCTGCGCGGCGGCATAACGGATGAACAGTGGGAGGCGCTGGCGGAAGGCAGGCTGAAGGTCAGCGCCTTCAACCGCGCTGTGCTGCTGGAGCTGCGGGAGACGGAGGCGCGGGGCCCCGGGGTGGTTGACGAGGCGAAAACAATCGGCCTGCGCAAGGTCACAGAGGATTATCTTCGGCGCTATCTGCCGGAAGCGCCCGAGGCGTGGCAGTGGATAATCACTGCCAGCCTCTATCTGACCTTCATCGCGGAGCGTCCCATGCACCCGATTGATATGCTGCACATCACAGTTATGCGGGATGAGGGGCGAATGGTCTATGAATGTCCCGCAAAGTCGAATGATCCCAATACCACCTGCCATTATTGCGTATGCAAAGGGAAATAGAGTTTTTCATAGAAAATCATTGTACCGCTGGGAGCGGACCTTCTGTCAACGAGGCATTGGCGGATCCAGACGGGCGTAATGTATGGATTACTTCTGCATGGGTCCATAATAATCTCACATCATGCCGATCATCATGTCCCGCACCGCGTCATAGTGGGCGTCGATCAGGCCGAAATCCTTGCACTTGTAGTTCCAAAGGGCGCGGCCAATGCCATGGCGGTTGAACACGGCGGTGATGTCCTTGAGCCAGCGCAATGTATCCTGCACAGGCGCGCGGTCGATGACGCCATACTCGCCGCAGTAAAGCGGCACGTCGTACTTCTCGGCGGCTTCGATTGCCGGCACAAACAGCGCCTCGAAGAACTGCTTCCCCATGACGCGGACCCGCTGCCCCGCGATGGCGCCTGCCAGATCGAAGGAAAGCCGCTCGGACAGCTCGATGTAATGCTTCAGGTCGTCGGGATAAGCTACGTTCAGGTCGGCGGGCATACCCTCGACCCAATAGGCCTTCTGATGGGTAAATATCATCGGCTCATAGCAGTGGAAGTTGTAAACGACCTTTTCATCGTGAGGCGCGGCCAGCAGCGGCACGCTCCGCACATTGTTGTAGCGCACGCCGCCGATGACGATCCAGGTGTCCGGGGCGATTTCACGGATGGCCGAGATGGTCCGATCGACGATGTCGTTCCATTCGTCCACCACATCCGGAGAGATGACCTCGTTGAGCAGGTCGAAGGCCACGCCGCTGTGGCTGCCGTAGCGCTGAGCCAGCCGCCGCCACAGGGCGATGAAGCGCTCCTGGAGCCCCTTGTCGTGGAAAAAGATCTCCCGGTCCGCATCCTTATCCAGCGGGTCAAAGGTGTACCCATAGGCCTTGTGCAGGTCCAGCAAAAGGTTGAGGCCCACATCCTCGCACCAGCGGATACAGTCGTCGATGTGCTTCAGACCCTCTTCGATGGGGGCTCCGGATTCGTCCTCGATCCAGTTGTAGTCCACCGGCAGGCGCACATGGTCCAGCCCCATGCCGTGAATCCACTTGATGTCCGCGTCGGTGATAAAGGTGTTGAAGTGATCCTCGGTGGTGGCGTCGCATTGAGAAAGCCAGCCGCCCAGATTGACGCCGTGCTGGAAACCGTCAAATATGCGCATAATACTAAGCCTCCTTATATATACATGTTCGATTGATTTGCAGCTCTATTTTAACCATTATAACAGAAATTGATGTCAGTATCAACGGGCAGGAGGCTTCGACTTAATATTGATTCACCCCTTAAGGCGAAAGGAAACGTTATTTTTTCGGCTTTTTAGGCTTGTTTAAGGATTCCCTGTTACAATGCAATCACAGCAGGAGAGAACCTGCGATGAGGTATCGTGCAGCGCGAGCGTAAGTCCGGATACTTCCAAAGAAAAAATAGGCATAAACATATCGACAGGAGGCAATGGATGATGAAACGCTTGATTTGTATGGTACTTTCTGTACTGATGCTGATGACGGGCGTCGTGGCCCTTGCGGAGGACGGCAGCATGATGGGCGGTCGCGGCATGGGCGGCCCCGGCGGCGGGATGGGCGGTCCCCGCATGGGCGGCGGCGGGGGACGCATGAACGACAAGTCCTCCGACACCGAGCTCCAGGCCATGATCGCGGAGGTCGCCCCGAAGTTCCAGCTTCTGACCTTCACCGACCCTGACACCGGCGCGGAGCTTCAATACCAGCTCTTCGTCCCGGAAAACTACGATAAATCGACCAGCTATCCCCTCGTCCAGTTCATCCCCGACGCCAGCGTGGTGGGGAATGGCGCGGACGTCGTACTGACCCAGGGCTGGGGCGGCCTGATCTGGGCGACGGAGGCCGAGCAGGCCAAGCACCCCTGCTTTGTGGTGGTGCCGGTGTTTACCGAGACCATCGTTGATGACAGCTTCAACACCTCCGATCAGATCGAGACGGCGGTGAAACTCATACAGTATCTGACGGAGACCTACAGCATCGACACCGGCCGCATCTACACCACCGGCCAGTCCATGGGCGGCATGACCTCCTTTTATCTGAATGTGACTTGCCCGGATCTGTTCGCCGCGTCGCTGTTCGTGGGCAGCCAGTGGGACATCAACGTGCTGAATGTGTTGGAAGGGGATACCTTCTTCTACATCGTCTCCGCGGGCGACCCCAAGGCCTCCGCGGGACAGGCGGAGCTGATGGCGCTGTTCGATTCGGACGGAGTCGCCTACAGCGCGGCGGAGTGGTCCGCGCAGGATGACGCGCAGGACCAAAAGGTGGCGGATATGCTGGCCGAGGGCCACAGCGCCAATTTCGTCACGTTCACGCTTGGCACCACGCTGGTCGACGGCCAGACCTCCGGCGGCGGTGCGGGCGAACACATGACGTCCTTTGACTACGCCTATAAGATCGAGGCCGTGCGCGACTGGCTGTTCGAGCAGGTAAAGGCATGAGGCGGAGCATCGCGTTTATCATGGTGTTGACGTTCAGCATTGGGATCTCAAAGCTTTTTGTGCCGATGGAGGCAGGGAATAACCTCCCTTTTCTATTTGAGGAAAAACCATATAGGGCTGAGCTTTTGACGAGCTGAAAAAGAAGCATAACATAAACTCCCTGAGTGGTGCTGGAAATGAAAACACCGCTCAGGGAATTTTCATATCCGCCGATTTTCACGGATGCTTGAATACATAAATTGGGTACTGTTTCGGCGATCGTCCCCACAGGAGAGTAAAAATACAGCTATTGCATTTTCCCTTTTAAAAGGTTATAATGTATCATATTGTTTTATAAATAACGCAAATGAGGTATTGACATATGGCGGGATCGCTGCTGCCCTTTGAGACCGGACGATATGAGTATCATGATATAAGCTCCTTTATCTATGAGCCGATATACAATGCCGACGGCACATTAAAGGACTTTCGCATACTTTACGCCAGTGATATATTCGCGCGGGACTGGGTGGCCATCTATCACAACGAGGATTATCTGGGGGCGCTTTTGAAGGAGAGCACCCTCATGGACGACTATTCCCTGGAGATGATGGAGCGGTTCATCACGCAGAAGCCCCATGCCTTCATGACCTACATGCCCATGGTGAACCTTCACCTGTACTTTGAGCCGATACCGGATCTGCCCGCGCCCTACGCGGGCTTCTATCTGACCAATATCACCAGCCACGTGTACTGGGACGCCCGGGACCATTTCCTCCGGAACATTCGGCAGATGGGCAACAACGCGGTGCTGATCCAGCGGCAGGCGGACGGCCATCTGGACCCGATCTTCGTGTCCGCCGAATACGCCCGGATGATGGAATGCAGCGAGGCGGAGGCGAAGGCCCGACTGTCCGGCATCGGCATATTCAAGACCACCGTGGCCGACGACCGCCCACTGGTGCGCAGCATGATGGAGCGCCGGGTGGCTTTCGACGGCTCCAGCCGGCTGACCGTCCAAAAGGTCACCGCGAAGCACAACAAGGTCTGGGTGAACGCCCACTATGCCTTCATCGACGATTTTGACGAGCACTATATCTATTGCACCTATACGGATGTGACGACGCTGAAGGCCCACGAGGAGCGCCTGCGCACCACCTATTCCAGCCTGGGCAACAATTTCTATCAGGCGGGGGAGATGACGCTGACCAACCTGCGCGTGAACCTGACGCGAAATGTGTTCGAGGAAATCAAAGGCGCGGACATCTTTGACACGGACGATATGAGCAACACCTATTCCGACGCCATCCGCCTGCGGGCGGCCCACTATCCCATCGCGTCGGAGCGGGCGCAGTATATCAAGCTGTTCGACCGGGAGGGCCTGATGCAGCGCTACGCGGCGGGCAGGCCCAACACTTCGCTGATGCTGTATTCCGTGCGCAAGGGCGGCCTGTCATGCTTCGTGAATATCTCCGCCTCCGTCACACGCCACCCGCTGACCGGCGACATCGTAGCCTTCATCACCGAGCGCCAGTGCAACAGTGAGAAGGTGAAGGACACACTGGCGGACAGGATACTGGCCCAGCAGTTCGACATGGTGGCCTACTTGGTGAACGGCAGATACGGCGTGACCATCGGCGACGCGAGCCAGGAGCATCGCGGCGGCATCTTCCCGACCACCCGAAACGGCGAATACCGGGCGTGGCTGGAGGGCCAGGTGCTGCCGGCCTTGTCCGATGACGCCGAGCGCGCCCGGATGCGCGAAGCCCTCAGCATGGAGACGGTGGAGCGGGAGCTTCGCCAGAAGAACCCATATGTGGTGGATCTGGCCGTCGAGGTGGAGGGGGAGACCTATTACAAGCAGTTTGACTTCTACAGCGTCAATCCCGAGGCCCGCTTTTACATACTCCTGAAGAGCGACACCACGGAGATCCAGAAGCAGCACATGGCGCTGAACGAGCATTTGCAGCAGGCTCTTGAGGCGGCCAATCAGGCCAGCGTGGCCAAGACGGCCTTCCTTTCCAGCATGAGCCACGAGATCCGCACGCCCGTGAACGCCATCATCGGCCTGGACAGCATCGCCCTGCGGGACCCGGACCTGCCCCCGCGCACCCGCGAGCAGCTTGAGAAGATCGGCTCCAGCGCCCGGCACCTGCTGAACCTCATCAACGACATACTGGACATGAGCCGCATCGAGAGCGGCCGGCTGACCATCCGCAACGAGGGATTTTCCTTCTCGGAGATGCTGGAGCAGATCAACACCATGATCAGCTCCCAGTGTCAGGATCGGAAGCTCCATTATGACTGCCGTGTCATCGGTCAGGTGGACGATGACTACATCGGCGACGCCATGAAGCTCAAGCAGGTGATCATCAATATTCTGGGGAACGCGGTGAAGTTCACTCCCGAGGGCGGGATGGTGATCTTTACCGTGGAGCGCATCTCCCAATTCGAGGGCCAGAGTGCCCTGCGCTTCACCATGCAGGACACCGGCGTGGGCATGGATGCGGAATATCTGCCGAAGCTGTTCGACGCCTTCTCCCAGGAGGACGCAAGCCGCGCCAACCGTTACGGCTCCACGGGCCTGGGCATGGCCATCACCAAGAGCATCGTGGAGCAGATGAACGGCCGCATCGAAGTGGAATCGACGAAGGGCGTGGGCACTACCTTCACCGTGGAGGTGACGCTGCGGGACTGCGAGCGCCGGGAGCGCCAGATGGACGAAGTGCGGGCCCAGGACCTTCGGGTGCTGGTGATCGACGACGATCCCATCTCCCGGGAACATGCCCGGAACGTGATGGAGGAGCTCGGCATCGCCGCGGACACCGCCGCCAGCGGCGAAGAGGCCATCGAGATGATACAGCTCAAGGTCGCCCGCCACGAGGCCTACAACCTGATGTTCGTGGACTGGAAGATGCCCGGACAGGACGGCATTGAGGTCACAAGGGCGATCCGGAGCATCGTGGGGCGGGATTCCGCCGTGATCGTGCTGACCGCCTACGACTGGGATGAGATTGAGACAGAAGCCAGGGCGGCCGGGGTGGACAGCTTCATGTCGAAGCCGCTGTTCGCGTCCAACGTGTTGCCCATGTTCCAGCGCGTCATGGAGGACAAGCGCCTGACGCGGCGGGAGAAGGCCCCCGCGGACCTGACGGGCCGGCGGGTGCTCATCGCGGAGGACATGCCCATCAACGCCGAAATACTGGCCGACCTGCTGGATATGTTCGATATCGCCTCGGACCACGCCGAAAACGGCAGGATCGCCGTGGAGATGTTCGATCAGAGCGCGCCGGGCTATTACGACGCCGTGCTGATGGATGTGCGTATGCCGGTCATGGACGGCCTCGAGGCGACCCGGGCGCTGAGAAAGCTGCCCCGTCCCGACGCCCAACAAATCCCCATCATCGCCATGACTGCCAACGCCTTCGACGAGGATGTGCAGCGCTCCCTCCAGGCCGGCATGAATGCCCACCTCTCCAAGCCCGTCGATATCGACCGGCTGAAGGAGACACTTCAGGAATTGATTCGAGACTGAAAATATGTTGGATAAACAAGAATTTGTTGGGATGATAGTTCGAGGCCACCTCATCCGCCCCTTCGGGGCACCTTCCCCTCAAGGGGAAGGCTTTTGGTTACCTGTCAGCCCGGCCCCTGCCTTCCCCTTGAGGGGAAGGTGCCCGTGAGGGCGGATGAGGTGGCCTACCCGCGTATCCCTACAAATTCCAATTTCTCATGCTATTTCCCCATACCAAACCCAACAGGAGGCCACCACCATGGCAATCAATATGGACCCTCTGCAAAAACAGATGCTGGACGACGTATTTGACGCCTTCACCATGCTTTCCAATGGCGGTTTTGTAACGCTGATGCACGTGGACGGCGGCTTTACCCGCTATTCCGCCGGGGCGGTGGAGCTGTTCGGCCTGCCGGGGGAGTACATCCCCAACGGCGCCATGGACTGGAACGACTATCTGCACCCGGAGGACCGGAAGCGCTACATGGACGTCATGCTGCCGCTGATGACCGGCGGTACTCAGACCTATGACCTCACCTACCGGGTGCGGACGGTGAAGGGCGAATACGTGAATTTCAGGGCTGTGGGTGCGGTGCTGCGGGGCAGCGACGGCAAGCCCAGCCTGATCGGCGGGGCGATGATCAACCAGGGACTGACGGAGAACACCGACCCGGTGACCGTGCTGCCCAACAAAAACGCCTATCAGGATAAACTGACAGAGCTGCTGGAGGCGGGCAAAAGCGTCATTTCGCTGCTGATCGGCATTGACCGCTTCTCCCAGATCAACGAGGTCCACGGCTATACCTACGGCAACAGGACCCTCCAGGAGGTCGCCTGGCGCATCCAGGAGGTCGTGAAGGAGCGCGGCACCGTCTGCCGCGCCGAGGGCGCGTCCTTCGTGATCCTGTCCGACACGCTGACCCGGGACGAAGTGGCCGCCATATACGATCACATTCGGTATCAGCTCCAGCGGGGCATCATGGTCAATGGCATCAAAAACATACTGACGGCGGGCGGCGGCATGATCTCCAGCGTCGGCACCGAGGTCAGTGCCTCCACCGTGTTTGCCTGCATGAACTATGCCTATGAGGAATCCCGTCGTTACAAGCACGGCGACCTGGTGGACTTCAACGGCAGCGTCAATTACGACGGCACGGAAACGCTGGAGCTGATCAACACAATCCGCGAATGCGCCGCCGAGGGCTGCCGCGGCTTTGAGCTGGAATATCTGCCCGTGATCGACGCCAAAAACGAGGGCATCAACGGCGCGGAGGCCATCATCTGCTGGCGGGATGAGCGATACGGCAAGGTGGCGCCGGAGGTGTTCATGCCCATTTTGGAGCGGGATTTCATATTTGAGGAGATCGGGGATTTCATACTCGAAAGGGGTCTTTCCGACGGCGTAAAACTGCTCAAATATCATCCGGGCTTCCTGCTGTGCCTGAATGTGCAGCGCATACAGCTTGAATCCAGCTACTTCATCGACACGCTGCTTCACTATCTCCGTGTGACGGGCTTCCCGCCCCACCAGCTGAGCCTCAAGTTCGACGACGGCTGCCGCTTTATTGGCATGGAGCGCCTGAAGAGCGTCATACAGGCGCTGCACGAGCGCGGAATACTGACGATCATCGAGGACTTTGGCAGCGGCACCGATTCCATCGGCTTTCTGCGCATCGCGCCCGTCGACGCGGTGAGCATCAACAGCCAGTTCTCCCGGGACATCGAGACGGATGCCCGCGCGCGCAGCACCCTGGATTACCTCACAAGGGTGGCTGCGGAATATGTGGGATACATCAACGTCAAGGGCATAGATAATCGCGAAAAGCGGGATATCGTGCGCAAATTCAGCCTCACCACGCTGCAGGGCAGTTATTTCTCCGATCCGCTGTCGCTTGACGCGATGATAGAGCAGTATTACAAGGGTGAGGAGAGTAAGCGTTAGTTTTATACACGATTCAGTTTATCCCGGCAAGTTGGAATATGTTGAGGATGCGAAACAACCTTGTAGGGGCGTGTGCCTCTGCTATATTGGGATAATTGATTTGTTAATAAAAAGAAAGTGATTAGGAAAAAGCATGAAGAGAGTTGTTTTGTTGTCTGGCGGGGTGGATTCTTCCACCTGCCTCGCGGAGGCGCTTGTGGACTGCAAGCCGGAGGACGTGCTGGCGGTCAACATGTATTATGGGCAGCGGCACGACCGGGAGATTCAGTCGGCGAAGGACATCGCCGCCCACTATGGCGTGGAATTGATGTCGCTGGACCTGTCCGCCATATTCGTCAGGAGTGATTGCACGCTGCTCAAGAGCTCGGACGCGGAGCTCCCGACGGGCTCCTATGCCGAGCAGCAGGCGGAGGCCCCCGGCAAGCCCGTGAGCACCTATGTGCCGTTCCGCAACGGCCTGATGCTCGCCGCCGCGGCCAGCGTGGCCGACAGCGTCGGCGCGACGCAGATCTATTACGGCGCCCATGCCGACGATGCCGCGGGCAGCGCCTATCCAGACTGCTCCACTGCCTTTGTGGAGGCCATGGACCGGGCCATCTGTGAGGGCTCCGGCGGCAACGCGCACATCGTGGCCCCCTTCATTCAGTGCAACAAGGCTCAGGTAGTGAAGGCCGGGCTCAGACTGGGTGTGCCCTACGAAAAGACCTGGTCCTGCTACGCCGGGGGCGAAAAGCCCTGCGGCCAGTGCGGCACCTGCATCGACCGCCTCAAAGCCTTCCATCTGAACGGCGTTAAAGATCCCTTAGAGGTGTAACATGTATCAGTCCTCCCACGGCAAATTGGAATATGTTGGGAATATGAACCTCCACAAATCCCTGTTTATGGGAGGACTGAAGGTTGCCCAAAGAGAACAAAAAATCGGCGCGCATGACCTGCGCGCCGATTATTAGTTTGGCTTATTCGTAATCAGCCAGATTGTTGGCATCGATCCAGGTGTTGGTGGTGATCAGGGTGTTGGACTCGAGGGTCTCGCCCTTGAGCAGCAGCACAGCCGCGTTCAGGCCGTTGGCCGCCATTTCGCCGCCATTCTGGGAGACAGTGCCGGTGACGCGGCCGTCCTTGATGGCTTCGAAGCCGTCAGGAGTGCCGTCAACGCCGGTGATGATGATGCCACTGTTGGCGCCAGCCGCGTTGCCCGCGCCGATGGCCATGCCGTCGTTCTCGCAGACGATGGCGTCCAGCTCATAGGCGGACAGCCAGCTCTCGACGGTGGTCTGAGCGGAAGCGGTGTCCCAGCCGCAGTCAGCGGGCTCGACGACCTGCTCGATCTCAGGATAGTTGGCCAGAATATTGGTGTAGCCTTCCAGACGCTGGAGTCCGCCAGAGTCGCCGGAGGGGCCGGTCAGGATAGCGATCTTGCCCTTGCCGCCCAGCAGGTCGGCCACGTTCTGCATCTCGGTCTCGCCCGCGGTCACGTTGTCGCCGCAGGACAGCGCGGCAATGCCGTAGCTCTCCCAGTCGGTGCAGGCGGAGATGATGTTGATGACGACCACGCCGGCGTCGGCGGCTTCCTTGGAGGCCGCGCCCAGGGCGTCGGGGTTCACCGGCTCAAAGAGGATGGCGTCGTACTCGCCGATGGCCTGCTCGATCTGGCCGATCTGGGTGGCGGCGTCGGAGTCGGAGCTCAGGATGGTCAGGTCGCAGCCCAGCTCTTCGGCGGCGGCGACAGCGGCATCGTAAACGCCGTTCTGGAAGGCGTTGTTCCTGTGCTGCTGGAGCAGCAGGATCTTGTAGCCCGCGCCCGCGCCTGCGCCCGCGCGCAGCACGCCGTTCTCCATCTGCGCCGCAAAGGCCGTGCCCGTCAGCAGCGCCACGGCCAGGATGATGGCCATCACGAGAGTCAGTTTCTTCATGTTGTGTTTCCTCCTGTTTAATATTATGCAAAGGCTTCAAGCAAAGAAGCATGTGTTCCATAAACTAACACATATGACAATAGAATGAATGGTACCTGTAGGGGCGGCGTTGCACTGCCCGTCCTTTATTAAAGTACATCGGAGCGGCGGGCGGCGAAACGCCGCCCCTACAGGGATACTTCATGCCCTTATCATGTGCGCGTAAACCGGAACATCAATCCTTCTTGCTCTTGCCCTTCACATCGATGAGCACCGCCACGACGATGATGAGGCCCTTGACGATCTTCTGCCAGTAGGCGGAGACGCCGAGGATATCCAGCCCGTTGGCGATGATGGTGATCAGCAGGGTGCCGACGATGACGCCCCAGGGCTTGCCCACGCCGCCGGACATGGAGACGCCGCCCACCACGCAGGCAGTGATGGCGTCCATCTCGTAGCTCTCGCCTGCCGTCGGCTGGCCGATGGTGACGCGGGAGGTCATCAAAAAGCCGCTGAGGCCCGCCAGCAGGCCGGCAATGGCGAAGGTAGAGATGCGGATGAAGTTGGTGTTGATGCCCGCCACGCGCGCGGCCTGTATGTTGCCGCCGCAGGCGAACACCCTGCGTCCGTAGACCGTCTTGGTGGCCACGAAGGAGCAGATGGCGGCGACGACGATCCAGAACACAGCCAGCGTCGGTATGCCCAGTATGGTGCCCGCCGCCAGGTTGCGGTAGCCCTCGCTCAGGCCCGTCACCGGGTTGCCGCCGCAGATGAGGAGCGCCAGGCCGCGGATGCCGGTCTGCGTGCCCAAAGTCATGATGAAGGCGGGCAGGTTGCCCACGGAGATGCCCACGCCGTTCAGTATGCCCACACACAGGCCCGCGAACATGGAGATGATCAGCGGCAGGATCAGCGGCACCTGGCCCTTGCCCAGCATGGCGGCCAGTATGCCCGCGAAGGCCAGCGTGGAGCCAACGGACATGTCGAAGCCGCCGGAGATGATGACGAACATCATGCCGAAGGCCAGTATGCCGTTGATGGAGGCCTGCTTCAGTATGTTGCCCAGGTTGCGCGGGGAGATGAAGCTGGGCTTCATGATCGTCAGTATGACGACGATGGCGATAAAGATGAAAAAGATAAAATACTCGCTGATAAACGACGATGCTTTCTTCTTGTTTTCCATATGTCCCTCCGCGTTAAACCGCAATGTCCGAAGCCAGTCTCATGATGCTCTCCTGGGAAAAGTCCGCGCGGCTCATCTCGCCTGACATGTGGCCCTCCGCCATGACGACGATCCGGTCGCACACGCCCATCAGCTCCGGGATCTCCGAGGAGATGATGATGACCGCCTTGCCCTGCTGCACCAGAGAGCCGATGAGCAGGTAGATGTCGCGCTTCGCGCCGACATCGATGCCGCGGGTGGGCTCGTCCATGATGATGATGTCCGGGTCGTTCAGCAGCCACTTGGAGATGACCACCTTCTGCTGGTTGCCGCCGGAGAGGTTGCCGACGATCTGGTCCCCGGAGGGCGTCTTGATGTTCAGCTTTTCGATGTATTCCTGCGAAAGCTTCCGGGCCTTGCCCTTGCTGTAGAGGCCGTTGACCAGCGTCTTGTGGATGGCGACCATGCTGATGTTGTCGTTGACGGAGCCGGTGAGGTTCAGGCCCGTGACCTTGCGGTCCTCGGTCACCAGCGCCACGCCCTCCCGGATGATGTCCGCCGGAGAGTGGACGTGGACCGGCTTGCCCTTGACGGTGATCTCGCCGCCCGAGAGCCGGTGCATGCCGAAGATGCCCTCCACCAGCTCGCTGCGCCCCGCGCCGACCAGGCCGCCGATGCCCAGTATCTCGCCGCGCTTCACGGAGATGCTGACGTCCCGGACCTTGTTGTCCGCGCGGGTGACGTGCTTCGCCTCGAAGATGGTCTCGCCGATCTTCGCCTCCAGCTTCGGGAACACATCGGTGATCTCGCGGCCCACCATCATCTTGATCAGCGCCGCCTCGTCCAGCTCCTTCGTGGTGCCGCAGCCGATGTATCGGCCGTCACGGTAGACCGTGACGCTGTCGCAGATGGCGAATATCTCATCCATGCGGTGGGAAATGTAGATGATGGCGACGCCCTTGGCCTTCAGCCTGCGGATGTGGCCGAAGAGCAGCTCCACCTCGCGGTCCGTGATGGCGGCGGTGGGCTCGTCCATGATGATGACCTTGGCGTTGACGGAGATGGCCTTGATGATCTCGATGAGCTGGCACTGGGCCACGGTCAGATGCCTCAGTGTCTCGGTGGGAGAGACGTGGAGGCCGCACTCCTCGATCAGCCGCTTGGCCTCCTCGATCTCCGCCTTCTTGTCCACGATGCCATGCTTCCGAAGCTCACGGCCCACGAATATGTTCTCATAGACCGTCATGTCCAGTATCGGGTTCAGCTCCTGATGGATCATGGCCACGCCGGTGTCCATGGCCTCCTTGGGGTTGTGCACCACATAGGGCTGGCCGTTGAAGGTGATGGCGCCGCCGGGGTCCATGGTGTAGATGCCCATCAGTATCTTCATCAGGGTGGATTTGCCCGCGCCGTTTTCGCCCATCAGCGCGTGCACCTCCCCGGGCCGCACCTTCAGCTGCACCCCGTCCAGCGCTTTCACGCCCGGAAAGGTCTTGCTGATGTTTTGCATGTCCAGAATGTATTCCATATAAACTCCAATCTCACGTTTTGAGCGGAAAAACAGGGATTTATCGGGGGGATACCTGCACAGCCCGACAAATTCCAATTTGTCGAGTTACACGCTTCCTTAATCGAATTTCGCCCCATGCAGCCAGGTATACCGCTCATCCTCCACACAGTCGCTCCTGAGCCAGGGATTTCCGTCCAGATGGCGGATCATCCAGCAGGTGTACATGCGGAAGCCCGGCGCGACGGCTTGGGGATGGGTCAGCCCGCCGGGGATGGCGGAGAAGCTGCCGTGGACGCTCTTAAAGACCTGATCGCCCACGAAGCTGGCCCCGAAGCCCTCCGGCCGGTCGAACATGAAGTAGTAGGTCTCGGGCTGGGGATGGCGGTGGGGGAGGTAGCCCGACCAGTTGCCCGGCTCGTTGACCACCTCGCCCAGCACCATGTTGGACAGGGGCTGTATGTCGTAGTCGAATATGGTGTTTACCCGCCGCCGCGCGGTGTTCCCGAACTTGCCGAAACAGGAATCGCTCCATGGCGCGTCCTCCGGTCCGTAGAGGCGAGCCGGGAACGCCCTGTCGTTGCGGGTGCGCTGGACCAGTATCTCGGAGAGCTTTGAGGCTTCCACGATGGCCTCTGCGCCGGTGGAGACGTGCAGCGCCCAGGGTCCGTCGGTGAACACATCCCGGCGGGAAACCGTCCGGCGTTCATTCCCCCAGGACAGCGTCACCTCGCCGCTCAAAAGCAGCGCGGCCAGCTCCTCGCTGTCCACCTTGAAGCTACGCTTTTCACCCAGCTGCATCCGGTAGACCCGGATGTCCATGAGCATGTCGGCGTAGGCGTTGTCGTAGGTGGTGAGGACCTTTTCGCCCTGCTCATCGAACGTCGGATAGCCGAAAACCTTCTTTTCCATACTTACTTGCCCAGCAATTCCTTCTCGATGCGCTCGCGGGCCTCGGGGGCCTGCTTGTCCATCTTCTCCGGGAAGCCAAAGTAGGAAACGCAGGCGATCGAGTCGCCGCCGACCTTGGGTGCGTCGGGCTTCAACTGGCGGTTGGCGAAGTCCATCTCGCGCAGCGTCTCGAAGATGCCGTCAAAGTCCACCTCGCCCTCGCCCATGGCGGTGTGCTGATGGATGGTCACGTCGGCGCGGCCGCGGGCATTGAGCCACGGCGGATTGAGGATGTAACGGCAGTCCTTGGTCTGGTTGTAGGTATCGGCAAACAATACGTGGGTCAGCTCGTCGCCGGCGTATTTCAGCATGTGGCGCACGTCGCCCTTGCCGTTGTCATAGAAGAAGCCATGGGACGCGGAGTAGACGTAGCCCAGGTTCTTCGACCTAAAGGATTTCACGATGTCGCAGGCTTCGTCGTTCAGTTCGCAGAAGTCGTAGGGATGGGACTGAATTTCCACGCGCAGCCCTTCGCGCTCGATGATGGGCAGGAGCTCGTCCATGGACTTGAAGAACATGCCGTTGCAGATCTCCTGCTGGTTGGGGTCGCCGGAGAACTCGGTGTTGATGACCGGCACGCCCATATCCACGGCAATCTGTATGATACGCTTCCAGTTCGCTACGGCGTGCTGGCGCTGCTCCTCGGTGGGACCGGACCAGCGATAGACCACGATGAAGGAGGAGATCTCGACGCCCGTCTCCTTCAGCGCCTTGCGGTACTCCGCCTCGCACTCCTTGGAGAACAGCGGATGCTTATAGAAGGGATTGATGCGGGGATGGGGGGATTGTTCGATGTATTTGTAGCCCCAGTCCGCCACCTTGTGGACCATGTCGGTGATGCTCATCTGCTTGGCGAGTACATCGACGTCAAACGCAATTTTCATAGGCGCCTCCTGCTTTTGATGATAGTATGACCCTCGCTGCTTCCTTCACAATTAGAAGCAACTCTGTAAACATAGTATCATTTTAATACAAAAATTATCTTTAGTCTATTGACAGTTTCACCAAAATAACCTTGATAATTCACGCATAAAGCGACGATAATCAAGCATTGGCACATTTACATTGAGATCATTTATCAATGAGGCGTCTTTTCGCGAAGATGTGTCATGGGCATAAATAAGGAAGGCCGACGGATATCGCGGATATCCGTCAACCTTTCACCTGTCACTTCGCGTTTCAGCGCCCGCCATGCAGACGCTTGCTGAGGGAATGGCTCTCCAAGCGGCCCTTTTGCCGGTCGATCTCGGCCTTGAGCTTCCTCATATCGTCGTTCGCCGAATTTTCATCGTAGAGCATCGCGATCAAAGCCTCCTGCTTACCGATCAGGTCAGCGCGGATCAGGGAAGCGGGTTCAAGCCTCTCCGCAACCTTGCCCTTCTGGGCCTCAAAGCGCCTCTCCGCCTCCTGCTGCATGTGCTCGGCTTCCGCCTTTACCGCGGCAAGTCTGGCCTGCACGCGCTCGGTCTTATAGACTACCTCGGGATAGGCGTCGGCGAATCGGCTGTAGAAATAGGATCTGTTCGTCAGCATCTGGCGGACCTCCTTGCTGATCTCCTCAGTATTGTCGGCCTCGCTGCTGTCGATGCCGCTCTTGACCAGCTTCAGCACGAAGTAGGAGATGACGAAGTCCGCGGCCAGGACGGCCAGGAGCACCGTCGCGATGGTTCTTCGGACGCCGAGGGGAATGCGGTTCAGCGCCGGAAAGAGGAATGGATTCACGATATGTATGATCGCCACGCCTGCCAGCCCGAAGAGCACCAGATTGCCGATCCAGACCCGCCCGTGCAGATTCATGGGCTTCTGGCTGTAATCCCACCAGCGGGCATGGAAGATCTTTTCAAGCACAAAGCTCGTCAGGTATTCCACGATGCCGCAGATCACCAGCGACAGGGCAAAGGTCATCACGACGCCGGACTCGACGCTGGCGAGATTGCCTATGACGAGGGTGATCAGTATCACCCCAAAGCCGTAGATCGGCAGTATCGGCCCCGTCAGAAAGCCGCGGTTGATAAACCGGTGAAACTGCCGGTATTTCAGTATGACTTCCATGCACCAGCCGGCAAAGCCAAAGATGAAAAACTGTAGAACGATGTTGATCCAATATTCCATTAAAGATTGTCTCCTTGTTGGGTGGTATGATTTTGGGAAATTACGGTTCAGTCCGACTTGACAAACTGGTCTTCATGCCGAAACAGGTCTCTTCATAAAAAAATTCCCCCCTAATAATAACATATTTCAGGATAATTGCCAAGGAGTATAGAAAAATAACACAAAACTCGATTCAGTGCTACCGTGAACATCGAAGCCATCAACAAGGGCGAGGCCAAGGCGAAGGTCGCCCGTGGCGTCTCCGCCTCCATCGTGTCCGTGGGCGTTTCCTCCCAGCCCACCGAATCCTGGTATGATACCGGCGTCGTGATCGGCGACCGCGCCTCCATCACCGCACGGAAGGAGCTGATCGAGGCGGACTGGAAGGACCCGGATCTGAATGGCAAGTACGCCCTGAACATCGACGCACGCACCAACAACAAGGCCACCTCCAAGGTGAGTGCCGTACAGGTGGGTGTGGCGTTCAACCTGAACTACATGAAGGGCGAGAACAGCATCAACGAGGAGAACAACATCGACATCGGCACCGGCGCGAACCTCTGGGCCAAGGGCTCCATGAACATTTCAAATTCCACCAGCACCGAGGCCGAGGCCGTTACCGACCTGGACGGCGGCGGCATCATCGACGGCACCGCGGCCTTCGCCGACAACATCATCACCCGCCGCATGCGGATCAATCTCAGCGACAGAGCGCACCTGACCTCCGACGTCGGCAGCGTCAACCTGAAGACCATCTCCGGCGCGGGGGATAAGATCGTCACCAAGGCGCTGATCGACAACGGCGGCCTCATCGCCGTCGGCAACGGCACGGCCACCACGAAGCTGACCTCCGAGAACCAGATCAATGTCGGCAAAGAGGTTGAGATCAATTCCTATGGCGATATCAACCTGAACGCCGTCGCCACCAGCCATCAGGCCAACGGCGAAGAGGGCGTTTTGACCAAGTGTGACGTCAATACCTACGGAGCGATCCTGATCCCCAATGCCGACGCGGACGTGGTGATGAATCTGACCACCTACATCAACATCAACCGCAAGGGCAAGAGCATCACCCAGCTCAAGACCAATGGCGCGGAGCCCCGGGACGGCAATATCAACATCAGAGTCAGCAATCAGAATCTCAATGTGTATGCCTACGGCCATGCCCGCGCCGGCGGCGTGGGCGGCGGCTCTGACGCCGAAGCGGACATCACGGCCAACAACAAGAACACCATCTGGGTGGACAAGGCCAACCTGATGGCGCAGGGCTACGTGAACCTGAAGGCGGACAACCGGGGCAGTGACTCCTGGCCGGTCATTAAGGCCGAGTCTGAAGCCGAGCTCTATGGCGGCGGCGGCGCGTGCGATGCCGATTCCTATCTGAGGGGCACGCCCTACAACCAGATCAAGTCCACCAATACGCGCAATGTTCGCGTGACGGGGAAGAACTTCACCCACACGGCAGTCAATCCTTACGATGACACCGAGTATAAGCTCACGGTCTCCCAGCAGTATTCGCCGCCGCCGCTCATCATCATTCCCGGCGGCGACACGCACAACGATTGGAAGATGGCCGCCAGGAACCGCTGCGACTTCTGCCTTGAAGGCACCAGCTCTACGGTGGACAGTGTGACAGAGCGCAGTACCAGCTCCGCCATGAAGACCGCCCGCGAGAAGGCTTTGGCACCCATCTCGACACTGAACAAGACCCTGGACGCCCTCCGGGACATCCAGCGCAGCACCATCGAGGACGCCAATGTGTTCAAGGCAAGGGTCGAATGGGACGATACCAAGGCGGCCGGCGCGCTCTTCGATATCGATACGCAGAGCATTCTGAACAGCGATATGCTGCTGACCAGGAAAGACGTCAGGGAATACCGGCTGTGGAATAACATTGATGTCTTCAGGGATGTCTACATGCTGCCCAACGCCACAAGGCTGTATGCCTACGGCGATATGGTCCTTCAGTACGTGGCCGAGGTGCTGCGGGGCGACATTAGGGGCAACGGTGTGAGCTACGATATCGACATTGTCATCCCCCTGACCCGCTCTGCCGGCATCAACCCGGTCATTCCCATCGGCAGTACCGGTTCCCTGAACTTTAACACCTGCGAGCTGAAGTTCCCCGCGCAGGCGCAGTTTGAACTGTATCTGCATGAGATCTCCGGCGAGTGGCTGCTGGAAAAACTGGATGAAAACTACATCCGCAGGCTGGATGCGAATGAGGCGATCAGCGCCGATGCAATCGGAGGAGATTTGACCGCCAATGCCACGATCATCCAGGGCATGACAGAGGACTCCAAGGGCCTGCCGCAGAACATCCGGCGCTTCTGGCTGGAGGATACCCCGGAGACCGCCAAGGACCCGGATCAGGTGCTGGTCTACATCGTCATCAATGAACAGACCGACGAGGTGGACGCCTTCCGCACGAGCGTGAACATGATCGCCCGGGGCGCTGCCCCGGTGGATGTGTCGCTCTGGCTGTTCCGCGATTCCAATTCGGATCGCAAGGGCCTGGAAGTGTATAACGCCCTGTTCTTTGACACCCCGGCGGGAACGCCCAGCAAGGTCGTGGTGTCTACTGATGTTGTCAACGGCAAGAGCCTGGAGATCCCCAGGCCCCTGCGGATCGTGCTTCGCACGTTCTGGCTGGGCGCTTCCGGGAACATGCCCGCCTGCTCCATACTCGACCACTTCTACACTGTGCAGTATGCTGAAGACGGCATCATCAGCGCCTTTGACGGCGCGTACCGGGCCGAATTGGACGATGATATCTTCGAATCCGATTACACCCGGATTGAGGGTCTCCTCGACGGCAATCTGAATATCACCATCAAGGCCGGACAGCCCGTATGGCAGAGCATCCAGACCGCTGTAAAGGCTGGTTAAAACCCTTGGATTCAGGGAGCAGGCAATGAGTTTTTGCCTGCTCCCTTTTTCAGAGTTCGCTGAAAACGCCTGTAATTACAGGGCGGCAGCGACTGTCTCCATTTCCCATTTGTCATTTCCCATTTGAAACTCACCCAAACAAATTCCAATTTATCGAGGACTCTGAGCAGTAACGTTGATTTTGAGAAGTTTTCAAAAAATTTAAATTAAGGGGTTGACAATTCGGGGGCGAGTTTGTTATAATACACTTAACAACAGGACACATTAACGATAATGTGAACGATAATAATTTATATGATTTGTCAGATGACAGGATATTGCATTATGTGGTATATTGTTGAGCCTCCGGGCTCATCAAAATATAAGGAGGTATCCCCATGAAGAAACTGTTTGCAATGGCTCTGGTTCTGTGCATGCTGCTTGGCACTCTGTCCGCAGCCTGCGCCGAGGAAGTGACCACCCTGACGATGTGGACGTTCATCGCCCAGCATCAGGAGTTCTTTGAGAAGGCCGCCGAGCGCTGGAACGGCGACAATCCTGACCGTCCCATCGCGGTTGAAGTGACCACCATCGGCTATGACGACATGCACAACAAGCTGAAGGTCGCCCTCCAGGCTGACGAAGGCGCGCCCGACATGTGCGACGTCGAGCTGGGCCAGTTCCCGAACATCCTGGCCTTCTCCGACAAGCTGGTTGACCTGACCGACGCCATGAGCCCCTACATGGCTGACTTGGTGAAGGCCCGCCTGGAGATCTACGCCAAGGACGGCAAGTACTACGGCGCGCCCCTTCACGTCGGCGCCATGGTTTGCTTCTATGACAAGGCTCTGCTGGAGTCCGCCGGCGTCAACTACGAAGACATCAAGACCTGGGACGACTGGTATCAGGCCGGTCTGAAGCTGAAGGAAGCCGATCCGGAAGCCTGGATGGGCACCGTTGAGACCTCCACCCAGTGGGTCGCTTCCCTGATGCTGGCGCAGCAGGGCAAGGACTGGCAGGACGGCGAGAGCGCCTTCATCAACACCCCCGAGGTGGCCAAGATCATCGATACCCAGAAGTCCTGGCTCGAGGCCGGCATCTGCGAGGTGTGCCCCGGCGGCCAGCCCGACACCGAGGAGGGCAAGGCCTACATCGCCCAGAACAAGATCGCCTGCGTCATCATGCCCTTCTGGTTCATGAGCCGCTTCACCGATGAGATCGGCGAGAGCTGCAAGGACCGCTACGTCCTCGCGCCCTGCCCTGTGTTTGAGGAAGGCCAGCTCCAGTCCATCGGCCAGGGCGGTACCGGCACCGTCGTGTACGCCAATGGCACCAACCCCGCCCTGTGTGCCGAGTTCCTGGCCTACGCCAAGGTTTCTCCCGAAGGCGAGGCTCAGATCTGGGATGTCATGGGCTTCGACCCCTGCAACACCTCCATCTGGGACGACGACGCCATCATGAAGACCGACGACAACAAGTTCAACCAGTACTTCATCGGCTACCCGATCGATGCCCTCCTGCCCATCAAGGACAGCATCGGCTACATCCTGTCCACCTCCATCAGCCCCACCATCAACAGCTACCTGGGCTCCACCCTGTGGAACGAGGTGTATGTGGATGGCGTGGACACCGCTGAGGCCCTGGAGACCGCGCAGGAATCCATCGAGAGCGATCTGTTCTAAATTCCCTCACCCCCTCGACACGGGAGCGGAGCCATGCTCCCTCCCGTGTCTTTTTTATGGAATTGACAATTGATAATTGAAAATTGAGTTGCAGGTGGTCAGCCGTTCATTTTCGATTTTCAATTCTCAATTGTCAGTTTCTCCACCATATGACTGAGAAAGGAGCCTTCACGATGCAAGCTTCCGCGGTTGTGCCGTCCTCCCGGGGCGACGGCAGGCGGGCCATCTTCCTGCTGATTATCGGCCTGCTGCTGCTGGCCCTCGGCGTCGGCGCGCTGGTTTCCCTCCAGGGCAAGGCCATGCGCTACGACAGCGCCTACGATTCCCACGATGACATGAGTCCCTTCTTCTTCGGCGCGCTGGAGGAGGGGCAGAGCTACTCCGCGCTCCAGAACCTGTGGTTCACCATCTGCCGCTACCGACTCTGGGTGATGCTCGCGGGCATTGCGTTCATCGCGGTCTATGTGGCGATGAACCGGGATCTGCTGTATTCCCAGAAGGTGGCCCCCTATGTGTTCGTACTGCCCTTCATCATCACCTTCGCGGTATTCTTCGCCTATCCGCTGATCTCCACCATACTGATGAGTTTCCAGGAGATCACCGGCGCGGGCACCCGCTGGATCGGGGTCAAGAACTATTCGGACCTCTTCTCCAACAAGACCTTTTACACCGCGGTGAAGAACTCCTGCGTCTACATGGTGCTCACCTGCGCCATACTGATCCCCGTGCCGCTGCTGCTGGCCTACATGGCGGAATCCAAGCTCAGCAAGACGGGCGGCCTGTTCAAGACCGTGGCCTTTATGCCGGTGCTGTGCTCCGTCGTGGTCGCCGGTATCATCTTCCGCATGATGTTCTCCGAGCTGGACGGCGCAATGATGAACCAGCTCCGCAAGCTGCTGGGCATGCAGCCCATCGCCTGGCTCAAAACCGCCGGCGGCTCCATGTTCGCCATGGTCCTGCTGTGCTTCTGGCGCTGGACGGGCATGAACATGCTGTATTACATGGCGGGCCTGAAGTCCGTGCCCAAGGAGCTCTATGAAGCGGCGGACATCGACGGCTGCAACAGCGTGCAGAAGTTCACCAAGGTCTGTCTGCCCCTGTTGAAGCCCACCATCATCTACGTGCTGACCATCTCCATCTACGCGGGCCTTTCGATGTTCACCGAGAGCTACATGATCTTCGGCGGCAACAACAGCCCGAAGAACTACGGCCTGACCATCGTCGGCTACCTGTACCGCTACGGCTTCGAGAAGGTCGACAAGTTCGGCTTCGCCTCCGCCGTGGGCCTGGTGCTGCTGGGCGGCGCGATGATCGTCACCGTGCTGCAGCTCTGGTTTACCGGCGTGATCGGGAAGAAGGAGGATTGAGATCATGAAAGAGCAGAAAAACAATCCCATTCCGTCCATACTGATGACGCTGTTCTTCGTGGTACTGTGCATACTGTTCATCATACCGCTGTACGCGCTGGTGCTGGGCACCTTCAAGGGCGGCGCGGAGCTGTTCGTCAGCGGCCTGAACCTGAACCCCGATTTCGGCAAGCTCCACCTGAACGCCTGGCGCTACCTGTTCACCGGCGTGATGGCCAACGGCGAGCTGAGTCCCCACAAGTACTTCCTGTGGTATCGCAACAGCTTGGGCGTGGTGGCGGTGCAGGGCACGCTGACCCTGCTGCTGTCCTCCATGGTCGCCTACGGCCTGGCCAAATACAACTTCAAGGGCCGCAACTTCATCTTCATGAGCGTGCTGCTGGTGATGATGGTGCCCCTGGAGATCCTGATGCTCCCCATGTACACCCAAGTCAACGCCATGGGCCTGCGCAATACTTACGCGGGCGTCATGCTGCCCTTCCTGGTGAATATGAGCTCGGTGTTCTTCTTCCGGCAGTTCCTCTCCGGCATCCCCTATGAGATGATCGAGGCCGCCCGCGTGGACGGCTGCACCGAATACGGCATCTTCTTCAAGATCATCATGCCGGTCATGAAGCCCGCCTACGCCTCCATGGCGGTCCTCACGGGCATGGGCGCGTGGAACGCCCTGCTCTGGCCCATGCTGGTGCTGTCCTCCGATACCAAGTACACCATCCCCATCGGCCTGAATACCCTCTGGACCCCCTACGGCAACAACTACGACCTGATGATCACCGGCTCCTGCTTCGCCATACTGCCGCTGCTGCTCATTTACCTGTTCGCCCAGCGCTTCATCGTCGAGGGCATGACCGCCGGCGCGGTGAAGGGCTGATATGGTTCGCTGTATCACCGCGCTCCTGTTGGCGCTGATGGTTCTGCTGCTGTCGTCCGCCGGGGCGGAAAAACAGGTGAAGTTCAAAAATGCCTCCGTCCACGACCCCTCGGTGATGCTCGACGATGGCACTTATTACATCTACGGCAGCCACATGCAGGCCGCGAAGTCTGCGGATTTGCAGGACTGGAAGCTGTTTTCCAAGCTGGACAAGTGTACCCTCCAGCCCAACTACGGCCTGGAATTCAAGGAGGCCATGACCTTTGCACAGACCGGCACTTTCTGGGCTCCGGACGTGATACGGCTTTCAGACGGCAGGTATTACATGTATTACTGCTGCTGCGAGGGCTCGTCTCCGCTGTCGGCGCTGGGACTGGCGGTATCGGACAGCCCCGAAGGCCCCTTCGAGAACGTTCAGATACTGCTGAAATCGGGCTATGAGGGCTACGACGCCACGCAGTATCCCAACGCCATCGACCCCTGCGTGTTCTTCGACAAGACGGGGGAGCGGCTGTGGATGGTCTACGGCTCCTATTCCGGCGGTATCTTCCTGCTGGAGCTGGACCCGGCCACCGGTCTCATCAAAGAAGGCCAGGAGGATTACGGCATTCGCCTGCTGGGCGGCAACCACGCCCGGATCGAGGCCCCGTACATCATCTACAACAAGGACACAGATTATTATTACCTGTTCCTGTCCTTCGGCGGCCTGGGCGTAAACGACGGTTACAACATCCGCGTGTGCCGCTCCAAAAATGTCGAAGGCCCCTATGAGGACGCCCAGGGTCACGACATGCGCGACTGCATGTGTCAGCCCGGACATTTCTGGAACGATGACGACGTGGCAGGTTTCGGCGTCAAGCTGATGGGCGGCCATCAGTTCTGGGAGGACGGCGCCATCGTCCGCTCTCCCGGTCACAACAGCGCCATCGAGACGGAGGAAGGCTGGTTCCTCATCCACCACACCCGCTTCGCGCCAAGGGATGACCGCTACATCGTCCAGACGCGCCAAATGTGGTTCAACGACTACGGCTGGCCCGTGGTCGCGCCGACGTGCTTCACATCCAAATCTGTTGAGGATGAAATGAAGCTGGACGGCGCGTTCAGGGTGCTCTTGCATGGACAGGATGTCAACACCACAGAGCACACCGCCGAGACGATGCAGGCGGGCGAGGATTTCACCGTTGACGGGGATGTCATCACCCTGAATGGCGTCGAATACCACGGCGTGTCTTCCATCGGCTATGATTCCGATCAGGACGCCTTCGTCACCACCTTCACGGCCATGTCTGGGGACGGTCAGACGGTGTGGGGCGTGCGGACTACGGGACAGGATTGAACAGAGGAGATACCGATATGAAAAAAGCATCCATCATACTGGATAAGGACTATCAGATTGGCCGCATCGACCCGCGCATCTACGGCTCCTTCATCGAGCACCTGGGCCGCGCGGTGTACGGCGGCATCTATGAGCCGGGACACCCCGAAGCCGACGAGCAGGGTTTCCGGAAGGACGTTTTGAAGCTGGTCAAGGACCTGGGCGTGCCGGTGGTGCGCTATCCCGGCGGCAATTTCGTCTCCGGCTTCAACTGGGAGGACAGCGTAGGCCCCAACCGCCCGAAGCGGCTGGACCTCGCGTGGTTCACCACGGAGAGCAACGCCGTGGGCATGCACGAGTTCTACGACTGGGCAAAGAAGGCCGACACCGAGGTGATGTACGCCATCAACCTGGGCACCCGCGGCCCGGAAAACGCCCGGGACGTGGTGGAGTACGCCAACCATCCCGGTGGCAGCAAGTTCTCCGACATGCGCATCGCCAACGGCAAAAAGGACCCGCTGGGCATCAAGCTCTGGTGCCTGGGAAACGAGATGGACGGCCCCTGGCAGATGGGCCACAAGACCGCCTTTGAGTATGGTCGCATCGCAAACGAATCCGCCAAGATGATGAAGTGGGTGGACCCCACCATCGAGTGCGTGGCCTGCGGCTCCTCCGCCTACGATATGCCCACCTTCGGTGACTGGGAATACACGATGCTAAACGAGTGCTACGACAACATCGACTATGTTTCCCTCCACCGCTACTACGGCAACCCCACCAATGACACCCCCGGCTTCCTGGCCCGCAGCATGGACCTGGACGGCTTCATCAAGACCGTCGTGTCCATATGCGACGCGGTGAAGGGCAAGAAGCACTCCAAAAAGACCCTCAACCTGTCCTTCGACGAGTGGAACGTCTGGTATCACTCCAATGAACAGGACAAGGAGATCTGGAAGCGGGAGAAGTGGGGCCCGGCGCTGCCGCTGTTGGAGGACATCTACAACTTTGAGGATGCGCTGCTGGCGGGCTCCATGCTCATCACCTTCCTGCGCAACGCGGACCGTGTGAAGGTCGCCTGCCTGGCTCAGTTGGTCAACGTCATCGCGCCCATCATGACCCGAAACGGTGGCGGAGCCTGGGCGCAGACCATCTACTGGCCCTTCCTGCACGCCTCGAAGTATGGCCGCGGCACCGCGCTCAAGGCGCTGGTGAACAGCCCGGTCTACGACTGCGCGGACTACGAGGCCGTGCCGCTGATCGACGCCACCGCCACCCTGGGCGATGACGGCAGCGTGACCGTGTTCTGTGTCAACCGCGACATGAGCGAGGATTTCTGCCTTGATCTCGACCTGCGCGCCTTCGGCAAACTGAAGCTTCAGGAGCACATACTGCTCCATCACGACAACGTGAAGGCCGTCAACACCGAGGAGAACCCCGGCAACGTCGCCCCGGTCGCCGGCCCCGGCGGCCCGGTGGATGGCGGCAAAGCACAGATCAGCATTCCCGCGCTGAGCTGGAACGTCATCCGATTTGCATAATCAATAGGGGGGATGGGGATGCTGTCGTCTCCATCCCCTTATCGAGGAGAGGGCCATGAATCAAAACAACTACCGACACACCGATTGGAATACGCCCTTCATCGCCCAGCGGGCCGATCCCTATGTGCTTCGGCATGGGGAGAAATGGTATTTCACCGCCTCCGTGCCGGAATACGATCGCATTGCGCTGAGGCGTGCCGACGCATTGGAGGGCCTGCGGAACGCGGAGGAGACCGTCATCTGGCGCGCCCACGAAAGCGGGGAAATGAGCCAGCATATCTGGGCCCCGGAGTTGCACTGCCTGGATGGCAGGTGGTATATCTATTTCGCCGCCAGTCGGAAGGACGACATCTGGGCGCTGCGCCCATGGGTGCTGCGCTGCGAGAGCGACGATCCCATGGCTGGACCGTGGACAGAGTGCGGCCAGCTCCGCCGCGCCGACGGCGATGATTTCAGCTTTACCGATTTCTCGCTGGACATGACGGTCTTCGACCACAACGGCCGCCGCTACTGCGTCTGGGCGGAGAAGGTCAGCGTGGGCAGAAAGATTTCAAATCTGTACATCGCCGAGATGGCCGACCCGCTGACGCTGAAAACGCCTCAGATGCTGCTGACCTCGCCGTCCTACGCCTGGGAGCGGCACGAATTCTGGGTCAACGAGGGCCCCGCCTTTATCGCTCATGGCGACAAGGTCTATCTGACCTATTCCGCCAGCGACACCAGCCCGGCCTACTGCATGGGACTTCTGTGGGCCGATGCCAACGCCGACCTGATGGACATCTCCGCATGGCATAAGCTGAACCACCCTGTGCTCACCACCGACGCAGAAAAGGGCCTCTTTGGCCCCGGTCACAACACCTTCTTCACCGATGCCGCGGGGGAGGTCTACACCTCCTATCATGCCCGTCCCTACGATGAGATCATCGGCGATCCCCTCTATGACCCCAACCGTCACTGCTACATCATGCGCATTCCGTTCGAGGACGGAATGCCGGTGTTCAGCCCGGACAACCAACTGTATCAACAATAACGGAGGACAATGGAAATGAAAAAGCTGTACTTTATCCCCGGTTCCCAGGATCTCTACGGCGCGGAGTGCCTGCGCCAGGTGGCTGAGGACTGCGCGCGCATGGTGGCGTTCTTCAATGAAAAGCTGGGGGACACCATCGCCTTTGAGCTGCTGCCCACGGTGGAGACCTCCCGTATCTGCGTGGAGGACATGCGCCGGGCCATGGATGACGACGACTGTGTGGGCGTCATCACCTGGATGCACACCTTCTCGCCCGCCAAGATGTGGATCAAGGGCCTTCAGCTCCTGCGCAAGCCGCTGCTGCACCTGCACACCCAGGCCAACGAGAAGCTGCCCTACGATGAGATCGACATGGACTTCATGAACCTGAACCAGGCGGCCCACGGCGACCGCGAGTATGGCTTCATACTCGCCAAGCTGCACATTCCCCATGAGGTGGTGGCGGGCTACTACGAGCACGAGGACGTGCTGGCCGGCATCCGCCGCTTCGCCCAGGTCGCCAAGGCCATCGACTATTCCTATCATCTCAGGGTCGCGACCTTTGGCAACAACATGCGCGATGTGGCCGTCACCGACGGCAACCGCCTGGAGGCCGAGATCAAGTTCGGCTGGGAGATCAAATACTGGGGCATCGGCGAAATTGCCAGGCTGGCCGACGCCGTGACCGAGGTGGAAGCCGACGCCAAGCTGAAGGAATACACCGACAAGTACATCATGGACACTGACAACCTGGCC
This sequence comes from uncultured Eubacteriales bacterium, assembly GCA_902785105.1. Taxonomy (GTDB): domain Bacteria; phylum Bacillota; class Clostridia; order Christensenellales; family Aristaeellaceae; genus UBA2862. The sequence goes on along the minus strand of CACZXF010000005.1, from coordinate 12,991 downwards.
GCCGTCCGGGAGCAGGCGAAGTATGAGATTGCCTTTGAGAAGTTCATGGCGAAGAACGAGTGCCAGGCCTTCACAGACACCTTCCAGGACCTGTTCGGCATGAATCAGCTCCCCGGCATCGCCGCTCAGAATCTGATGGCGAAGGGCGTGGGCTTCGGTCCCGAGGGCGACTATAAGATCTCCGCCTTCTCCGCCGTGCTGATGAAGATGGCCGAGGGCCGCAAGGGCGCCACCGGCTTCATCGAGGACTACACCTATGACCTCACCCCCGGCCAGGAGCTGGAGCTGGCCAGCCACATGCTGGAGGTGCCCGCCTCCTTCGCCGCCACTCAGCCGAAGATCCAGGTGCATCCGCTGGGCATCGGCAACAAGGCTGATCCCGCCCGTCTGGTGTTTGATTCTGTCACCGGCGACGGCATCCAGGTGACGCTGATCGACCTGGGCGACCACTTCCGCATCATCTGCGCCGACATCGAGCTGGTGAAGGTGCCCCATCCCATGCCGAAGCTGCCCGTGGCCCAAATCATGTACCGCCACAAGCCCAACTTCCGCATCGGCACCGCGGCCTGGTGCTATGCCGGCGGCGCGCACCACAGCGTGGTGTCCACCGCGCTGACCCGCGAGGATATCGCCATGTTTGCCCACCTGACGGGCACCGAGCTGATCGTCATCGGCGATGACACCACCGAAGCCGATCTCAGAAAAATCTGATAAACACATGATATACATACCGGACAGGGGAGATGGCGTTTCCCCTGCCCGGTGTTTTGATGGGGGAGCGACATATGGCGTGCTATCTCTTTGTGCACTTCAGGGAAAAGACGACGCCCGATGGCGAACAGGTGCACTTTGCGCTGAGCCGGGACGGCTTTCACTGGGAGGCGCTGAACGGCGGGCGGCCCGTGCTGTGGGCCTTCTACGGCGACCACGGCGTGAGGGACATGACCATCGTTCGAGACTGTCACACAGGGCGGTTTCACATCCTTGCCACCGATCTGTCCCTGGCCTATGGTATGCGCGGCAAATATGCCCATGACTGGGACAACATCTCCCGATACGGCAGCAAATGTCTGGCGCATTGGGAATCGGACGATCTCGTGCATTGGTCGGAGGAGCGGATGCTTCAACTGGGCAGCGATGATTTCGGCTGTCTGTGGGCGCCGGATGTGATCTATGATGAGGAGAACGGGCATTACCTGCTCCACTTCTCCGCGTCGCATGCTTCGAACGACTATGGTCCCAAGGCTATTTACTATTGCCGCACACGGGACTTTGCGACCTTCTCCAACCCCGAACTGCTCTACCGCAAGCCGGACAGCGGCTGTATCGACTCCGCCATGTATCGGGAGGATGGGCGATACTATCTCTTTGTCAAGAGCGAAGCCAACCCGCAGACGATGATCGAGCTGGAAAGCGACCGCGCAACCGGTCCCTTTCGACGGGTGACGCGCTTTGACGAATCCATGTCGGCGGTGGCGCAAGGCCAGTATGAAGCGCCCACCGCCGTGCGGCTGGCGGATGGACGCTGGTGCCTGTTTATCGACTATTACGGACAACCGGGCGAGCGCCAGGGCTATGTGCCCTTCCTGGGAGAGCGCCTGTCCAAGGGAGATTTTGTACGTAGCGAGGCTGTGTTCAGCTTTCCCTACGGCTTCAAACATGGCACGATTCTTTCAATCAGTGAGGCGGAGTATCAGCGCATGTATAATCACGATTGGGAAAATGTGCCGGATTTGAGGTGAGTGTCATGCACCCGGTATCCATTCCTGTTCTAAATAAAATTGATTTTCGTGCAGGGCTGAACTGTTGCGCACATACAGGAGAATGATGTATAATAATTGACATCATAGGGATACCCCGAAGGAGGAGATAACATGATTACGAACAAGTATCTGTATTCTCGCGTATTTCTACTGCTATTGCTGGTTGCGCAACTGACCATTTCTGTTCTTTCTGGAACTGGTCTGGCAGAAGCGGAACAGCCGTCTGCGCCGACCACGGTGCCGGGGAGAGCTGAGGCGGATGATTTGAGCCCACTCTATTCTTATTCTCTGAAAGACAGCCACGCTGTCGATGGACGTCAGGGAATCGCCTGGGAAGGAGACAGCTATTACATCAGCGGCAGTACCACGCTGTCACGGTATGACAGGGACTGGAAGCAGGTGGTCACCGCGTCAAAACCTTTTTCAGCCTTTACCGATGAAGTTAATCACATCGGGGATATCGACGTTTACAACGGTGAACTCTATGCCGGTGTGGAGTACTTTATGGATGGGGAAGCCAGGAACATTCAGATCGCGGTGTACGACGCAGAGACGCTCGAACTGACGAGAACCTATGCTTTTGACGCGGGAAGCGGCCAGACGGAGGTGTCCGGCATTGCCGTAGATCCGGACAGTGGCTCCATTTGGCTGTGTTCCTGGGCGGACGGAGAGAGCGGACGCTATCTTTACCGATATGATCTGGAATCCGGTGCATATCTTGGCAAGCATCATTTGCAGCCTGTGCCACAGTGGATACAGGGAATCGCGTACGACGATGGCTGGATCTATATGACGGCAGACGATGGAACCGCGGATCTTGGCGAACCGGATCATGTCTATCGCTGTCGCGTGGACACTGCGCGCACGGCATGGTCGGTCATGCTTGAAAGAACGCTGGACGACGTTGCCCTGCAGGGCGAGATTGAGGGCATTTCCTTTGACCGGGAAACAGATCGCATGTTGATCAGCTACAACCGCGGCGCGCAGATTGTTCTGGGTATGCCGAAGGGCTTCTATCAGGGGTACGATCGTGAATTGCACGAGATTTTTGAGTATGACCGCGTAAGATAAGTATGCGGCGCTCAGAATACTAAGTCGCGCATAGATATAGTTCTGTGAATTTGGAAACAGATCCAAAAACAAAAAAGTCCGACTCGATATGAATCAGACAATTTTGGGTCAGTGCGGCAGGCGGGACTCGAACCCGCACGCCCGAAGGGGCATCAGATTTTAAGTCTAAGGTGTCTGCCATTCCACCACTGCCGCACAGCAATGTTATTATAACACATCATTCTGAACTTATCAAGCGAAAATATGTTACTGACCGCGCCGCCTTTATTATTTTTGATTAATAATCACTGTTGTTTATTTGCGGTTTTCCGGGGCAAGGTTTAGTTTGCAGGCGGCAGCCTTGGCCTCCCTTTTAAAGGGAGCTGTCTGCCGCAGGCTGACTGAGAGGTTCGTCACCCCTGCAAATTCCTGTTTATAAGGGACTACTACATTATATTCGGTATGTTTGACAGCCAGTCAAAAAACCTACCATTTTAAAAGCCTGAGCTTATAGAATGAAGATGTAGCAGGTCTGGCCTTACTATACATGGACTCAATCTAAAGCAGATTAAGGGATCAATTGACGCTCAATGGCATGAAAGGAACCTATGAAAAAGAGCTTTTGCGCGCGTATATTGCCCTGCCTGCTGATGTAACCAGCGGTGGTCAAAAGCGACAACCACATGCTTTCTGAAAAGACGATGGATTTCTATTATTGATACCGATACCGAGCATTGATGTGATCGGCGATGCTGTATCGCCCAAGTCATCTCCATTTTGGGATATATGATATCTGGACAGTGCCACAGATGCTATGGTAAAATAGTGAATGGGGAAATCGCATATCGAAGGGGGACTCTTGCAGGTGAAATCATGGAGCAAGGGTTTGTACCGAATCATTGCTGTTGACGTGGAGAAGATTAAAGGGCCTGTGAAGGATTCAAGGAATACAACATTCTTGTAGAGCAGCATAATTCAGAAAGTGATGGACTGAATATTGGAGGGTTTTTTTATGAATAATCAAGATTTGAGGGAACTTGTCAATCCTGTGTTCAACACGGCCAAATCCTGTGTCCAGCTCAGTGCTGCTTCGGGAGACAAAGACGCACAGCGCCTTCTCGACGCCCTGGGCTTTCCGCCCTTCGGCGCGCAGATGTCGAATAAGCCTATACCCAAGGAGATGCTCGAGCAGGTCAGAAAGCTCTTTCCTGCATATACGATCATCATCGAGACGCGGTTCCAGACCATGAACCGACTGATCGAACGCATGGAAGAACGCCAGATCGCAGACCTGCCCTGCGGGTATACCTCCCGCGGCATACGATTGTCCCGCCAGGGGAGAACTTACTTTGGATTAGACCTTCCCGCTGTCATAGATGCTATGGGGCCCGCGGTGGAATCAATTATCGGAAAAAACAAAGCGGTGACCTATCATGCTGTGGACGCCACGAATTACGAGTCCCTGGAGAATGCCTTTACCGAGGATAGTCGCAACCTTCTGGTGACCACGGAAGGGTTGCTGATGTACTTTGTCCAGTCCGAGCTGGAGAAGGTGTTTTCCAACATCCGCTGCCTCCTTCAGAAATACGGCGGGAGCTGGGTGATCGCCGACAGGGCCTATTTCCTGTATGATAAAGAGGTAGTCGCCGCTACGCTGAACAACGATCCTCAGTTGACCGCCATGTACGCCGCGGTGACAAACCGCGCCGCCGCCACGACGGCGGATGTCAAATTCAATGACAGCGTATTTTTCGATCCCGACGACGGAAAGGTCAGAGACTTTATCCGGAAGATGGGCTTTGAGCTTCATGAGATCTGCATGGCCGACTATCTGCCCGACCAGATCGCTTCTCTCAATGGCAATCCGGAAGTGGAGCCTGCCGTGCGGGATGTATTCGGGAAAATGAAGTTCTGGGAGCTCACTGTAGCGAAGAATGTGACTTCGAAGCCCGCTCCCGTTGACATCAATCTTCCCTTCAGGGTCGTAAGCGAAGTGAAGGATGGAGTCTTTGAAGTATCCATCCAGGGACGCATGGACACGATCACCGCGCCGGAACTGTTGAAGCAGTTCCAGAATGCAGGGACAGGAATCAGGGCGATTCATGTCGATGTGAGCCGGATGGCCTATGTGTCCTCCGCCGGTTTGCGTGTGCTTTTGATGATGTACAAGTCTCTGGAAAACAAGGACAGCTTTGATATGACCGGCGTCAGTGACGATGTTCGGGAGATACTGGAGACAACGGGATTTGACCAGTTCCTGTTGAAATGAGAAACCCGGGCACGCAATTCTTCTGCGCTGAGGAGTCAAAATTGTATTACTTACGCACCCTGAGATCAACAACACTAACAGGTGTCGTTCTACATTCGACCTTTCGTTACTTCACTCCGAATAACGCAGTACCGCTGTGCCTCCCAACCTCCAGCATAGACAGAACAAAACTCTGCTCCGAATCTGTATATGTTTTAAATTGAGTATAATAATAACTTATCATGGTCGGGAGGTACAATGCTTTTTAGGTGCCCTACAACAGCTCATTTTGGGCGATGCAACTGTTCATTGCGCCGCATTACAACATCTTTCGCCCCTGTACTGCTTGGGCGTGATGCAATACTGGCGCTTAAACAAGGTGCTGAAATAGGTGGCATTCTCATAGCCCGGCGTTTCGGCAATCTCGTAGATCTTGAGCTTGGAGTGTCGAAGCCTCTTGCCGGCCTGCTGTATGCGCCATCATCAGATATTCGGTGAAGGTATAGCCCACAATCTTTCTGAATTCGGTGCTGAAATAGCTGGTGGACATGGAAAAACCATCGACAACCTACTGTATGCTGAGGGAGGAATCCTCCAGATGATTGTCGATATAGCGCTTTGCCTTGCGAATCTGCGTGGTGGTGTTTCCCCTTTGACACGGGGGCAGATAATTCGCGATGGCGCTGAGTATCCGCAGCATGCTCCGGGAAGCCTTCTCCAGATTATGCCCGTTGTACACGGCGCGATACTCTCTCAGAGGATCGTTAAATAATTCGCTGATGGAGCCGCTCGTATCGGCGACATAGCGAATAGCCTGAGCGTAATGATTTGCGTAATTCACCTGGGTATACAGGAAGGAGTGCCCGCCCTCCCCGGCGATGATGGCTTCAAGCTCCCGGACCCGCCGCTCCAGCAGCATTTGGTCGCTCAGCCGCACCGCGTTGACCGCGCTGTTCAAGCGGTCATCGTGGCTACCGGGGATTGCTGTCTCTGTCGGTGAAAAGTGGTCCTCCCAGGCGCATGGACCGTTCATAGAGAGTGCCGAGTTTATCGGGCCTGCGGGCCTGACCGCCGTCAAAGCAGATCAGCCGGTCCCCGGACTTGGGCAGACGCGCCAGTCTCTGGATCAGTTTGTGGTCTGCCTCATCCAGCCCGGCTTCTTCCCCTTAAAGGCACAGGCCGTAACGCCCCTCGCCCAGCGGGAATACGATGCTGTCTCTGCCGCAGATCGCCTGCAATTCCTCTGAATGACTGTCCTGCATAGGGCCCGGTCGCTCCGCACTGAGATTAGCGTAGCGCTCATAGAATCGCTCCACCTCCGCGGCGATCAGCTGTCAGGCCATGCCCGGTTCAGGCGTCAACAGCTCCACTTCCGCCTTGCTCAGTGGGCGGTTGTCCAGCACCACCCGGCGCAGTGCCTTCTGGGCCCGGTGCCGCCAGGCGATCCGGGCGTCCTGATTCAGCTGATCCAGTTCCTCGGGAGTCAGCGTGGGCGCGGATTCCGATTCCCTGTCCAAGCACGTCAGCAGTTCCGTCAGCACATCGGGTTCCAGAGGCTAGAGCAGATAGTCGCAGGCCCGCATTTGCAGTGCCTGCCGAACCAGTGCGAAATCATCATAGCCGCTGATAAACACAAACTTTGTTGAGGATTGTTTTTTCCGAAGCTGTCTCGCCAGATCCATGCCATTCAGCCGGAGCATGCGGATGTCGGTGAACACCAGGTCCACCCCGTGATCTTACAAATATTTTTTCTCCAAACCTCCAAAAGCCCTGTGGCAAGGATGAATAGAGGATCCGCTTCATGCGCAATCTGTTCTCCGGCGTTCTTAAGGACAACCAGCATCTGGCCTATGGATTCCTGACCGGCATTCTCTGTATGGCGCAGGAGAGCATCTTCAGAGGCTCAACAACCTGAAGATGCTGTCCTGTTTTCATTAACGGCGAGGAAGTGCTTACCTTTTTTCTGTATACGGTGCCTTCTGTATAAAATAATGAAGGCTGTTGCAGCTTTTTCTATCATCTGCAACAGCCACTTCACCGTTCGGCCACCTTTCCCAACCTGGGAAGGCTTTTGGGAGACGCGGCTCCTCGGCAAATCCCTTTTTATAGATGCGAACCGAATCTGCTCCAAGCTTACCTGACCATATGGTGGGCTTCCTTGACCTGATACATGCGGGTATCGCTGTCGTGGATACAGCCTTCGATGGTGTCCAGCTCGTCGATCTGCTCGGTGACGCAGCCCACGCTGGCGGAAACGGTGAAGGATCGGTTCTCCTCGGCATTGAGCCTTTGCAGCTCCCGGTTGAACCGGTCCAGGAAAGCCTGCTCTTCGCCATTGCCCGCGTCGGGCAGGAAGATCAGGAACTCGTCGCCGCCGATGCGCGCGCCGATGCCATCCCGGGGCAGAGCGGCCTGTATCGCCCGGGCCAGCAGTCGGATGGCGAAGTCCCCGGCGGCATGGCCGAAATTGTCATTGATGTACTTCAGGCGATCCATGTCGATGCTGACAAAGGCCGTGGTCCTGCCCTTCAGGCCCGGCCACAGGGGCTCCAGGCGCTCCATGAGTCCGCGGCGGTTCAGAAGGCCCGTCATCAGGTCTGTTATGCTGCTCATGCGCCGCTCCTCATAGAGCCGCATGAGCTCCCCACGCCGGGAGATATTCTCCAGCGCGATGGACAGCAGCGCGTTCACCTGTACGAAGATGCGCGAGGGTCCGTCCCCCGGCACATACTGGGAGATGCTGTAACCGAAATTGTTGCCCCGCTGGTGCAGCAGCTTCATAAAGAGCATCTGGGGCTCCTCCGGGCGCTCGGCCATGGCGGGCAGCAAGTGGGGCCGGTCGAAGGAGATCATGGGGATGCCGCAGTCCCGGCCATCTCGTATGGCGTGGACCAGCGTAGCCTTGCCGCTCTTCTCCTGCATCAGCGCGCCCGGTTCGCCGAACAGGCACAGGTAGTGATCCCGGATGTTGGCGCTCTTCGCCCGGTTGCTGATCAGCGCCTCGTGGAGCTCCTTCAGGTCGGCGCAGGCGCCCAGATCGATGCTCAGGCTGTTCATGATCCGGTCCTGTTCGTCCTCCAGTGCCAGCAGCGCGGTGGTGCGCCGGCTGACATCCCGGAAGTAGTCGGGCGAACGCTTGCCGCATCCGCAGCTCTCGCCAAGCACCAGCCTGCCCTCCAGGCTGAACCGCGCCTGACGGTGCCATTCGGAGACACCGCGAATGCGGCGGTCCAAGTGGTCCATGGCCCGGACCACCATCGCGTCGTAGTCGGGCTGTATCGTGGTCAGGCCGGGCATGTCCGGGCCCGCGCCAATGATGTTGTCGAAGCCGGTCACAATGACATCCTCGGGCAACCGCAGGCCCTTCTCCATCAGCAGGCGCATCAGGCTCACCGCCATGTAGTCGTTGGCGCAGACCACCGCCTCGGGCCGGTCTTCGGGGTCCGAGAAGAAGCGCTCATAGGCCTCCCTGGCGCAGTCCGTCCACATGGTGCCTGGACAGACGTCCTTATCCCGCACCTCAAGGCCATGCTCGGCCATCTCCTGCCGGAAGGCGGCAAGCCGCATATTCGCCTCGATGTGCGTGGGAAAGCCCGTCTGAAAGCATATCCTTTTGAGTCCGTGATGCTCGATCAGGTGGCGCACCAGCGGCCGGATGGCCTGGGTCTCATCGGTATAGACGCAGTCGAACTCATTGCCGTTGTGGCGAATGGCCACCACGGGGCACTGGGCGTGGCGGCGCAGCATGTCGAAGAGCAGCTCGCGGAAATCGCCCTGCTCGTAGCTTTCGGGCACGATGATGATGCCGTCCAGCTTGTCGATGGCGGCCGTGCGGAATATGTTCTTCTCCTGGATGTCGTATTCGTTCTGCGTCGCAAAATAACCGGTGGTGGTGAAAACCACGATATCGTAGTTCAGCCGTCGACCCTCGCGCTCCAGCGCGTGAAACACCGCGTTGTCAAAAGGAGCAAATATTTTGCTGATAAACACGCCGATGGTTTTGCGATTTGAAAAAATCAAGGCTATGACCTTCCAACATACAGTAATTATGTAACTTTATTAATTATACTCCTTTTGTACCAGACTGTCCAGTTCAAGGGTTAAGATTCTCCAAACATTTAAAATATGGCGGCGGTGGCTCTGCATGTTCGATGATTTGGAATTTGGCGGGCTGTGCCCGCACCCCAGACCTGCCGCGCTTAGGTGACCGGTCCTGGGGGACCATAGGTCCGAGCCCCCAGGACCTATGTTGCATTCTTAATAATATGTTAGCAGTAAGCGACGTTTTTGAGGTCAAAAAGCACGACCTCAAAAACTGCGAAAGGGCCTTTGTACGCAGACTTTGAGGTAGCTTTGCATTTGGCAAAGCTATCCGGCGGTGTCTTGATTCAACCGGGACAGTCAGCCCAAAGGGCTGACCGACAAGCCCTATTGGGCTTGTCGCCTTTAGGCCGGACGGCTCAGACCAAATCGAAGATTTGGGCTGAGTCGCCTGGGAACTCGGATCTATGGCCCTCAAAGACCGTTGCCTATGCGCGGCAGCAATAGGGGTGTGGGCACAGCCCACCAAATCCGTGTTTTTGTGGAGGACGCTGAGCGATAACGTTTGCTCTGCACCGTTCGATGTTTGGTCCATACAACCATTGCAATTGCGGTGATGCGGTGATATAATTTCCACAGGATACTTACAGACAGAAGCAGGGAGGTCATATATAAATGATACTTTATGTCAATGCTGACGCGGGACGGGACGGAAACGGCTCCAAAACCATGCCCTTTAAGCACATCAACGACGCGGCGCAGAAAGCCATGGCGGGGGATGAGATCATCGTCGCCCCGGGCATCTATCGTGAGACCGTCGTTCCGCGCCACCCGGGGCGGGAAGACGCCCGCATCGTCTACCGTTCGGAGGTGCCGCTGGGCGCGGTCATCACCGGCGCGGAGCCGCTGACCGGCTGGACGAAGCTGGAAAGCAATGTCTGGACGAACCGCGTGAAGAACGGCGTCTTTGGCGCCTATAATCCGTATAAGGAAATGGTCTGCGGCGACTGGTATTTCGCGCCCACCGTACGCCACACCGGCGCAGTGTTCCTCAATGATAAGATGATGTATGAGACGGTCACCTTGGACGAGTGCAAAGCCGGGGAGGCCGACCCCTGTGCCTGGGATCAGGCGGCGTCCACCTGGAAGTGGTACACTGAGCAGGACGGGGACGAAACCGTGCTGTACGCCAACTTCCACGACCTCGACCCCAATGCCGAGAAGGTGGAGATACTCGTCCGCCGCAACTGCTTCATGCCCGAGGAAAATGGCATCGACTACATTACCGTCTCCGGCTTCGACATCAACAAGGGCGCGACCACCTGGGCACCGCCCGCCGCCTATCAGGACGGCCTCATCGGTCCTCACTGGTCCAAGGGCTGGATCATCGAGGACTGCGAGGTTTGGGGCAGCAAGTGCTGCGGCATCTCTCTGGGCAAGTACCGCGACCCGGAGAACGACATGTACTTCTACACGAAGCACATCAAGAGCCCGACCCAGATGGAGCGGGACGCCGTTTGCCGGGGCCAGTATCACGGCTGGCTCAAGGAGAAGGTGGGCAGCCACATCGTCCGCCGCTGCCACATCCACCACTGTGAACAGACCGGCATCGTGGGGCGCATGGGCGCGGTGTTCTCCACCATCGAGGACTGCCACATCCACCACGTCTGCAACAGCCAGCAGCTCGGCGGCGCGGAAACCGCGGGCATCAAGCTGCACGCCGCCATCGACGTCACCATCCGCCGCAACCACATCCACAACTGCATCATGGGCGTCTGGCTGGACTGGGAGGCCCAGGGCGCGCGCATCACCCAGAACCTGCTCCATGACAACCAGCGCCCCGAGGGCATCCAGCCCGCCCAGGGGGCCATGTTCTCCAACGACGTGTTCATCGAGGTGGGCCACGGCCCGACGCTGATCGACAACAACATTATGCTGTCAAAGATGAGCGTCGTCATGCCCAGCGAGGGCCTCGCGGTGGTGCACAACCTGATGTGCGGCGCCTTCGGCCTCATCAACTCCGGCGTGGACAGCGTCGTCAACGGCCAGCGGGAGCCCCGCTACACGCCCTATCACATCCGCCATCGCACCGAGGTCGCCGGTTTCATGACCATACTCCACGGCGACGACCGGGTGTACAACAACATCATCGTCCAGCGCTGGCCCGTCACCGACCCCGAGCGCCAGCCCACCGCCCCGGATTATGAAGTGACCGGTACCGCACCCTTCGACATCTTCCCCAGCTACGATGAGTGGATCGCCAACTTCATGATGGACCGCGAGCCGGACATGCACGCCCTGGCCCAGTACCACTTCGGCCATCTCCCGGCCTGGGTGGACGGCAACGCCTATTTTAACGGTGCAACCGTCAGCCGCCATGAGAAGCACGGCCTGGCCGACAACGAGGCGGCAATCAGGGTCGAGCTTGCGGAAGCGGACGGAAAATGCGTCCTCAAGACCAATGTCTATGATTACATTAAGGATTTCCGGGACGCCATCGTCACCAGCGACATCCTGGGCTGCGCCTTCGAGCCCGAGGAGTGCTTTGAGAACCCCGACAGCACGGCCATCACCTTTGACCGAGACTATTTCGGCAATCATCGCGGCCTGAGTGCCCTCCCCGGTCCCTTCAGCGAGGGCTCCGGTGAGATCACAGTCTGGTAAAAAACGCACGACAACCGCATGAATTAAGAATCCAAAACAAAAATGACAAAATAGAAACACCCCTCGCGGCGCAGAGCCAAATGTGATAAGCTACAGGAAGAAATG